>NZ_NKCO01000011.1:0-159082 GCF_002245615.1 Mycobacterium neumannii | reverse complement strand
TTTAGTACGGCAGAGACCACCAGGCGATAGACGTATGCCTTCATCGGCAGCGTCAGATGGGTAGAAGAGACAGCCGCGAACGGCACCACCAGACTCAGCATCCGAGCGATTCGTCGAGCGCCCATGCCACCACTCCTCAGTGTGTGTCCACCAATTGCGACGTTCGTCATACCCGCTTTGATTCGCGACCAACCAACCGTTTCACGAGGCAAGTTTCCCGCTTCCCGGCTCGCTGATCTTGACCAACATCTTGCCGATGTTGGCGCCGGTGAACAAGCCGTTCATGGCGTCGACGCAGGACTCGATGCCCTCGAAGATCGTCTGGCGGTGCACCAGTCGTCCCTCGTCCGCCCAGCGGCGCAGGGGCCCGAAAGCCTCGTCGAACCGCCCCCATTCGTCGAGCGCGTTGAATCCCTGCATCAGCGCGGTCTTCGACAACAGGTTGACGTAGTTGGCCGGGCCGGGATGTTCACCGGTCAGGTAGCTCGAGATGACACCGCACAACACCACCCGCGCCTTGTGCGCCAGGCGGCCGAGCACCGCGTCGAGGATCGGCCCGCCGACATTGTCGAAGTACACGTCGACTCCCTTGGGGCAGTGCTCCTTCAGCGCCGCGGGCAGGTTGGCCTCGCGGTAGTCGATGCACGCGTCGAACCCGAAATCCTCCACGACCGCGCGGCACTTGTCCGGTCCCCCGGCGATGCCGACCACCCGGGCCCCGGCGATCTTGGCGATCTGGCCCGCGACGGAACCGGTGGCACCCGCGGCCGCCGACACCACCACGGTCTCCCCCGGCTGTGGCTTGCCGATCCCGACCATTCCGAAATAAGCCGTCGCGCCGGTCGGCCCGTACACCGACATCACCGCGAGTTGGTCGACGTCGGGACCGGGCGCCGGCGTGGTGAAGATGTCGTCGCGGCTGATCACGTATTCCTGAAAACCCGTCAGCGTCGTGACCACATCGCCGACGGCGTACGCATCGCATCGGGACGCCACCACCTCACCGATGCCTGCCGCGCGGATGACCTCCCCGAGCTGCACAGGAGGCAGATAGCCGGGCTGGTCGTTCAGCCAGGTGCGGGCGGCGGCGTCGATGCCGACGTAGGTCGTGCGCACCAACGCCTCACCGTCGGCGGGCTCGGGCGCAGGCGCGGTGATCAACTCGGTGTCGGCGGGCTGGACCAGCCCGACGGGCCTGCGGCGCAACACGATCTGGCGGTTCATCAGCTCGGCCACGAAGGCGAACCTACCGTCCATCGGCTGACGTTCACGTAAGAGCGGCGAAGAACGGGTACGCGGTGACCCATGACGGTCATCGGTTTCCACTGCTCGCACGAGCAGATCAGTCCGGCGCAATTGCTGTGCGACGTCCAGCGCGCCGAACAGGCGGGTTTCACCGCAGCCATGTCATCGGACCACTTCAGCCCGTGGAGTGAGCGACAAGGTGAGTCCGGGTTCGCGTGGGCCTTCCTCGGCGCGGCACTGGCCACGACGCAGCTGCCGTTCGGAGTGGTCAACGCGCCGGGGCAGCGGTACCACCCCGCGATCGTCGCCCAGGCCATCGCGACGCTCGCGCAGATGTTCCCGGGCCGGATCTGGGCGGCGCTCGGCTCGGGTGAGGCCTCAAACGAGCGGATCACCGGCGGCGA
Source organism: Mycobacterium neumannii (assembly GCF_002245615.1). Classification (NCBI taxonomy): domain Bacteria; kingdom Bacillati; phylum Actinomycetota; class Actinomycetes; order Mycobacteriales; family Mycobacteriaceae; genus Mycobacterium; species Mycobacterium neumannii. The sequence continues at coordinate 157,433 of NZ_NKCO01000011.1, read as the reverse complement.
ATGGCCGCGCAAAGAGGTGCGCGACCAGCGCCTCGTCGAGTGCGTCGACGTGATCAGACGGTTGCTGGGCGGTGACGAGGTCAGCCACCAAGGGCTGGTCCAGGTCAATCGCGCGCGGCTGTGGACCCGACCCGACAAGATCCCCGATCTCGTCGGCCCCGCCGTCACGCCGGAAACCGCCGCCCGACATGCCTCCTGGGCGGACGGGCTCGTCACCGTGAACCAGTCGAGGGAAGCGCTGGAGAAGGTCCTTCGGGCCTACCGTGACGCCGGCGGCCGCGGGCCCGCGCGGTTGCAGATTCACCTCAGCTGGGCCCCGTCGGAGGACGAGGCGCTCGCGATCGCCCACGACCAGTGGCGCAGCAACGTGTTCGATCCCCCGGTCTGCTGGGACACCGAGACGGTCGAGGCGTTCGACGTCATGGGCGAGAAGGTCACCCCCGAGCAGATGCACCAATCGGTCCGTATCTCAAGCGATCTGGGCAAGCATGTCGAGTGGCTGCAGCAGGATCTTGAGCAGGGCTGGGACGAGTTGTACCTGCACTTCGTCGGACAACAGCAGACCGCCTTCATCGACGCATTCGGCGAACACGTGCTGCCCCGGCTCAATCCGACGGCGGTCTCCGCGTGAGGAAGATCGAGACCGGCGACCTGTGGTGGAAGAACGCGGTCTTCTACTGCGCCGACGTCGAGACCTTCTACGACTGGGACGGCGACGGCTGCGGCGACATCCGCGGCATGACCGAGCGCATCGAGTACCTCGCCGACCTGGGTGTGACGTGTCTGTGGCTCATGCCCTTCTACCCCACCGGCCGCGTCGACGACGGCTACGACATCGTCGACTTCTTCGGTGTCGACCCGCGACTGGGAACGCACGGTGACTTCGTCGAACTCGTGCGCACCGCCAAGTCCTGCGGGATCCGGGTGATCGTCGACTTCGTCATGAACCACACCTCGGACCGCCACCCGTGGTTCAAGTCCGCCTGCCGCAGCACCGACGACCCGTATCGCGACTACTACGTGTGGAGCGCGACGAAACCCAAGTCGAGCAAGAAGGACGTCGTGTTCCCCGACAAGGAGGACAGCCTCTGGGAGCGCGACCCGAAGACCGACGAGTGGTACCTGCACCACTTCCTCAAACACCAGCCGGACCTGAACATCGCCAATCCGGTTGTGCAGGAGGAGATCTCGCGGGTGCTCGGCTTCTGGCTCGAGCTGGGGGTATCCGGTTTCCGGGTCGACGCCGTCCCGTTCCTCTTCGCCCGCGACGGCGCACCCGGCGATCCCGGGGTCTTCGACCCGTACGAGTACCTCGGCGACGTGCGCAACTTCGTCACCCGACGGGTCGGCGACGCGGTGCTGCTCGGCGAGGTGAACGTCGGCTATCCGGACCAGAAGTCGTTCTTCGGCGGCCCCGACGGAGACGGGCTCAACATGCAGTTCGACTTCATCGGCATGCAGAACGTCTACCTGTCCATGGCGCGCGGCGACGCCCGACCCATCGCCGAGGCACTGATGCAACGACCGCCGCTCGACATCACGAGCCAGTGGGCCAACTTCGTGCGCAATCACGATGAGCTGACCCTCGACAAACTGAGCGACGACGAGCGCCAGGAGATTTTCGACGCCTTCGGGCCCGACCCGGACATGCAGCTCTACGGCCGCGGCCTGCGCAGGCGGCTACCGGCCATGCTCGGCGGCGATGAGCGGCGGATGCGGATGGTCTACTCGCTGATGTTCTCGATGCCCGGCACCCCGGTCCTGTTCTACGGAGAGGAGATCGGCATGGCCGAGAACCTCGACGTCGAGGGACGCTTCGCGGTGCGCACTCCGATGCAGTGGACCAGCGGTGTCAACGGTGGCTTCTCCAAGGCGGCCAAGCGCAAGCTGCCCCGGCCCCAGCCCGACGGCATGTTCGGTCCCGATCGGGTCAACGCCGCCGACCAGCGCCACGACCACCAGTCGTTCTGGTGGTTCATGCGCAATCTGATCTACACGTACCGGTCGCAGCCGGAGATCGGATGGTCAACGCCCGAGATCCTGGACCAACCGAATCCCGCCGTGCTGGCCCACGTCTGCCGCGAGAAGTCGGGATGGGCGATGGTCGCGCTGCACAATTTCGGCGCCGAAGGCTGCCTCGTGCCGATCCGACTCGACGACGCGCCGGGCTGCAAGCTGGTCGACCTGCTCGACGATCTCACCGAACACGAGCTCGACGACAAGGGCCGCATCGAGATCGGCCTGGAACCCTACGGCTACCGGTGGCTGCGGCTAGTGCGCCCCGACGACCCGCCGATCATCTGAGTCGACGATCTCGCGGACGAACCTCCGACTCGCCAGGAGGTAACAGACGATCGCGGCCACTTGGAACGCCGGCACGATCAGCAGCGCCCGCCCCAGCGACATCGCACCGAGGTCGTCGGAGAGCGCGTCGCTGATGACGCCGGTGAGGAACGGGCCCGCCGACCCGACGAGGGCGCCGAAGAACAGGAAGATCGCCGAAGCCGTCGCGCGCTGTTCGGCTCGGGCCAGTCGTTGGATGGCCGCGATGGACGGCGCCATGTACGCCGTGCCGACGACGTAGCTCAGCGAGATGAACCATATGCACAGCGTCCGGTCGCCCACCGTGAACGCCAACGCCGAGAACGGGAGCATCGCGGCGGTCATCGCGGCCACCAGCCACAGCAGCCACCGCGGATCGGAGGCCGACAACCGGTCGGCGACCCGGCCGACGACCAGAAGGCCGAGGATGCCCGTGAGCCCGCTGGCGATGCCGTAGTGCACCCCGACCTCGCCCAACTCCATACCGCGGGTGCGCACCAGATACGCGGGAGCGAACGCCGTCAACGAGTAACCAGCCACCGAGATGCACGACGCTCCCACGACGACGCCCACGAAGCTGCCTTTGCGCAGCAGATCCCAGGCCTTGGCGGGGACATCGATGTCGTCGACTCCCGTCGTGGCGGGCATCGACTGCCTGCGCCCGAGCGCGATGAGGACCAGCGGCGCGAACGCCACGCTGATCGCACCCATGACCACGAACGCCATCCGCCAGCCCAAGGTTTGCGCCAGGAGACCGCCGCCGATCAGGCTGGCCGCGCTGGCGAGCGGAATCGCGAGCGTGATCACCGCCAGCGGCGCGGCACGACGTTGGGGCGCGAAGTTGCGCGCCACATACGCGTGTGCGGCAGGTGTGCTGCCGGCCTCCCCGATCGCCACGCCCACGCGGGTGAGCGCCAGTTGGAAGCCTGACTGCACCGCACCGCCCAGCATCGTCATCGCGCCCCACAACGTCAGGCACGTCGACACCACCAGCCCGAACGCACCGCGGTCGGCGATCCGGGCGATCAGCAGGCCGAGCACGGCGTACACGGCCAGGAAGCCGAACCCGTTGATCACGCCGAGCGCGGTATCGGACAGCTCCAGTTCCGCCCTGATCGGTTCGGCGAGGACCGCGGGCAGGAACCGGTCCGCGTAGTTCAGCGTCCCGACGAGCGCGAGCAACGCGACCGCAGCCCAGGCTCGCCGCGTGCTGTGGGTGCCGCTGGCCGGGGCGAGCTCTGCAGTAGCCATGTCGTGGGGCAGCTTCCCAGACTTCGTCTCAACTACGGGATTAATTGGATTGCAAGAGGGTAAATAACCGGCATGCCCGAAGCCGATGAACTTACCGCGGTCGCGATCTGCGGCGGATGTGGTTACCCGACACTCGGGCCGAACCTGTGCTCGTACTGCCAAGCCATGACCGCCGATCCGGCCGCCGCCTGACGACCTGGCCAGCAGCTAGTTCACGGGGACGTCGAGTATCGGGCGCTGCCGGTCCGCACCCGGCGCGTCGAAATGCCACCACTCGCCGGTGTACACGGTGAGCCCGCCCGCGGCCATCGCGTCGCGCAACCGCTTGCGGTTGGCCTGTGCCGCCGCGCTGACCCCGTCGGTGGCATACGCGTTGGCGCGCGCGGTGAACTCGTCGAAACCGGTGCCCATGTCGACGAGGGTGCCGTCACGAGCCAAGGTCACATCGACCGACAACGCCGCTTCATGGCTGCTCGCATAGGGCCCCGGCCGGGCCACCCATCCGGGATCGGAGACCGCCTCGAACATCCGCACCTGAACGTCGTGCGGCCGATAGCAATCCCAGAACACCAGCACCTCGCCGCCGGGGCGCAACACGTCGGCGGCCGCGGCCAAGCCGGGCGCCATCGACTCGTCGACGAGGCAGCGCGCATCGGCCGGATACAGCCGCTCGCCGACGAAGTTGTCCGCCGTCGCGTACCGCAGGTCGATCACCGCGTCGGGCACGACGGTGCGGACATCGACGAGCCCGGCCGCCCGCGCCGCATCGGACACCGGGGGCACGGGTGCATCCGGTGTCGCCGACGCCACGCCTGCCGGCCACGCGAGGACGACGGCCAACGCCGGACCCGCCCAGGCACTACGCATATCGCCTCACTTCCGGACTGGAGTAGTCGCCTACGCTAGTCCGCTTCCCCGGCGCAGCCGAGCATCGAAGTGTCGTCACGCCGAGGAGGTCACCATGAGCGTCACCGTCAACGTGGACACGGACCGGCCAAGCCCGACGGTCTTCGAGGCCGACCTGCCGACCCTCTCGTATGAGGACGCGACCGACGCATACGAAGCACACCGGCGGATCGCCGAGGCCCGCAACGCGGGACCGGTCGCGATGGGCGCTCACGGGCCCGAGTTGTTGAGCTACGAGACGGTCCGGTCGGCCCTGCGCGACCACCGCATGTGCGTGCCGCCGGGACTCGGTCTGGAGGCCCAGGGCATCACCTCCGGCCCGCTGTGGGATCGCGCCGTCACGACGCTCCTCAGCGTCAACGGTGAAACCCACTCGCGGCTTCGGCGCCTGGTCTGCAAGGCGTTCACGCCGCGCTCGGTGGGACGGCTGGAGACGACGATCACCACAGTCATCACGGATCTGGTGGATCCACTGGTGGCGTCGGGACAGTGCGAGGTCGTGGAGGACATCGCACGTCCGTATCCGGTTCCGGTCATCGCCGAGCTGCTCGGCGCCCCGCGCGAGGATTGGAAGTTGTTCTCCGAGTGGGCCGATGACTTCTTCAAGCTGTTCGAATGGAACGCGGCCGAACACGCGCCGCTGATCCTGCAGGCGTGGGCCGAACTCGACGACTACATCGACGGGATGGTCGCGGAGCGCCGCACGACGCTCACCGACGACCTGATCTCGGAGTTGATCCGCGCCGAGGACGACGGGGACCGGTTGAGCATCGAGGAACTGCGCATGCTCGCGGCGGGAATCCTGATGGCGGGCACCGACACCACCCGCAACCAGCTCGCGGCCGCGGTGGACGTGCTGTGCGACCACCCCGATCAGTGGGAGCTGCTGGCCGAGCACCCCGAGCTCGCGATGAACGCCGTCGAGGAACTGATGCGGTTCTACCCGGTGGTGTTCGGTGCGATGCGGATGACGGTCGAGGACGTCACCTACGGCGGCGTGACCATCCCGGCGGGCACCTTCGTGCTGATCAACTCGGCAAGTGCGAACCGCGATCCGGCCGTGTACGACGACGCCGACCGTCTGGACATCACTCGGCAGGGTGCCGCGCCGATGCAGACCTTCGGCGCGGGCGCGCACTACTGCCTCGGCGCGAACCTGGCCCGTCGTGAACTGGCCGAGGCGCTGGTCGTGATGAGCAGCCGCGTGCGCAATCTGCGCCGCGCAGGCCCCGCGATGTGGAAGCCGCTGGTCGGCATCACCGGCCCTGCGACGCTTCCGATCGAGTTCGACGCACGCTGACCTGCGGCAGAGCTCCGGCCATCTCGGTGGTGGTCTGGCGAAGGCCGGCGGCCGCGCGGAGTTCGGCGAAGGCGGCGATGAGCGCGTCCGTCGCGGTGTGGACGTCGTCGAACGCCAGGTCGTCGCAGAGCACCGAGACGTTGAGCTGGTCGACGTAGCTCCACACCGTCATGTTCATGGCCGAACCGGCGGCCAGTGGACCGACCGAGTAGATCTCGGTGACGACGGCTCCGGCGATCCGGCCGCGCTCGCGGGGCCCGGGCACGTTCGACACGATCAGGTTGAACAACTGGTTGGGCGCCTCGCGCCGCGACATCCATCGGAAGGTGGCGCGCGCCGCCGCGGGCGGTACGTACCGCAGCCCCTTGCCCACGGTGGCGGGGCCCAGCGACTCGTTGTCCTCCTTGGCCATCCGCGTGGCCGTGCGGATCAGGCGCAGCCTTTCCAACGGGTCGACGATCTGCACCGGCAAAGACACCAGCATGGTGCTCAACTCGTTGCCGGTGATGCGGTCCGGCGAGGTGTCGGTCGCGGCGGGAACCGAGGCGATCAGCGCGTCGTCGGCGCTCCCGTCACGCTCGATGAGCAACGTGCGCAGTCCGCCGGCGGCGATCGCGAGCACCACGTCGTTGACGGTCGCCTCGAGCTGCTTGCTCGTCGCTCTGACCTCGTCGAGTGAGAGGGTGGCGGTCGCGAACGCGCGCCCGGCCGAGAGTTTGCGGTTAAGGAAGGTGGGGGGCGGTTTGAACCGTTCGGCGAGTTCGGGATGGCGACGGCGCGCACGCGCTCGCCGCTGCAGGCGGTAGGCGCCGACGACAACCTCTTTGAGAACGCCGGGCAGGCCCGCGAGTTGGCGGAGGTGGTCCCGTACCGCGAACGCGAGCAGAGCTGCTGCCGACAGTGATTCGGAGTCGACTCCCGAACGGGGACCACCCGCGCCGGTGCCGGGCCATTCCATCGCACGGGCCATCAGGTTCGCCGACGCGACGCCGTCGGCCAACGCGTGATGCACCTTGCCGATCACCGCCACGCGGTTCTCGGCGAGACCTTCGGCGTAGTACAGCTCCCACAGCGGCCGGCTGCGATCCAGGGGCGTGCTCGCGATCTGACCGATCAGCGCGTCGAGTCCCGCGCGCCCGTACGGGTCAGGAACGGCCACTTTCCGGACGTGGTAGCCGAAGTCGATGTCGGCGCCTTGCCGCCACACCGGCCGATGCAGGTGCAGCGGAACATCGACGAGTTCGTACCGGAAGGGATCGAGGTCAGGAAGGCGCTCGCGGAACGTCTCCAGAAATGCGTCGAAGGTCGGCTCGCCCTCGAACTGCGAGGTGTCGACCACGGCGATCTTGAGCGTGTGCTGGTGCACGTTCGGCGTCTCGCTGGACAGCAGCAGCGAGTCCCAGCCGCTGAGGCGCTTCACGTCGCTAGCCTTCGGCGGTCTTGTACCGCCCGATCGGCGGAAGGCGTCTGCTGACCAACTCGGCCGCGGTCACGAGCGCCTCGACGAATTTGTCGGAGGCGAACGTGCATCCGGCGTGGCCGGCGGCGACGTCGACGGTTTCGGCGTCGGGTATCCGGCTCGCCAGCCATCGCTGCCGTCGCACCCCGAACGCCCGGTCGCGCGTCGTCACCACCACCGCTGTGGGGACGTCGACCTCGTGGATCCATGTCGTCGAATCGAAGCGGATGACTTCGGCCAGGGCCCGGGTGATCGCACCGGGCGAGGTACTACGCACCTGGTTGAGCAGCCACTGGTGGTTCTGCAACGCGCCGGGGCCCACCATCGCGGCGGGTGAGAGTCGCCTCGCAGGCGGGCTCAGCGATTCGAGCAGCGCGGCGAACACGCCCGTCGCGATCCGCTCGTAGCTGGCACGGTTGACCGCCGCCGCCGCGGCGCACAACACCAACCCGTCGACGCGTGCCCGATGGCGCTTCCAGACCAGTTGGGCCACAAGCGAACCCATCGAATACCCGACCGGCACGAAGGTCGGGATGCCCAGGGCATCGGCCAGGGCTGCGACATCGTCGGCGCAGTCCTCGAGCAGAAACCGGTGCGCCGTGATGCCCTGACCATGACCGCGCTGGTCGAACACGACCACGCGGCCGAATTCCTGCAGTGCATCCAGCGCGGGATACCACGTCATGACACCCGTGCATGCCACCGAATGCAACAACATGAAAACGGGGCCGTCGCACGGCCCCGAGTCGACGACGTACGTCGTACCGCGGCCGGGGAGCTCCACCATCCGGCCCTCAGGGACGTGGGCAGCCGACGCCAACGCGGGTAACGACGGCAACCGCGGAATGGACAGTGGTGTGGGCAGATTCCAGGCGATGCTTCCAACGATAGAGCGAACATTCCGTGCCGTCCGGCGTTCCCGCCCCTTACCGCTGAGCACTTGCACAGCGTCTCGGGCTTAGACTGCGAGCGTGCGCGAGGTGCTCGAGGAGTTGCTGACCGTGTGGCGGTCCGGCGGCGCCGCCGGTGTGGCCACCGTCGTGCGCACGATCCGCTCGGCGCCGCGGCAGCCCGGCGCGACCATGGTGGTCAGCCCCGACGGTTCGGTCGCCGGCTCGGTGTCCGGTGGCTGCGTCGAGGCCGCCGTCTACGAACTGGTCAACGAGGTCGTTGCCTCGGGGCGCCCCGAGTTGCAGCGCTACGGCATCAGCGACGACGACGCATTCGCCGTAGGGCTGACGTGCGGCGGCATCATCGACATCTTTGCCGAGGCGGTGTCACGCGACAGCTTCCCGCAGTTGCAGGCGGTCGCCGACGATATCGCCGCACACCGTCCCACCGCCGTGGCCACCGTCATCGCGCACCCCGACGCCGACCGGATTGGGCGCCGCCTGGTCATCGGCACGGATTCGGTCGACGGATCGCTGGGTTCGGCGCGCGTCGACGCCGCCGTCACGGACGACGCGCGCGGGTTGCTCGCCGTCGGTCGCACGGGCGTGTTGTCGTACGGCCCCGACGGCCAGCGCCAGGAGACGGGCATGGAGGTGTTCGTCGCCAGCCACGCGCCGCCGCCGCGGATGCTGATCTTCGGGGCGATCGATTTCGCCGCCGCGCTCGCCCAGCAGGGCGCCCTGCTCGGATATCGCGTCACCGTGTGCGACGCGCGTCCCGTATTCGCCACACCCGCCCGCTTTCCCGGTGCCGATGAGGTCGTGGTGATGTGGCCCGACCGCTACCTCGCAGAGCAGGCGGAGCAGGGTGCCATCGACGCCCGCACCGCGATCTGCGTACTCACCCACGATCCGAAGTTCGACGTCCCCGTGCTCCAGGTCGCACTCGGCCTGCCCGAGGTCGGTTACATCGGCGTGATGGGATCGCGCCGCACGCACGACGACCGGTTGCGCCGGTTGCGCGAGTGCGGCCTCACCGACGCCGATCTGACCCGGTTGGCCAGCCCGATCGGCCTGGACCTCGGCGCGCGCACACCCGAGGAGACCGCGGTGTCGATCGCGGCCGAAATCATCGCCCGCAGGTGGGGCGGCGGCGGCCGTCCGCTGAGCGACACGGCCGGACGCATCCACCATGAGGGATGAGACAACGCCTATGGAAATGTCGTTCTCGAATGCGATAACGTCACTCTTTACACGGCGAGGAGAAGGGTGAACCGGTGACTTCTGCTTCAGCGGAGAAGGTCGCGACCCGTTACGCAGGAACCCGAGTCGCGCGCGTCGAGGACAACCGGCTTCTCACCGGCCGAGGCACCTTCGTCGACGACGTCGTGCGGCCGGGGATGCTGCACGCGTGCTTCGTGCGCAGCCCGTTCGCCAGGGCGAAGATCAACGGCATCGACGCGTCGGCCGCGCTGGCCATGCCGGGGGTGCACGCGGTGTTCACCGCCGACGACCTCAATCCCGACGTCAAGGAGGCCTGGCACGCGGTCGCGGGCAAGGACATCCCCGACACCCCGCGCCCGCCGCTGGCCGAAGGTGAGGTGAAGTTCGTCGGCGATCCGGTCGCGCTCGTCGTGGCCGACAGCCGCTATCTCGCCGAGGACGCAGTCGATCTCGTCGACGTCGACTACGAGCCATTGCCTGCGGTCGCCGACTTCACGAAAGCCGTCGGGTCGTCGGTGGTCGTGCATGAGGCCTACCCCGACAACGTCGCGGGCGGCATGGGCGGAGCGCCGCCCGACGAGGAGACGTTCGCCACCGCCGCCTGCGTCGCGTCGGCGAACGTCTATCAGCAGATCCACGCGCCGGTGCCTATCGAGTGCCGCGGCATGGTCGTGGAGTGGACGCCTGCGACCGAGGAACTGACCCTGTGGGCATCGACGCAGACGCCCCACGAGTTGCGCGCGTTCTGCGCGCGGCTGCTCGGCATTCCTGCGCACAACGTGCGAGTCATCATGCGCGACACCGGCGGTGGCTTCGGCCAGAAGGTCGTGCCGATGCGCGAGGACATGTGCATCATGCTGGCGGCTCGGAAGGTCCCGGCGACGTCGAACGCGCAATTGAGCTCCGCGGCACTGAAGTGGATCGAGGACCGCCGCGAGAACCTGATGTCGGCGGGTCAGGCGCGCCACGTCGACGGCACCGCGCGGATGGCCCTCGACGAAGAGGGCACCATCCTCGCCGTCGACATCGACTTCGCCTATGACGTCGGCGCCTACCCCACCCCGTACCCGGTGCTGACCACCGCCGCGGTCGGCATGTTCTTCCCGGGCCCGTACCGGGTGCCGAAGGCCAGCTTCAACTACAAGACCGTGTTCTCCAACACCGCCGGCCTGCACGCGTACCGCGGCCCCTGGCAGTACGAAACCCTGGCCCGCGAGGTGCTTTTCGACATCGCCGCGCGCAAGCTGGACATGGATCCCGTCGAACTGCGCAGGCGCAACATCCTGCGCGGCGATGAGATGCCCTACTTCAACCCCAACGGCATGCCCTACGACCACGTCGCGCCCGCCGACACCTTCGAGCAGGCGGTGAAGATCCTCGACCACGAGGGCTTCCGCAAGGAACAGGCCGATGCGCTGGCTGAGGGCCGCTACATCGGCCTGGGGTTCTCGGCCTACATCGAACCGACCGGCGCCGCGACCGGACACCTGGGCACCGAGGGCTGCACCATCCGGATGGAGCCCACCGGCAAGATCAACGTCTACGTCAACGGCGGGTCGACCGGCAACAGCCTCGAGACCACCGTCGTGCAGTTGACCGCCGACGCGCTGGGCGCCGAGATCGCCGACGTGTCGACGATCCAGGGCGACACCGCGGTCACCCCGTACGGCGCGGGCACCCAGGGCAGCCGCAGCGGTCCGATGACTGCGGGTGCGGTCGCCGAGGCGGGAGCGCTGCTGCGCAAGCAGATCATCGCGATGGCCGCACCGCGCCTGGAGGTCGACGAGGCCGAGGTGGAGCTGACCGGCTCGCGCGCCGTGGTGGCCGGAAACCCGGACAAGAGCGTGACTTTCGCTGATCTCGCCTACCGGGCGTACTACGAGCCGCAGCAGTTGCCGCCCGGTGTCTCGTCGTCGTTGGAGGCGACCGCGCGGTTCGCCTCACCACCGGAGGCGATGATCCACTGGGCGAACGCCACCCATGCCTGCACGTGCGAGGTCGACATCGAGACCGGGCGGGTCACCCTCACCCGCTACATCGTCAGCGAGGACGTCGGCCCGATGATCAACCCCAACGTCGTCGAGGGTCAGATCGCCGGCGGCACCGTGCAGGGCATCGGCGGTGCGCTGCTCGAGGATATGGCCTACGACGACGACGGCAACCCGCTGTCGAGCACTTTCGTCGACTACCTGCTGCCGACGGCCACCGAGGTGCCCCCGGTCGAGTACGGGCACGTGGAGATCCCCGGACCCGGCGTCGGCGGATACAAGGGCGTCGGCGAGGGCGGCGCGATCGGTTCGACACCTGCCGTCATCAACGCGATCAACGATGCCCTGGCACCGCTCGGTGTCACGCTGACCCGCCTACCCGCCAGCCCCGCCGCGATCGTCGAGGCCATCGAGAACGCCCAGAAGTAAGGAACGCAGCCACAGTGGAACTCAACAACGAATTCCGGGTCGCCGTGCCGGTGGACACGGCATGGGAGGCACTCAACGACGTCGAACGCGTCGCGCCGTGCATTCCGGGTGCTCAGCTGTTGTCGGTCGACGGCGACGCCTTCACCGGCGCGGTGAAGGTTAAGGTCGGTCCGATCACGGTGTCCTACAAGGGGGATGCCTCGTTCGAGGAGCGCGACAAGGCCGCTCGCCGCGTTGTCATCAAGGCGCAGGGTAAGGAGACCCGCGGCAGTGGTAACGCGGCCGCGCTCGTGACCGCGCAACTCAAGGACGAGGGTGACGCGACCAGCGTCACGATCACCACGGACTTGACCATCTCGGGGAAGGCCGCTCAGTTCGGCCGCGGCGTACTGGCCGACGTGTCGACGAACCTGATCGGACAATTCGCCAAGAACCTCGAATCGGATCTTCTCGGCGGCGCCGCGACGACCGCACCGACCACGGAGACGGCCGCGGTTGCGGCTCAGCCCGATGCCGGCGATTCCATCGACATGCTCAAAGTCGTTGCGCTGCCGATGGCCAAGCGGGCCGCACCCGTCGCGGCCGCCGTCGCCGGCGGCTTGGCGATGGGCTTCCTGATCGGGCGGCGCCGCAGGAAGAGCCCCACTGCCGTACTGGCCGACGACCTGCAGTCCGCCCTGCTGCGACTGCTGAGCGCGCCGACCGAGCGGCTGCGGCCGTGAAAGCCGCTCCGTTCACCTACCACCGCCCCGAATCGGTGAAGGAGGCGGTGGACATGCTCGCCGAATACGGCGAGGACGCGAAAATCCTTGCGGGCGGGCAGAGTCTGGTGCCAATGCTGGCGATGCGCCTGACGCACTTCGACAACCTCATCGACATCTCCCGCATCGACGAGCTTCGCAGCATCGACCTGGTCGACGGCGCGGTACGCGTCGCGGCGGGCACCCCGCACTCGTTCGTCGGAATGGATGACGAAGTGGCGGAATCGGTTCCGCTGCTGACGCTGGCCACCCCGCACATCGGCCACTTCCAGATCCGCACCAGGGGCACACTCGGCGGCGCCATCGCGCACGCCGATCCCGCGGCGGAGTACGCGGCGGTCGCGCTCGCGCTCGACGCGCAGATGGATGTCGTCTCGTCGACGGGATTCCGGCAGATCGCGGCGAAAGACTTCTTCACCGGTCTTTGGGAGACCTCGCTGGCGCCCGGGGAGATGTTGACCGCGGTGCACTTCCCCGTCTGGGGTGGGCGGTCGGGTTTCGCGCTGGAGGAATTCGCCCGCCGCCACGGTGATTTCGCGATCGCCGGCGCCGCGGTGGCGGTCGAACTCGACGACGATGACCGGGTAAGTCGTTGCGGCGTCGGCTTGTTGGGTCTGGGCTCGACACCGCTGCGGGGCAGCCCCGCCGAAGAGGCGGTCACCGGTCGACCGGTCGACGAGATCAGCGCCGAAGAAGTCGGGCGGCTCGCACTGTCCGGGCTCGAGGACATCCCATCCGACCTGCAGGGGTCGGCCACCTACCGGGCCAAGGTCGGGGCGACGATGGTCGCCCGCGCCTGGTCCGGCGCCATCACGGAGGCACGCGATGCATGAGATGCCGGTCGAAGTGACGGTCAACGGGCGCACGTTCGCAGCGACCGTGGAACCGCGCCTGACACTCGCGGACTTCCTGCGTGAGAAGTGTGGCTTGACCGGGACACACCTCGGGTGTGAGCACGGCGCCTGTGGTGCCTGCACGGTGTTGCTCGACGGCGACGCGGTGCGCGCCTGTCTGATCTTCGCCGTGCAGGCCGAGGGTATGGAGGTCACCACCGTCGAGGGCATCGGCGGCGCCGACGGCGAACTGTCGCCGGTGCAAGCCGCCCTGCGCGAATGCCACGGGCTGCAGTGCGGTTTCTGCACCCCGGGCTTCGTCACCTCTATCACCGCGTTGCTGCGTGACAATCCCAAGCCCAGCGACGAAGAGATCCGCGAGGGTTTGTCGGGCAACTTTTGCCGGTGCACGGGTTATCAGGGGATCGTCAACGCGGTACACCGTGCCGCCGAGATGACCTGAGGCCGCCCATGTCGTCGGCGGGCCGCCGCGACGACTCCGATACGATCGGCACCTTCTTCGAGACCCGAGGAGAACCATGCTGATCGCCGTCACCGGGGGCACCGGCTACGTCGGCGCCCACTGCGTGCGTGCCCTGCTTTCTGCCGGCCACCGCGTGCGCCTGCTCATCGCGCCCGACGCGGAAGGCGCGCCGGTCCTGGCCAAACTCGCCGAAATCGGTGACGTCGAGACCGTCAGCGGCGACATCCGGCAGACCGCCACAGTCGAGGGGCTCCTCGACGGCTGCGACGCGGTGCTGCACGGCGCCGGCGTCGTCGGCACCGACAAGCGCCGCAGCACGCTGATGTGGGAAGTGAACGCCCATGCCACCGAAGCGGTGCTGACGCGCGCGGTGGCCGGCGGGTTGGACCCCGTCGTGTTGGTCAGCAGCTACAGCGCGCTGTTCCCGCCACCCGACGGGGTGATCGGTCCCGATACGCCGACCGCGCCCGGTCGCAGTCCCTACGCGCAGACCAAGGCCTACGCCGATCGCGTGGCACGGCGGCTCCAGGAGCAGGGCGCGCCGGTCGTCATCACCTACCCGTCGAGTGTGGTGGGTCCGGCGTTCCACACCGCCGCGGGCGTCACCGAGCGTGGCTGGGCGCCCCTGGTCCGATGGGGCGTCGCGCCGCGACTGCGCGGAGGGATGCAGATGATCGACGTTCGCGATGTCGCCGACGTGCACGCCGCGTTGTTCGTTCCCGGCCGCGGACCACGCCGCTACGTGTGCGGTGGCGAGTTGATCGCGTTCGACGACATGATCTCGGCCCTGGAGAAGGGCACGAAGCGTCGATTCCGGCGAATTCCGATCAGCCAAGGCATGTTTCGGGGCCTCAGCATCGTCGGAGAGGCGCTGTCCGGCGTCGTCGACCTTGGCGACGGTCTCACCTATGAGGCGGCACTTTTGCTCACCGCCGCGACGCCGACCGACGACTCTGCCACCACCGGCGACCTCGGCGTGACGTGGCGGTCGCCGGTCGAGGCCATCATCGCGACTTTCGAACGGCAGCAATCGGTTCCGTAACCGGTTCGGACCGGCTGAGCAGCCGACCGGTCAGCTGCGGTCGGGCTCTGTGCGGGGGCCGAAACCGGACGGCGATTCACCCGCCGTGGCGTGCCTACCGATATGCGACTCGGCGCGCATCCGGTCCACCATGTGGGGATAGTGCAGCTCGAAAGCCGGCCGCTCCGAACGGATCCGGGGCAGCTCGGTGAAGTTGTGTCGGGGCGGCGGACACGACGTCGCCCACTCCAGCGAGTTGCCATATCCCCACGGATCATCGACCGTGACCGGCTCGCCGTAGCGCCAGCTCTTGAATACGTTCCAAACGAACGGCAGCATCGAGATACCCAGGATGAACGCCCCGATCGTCGACACCACATTGAGCGGTACGAACCCATCGGCCGGTAGGTAGTCGGCGTAGCGACGAGGCATGCCTTCGTTACCCAGCCAGTGCTGCACCAAGAACGTGGTGTGGAAACCGATGAACGTGAGCCAGAAGTGCAGCTTGCCCAACCGTTCGTCGAGCAGACGGCCGGTCATCTTCGGGAACCAGAAGTAGATCCCCGCATAGGTCGCGAACACGATGGTCCCGAACAACACGTAGTGGAAATGCGCGATCAAGAAGTAGGTGTCGGAGACGTGGAAGTCCAGCGGCGGGCTGGCCAGCATCACGCCGGTGAGTCCACCGAGGAGGAAGGTGAGCATGAACCCGATCGAGAACAGCATCGGTGTCTCGAAGGTCAACTGGCCCTTCCACATCGTGCCTATCCAGTTGAAGAACTTGATCCCGGTGGGCACGGCTATCAGATAGGTGGTGAACGAGAAGAAGGGGAGAAGTACGGCGCCCGTCGCGTACATGTGGTGCGCCCACACCACGATGGACAACGCAGCGATGCCCAGGGTGGCGTAGATCAAGGTGGTGTAGCCGAAGATCGGCTTGCGGCTGAAGACGGGGAATATCTCGGTGACGATGCCGAAGAACGGCAGCGCCACGATGTACACCTCGGGGTGGCCGAAGAACCAGAACAGGTGCTGGTAGAGGATCGGTCCGCCGTTGGCCGGGTCGTAGACGTGCGCGCCGAGATGGCGGTCGGCGGCCAGGGCGAGCAGTGCGGCGGTCAGGATCGGGAAGGCCATCAGCACCAGGACCGATGTCACCAGGATGTTCCAGGTGAAGATCGGCATCCGGAACATCGTCATACCGGGTGCGCGCATGCACACCACGGTGGTGATCATGTTGACCCCGCCGAGGATGGTGCCCAGACCGGCCACGGCCAGGCCCATGATCCACAGGTCACCGCCGGCGCCCGGTGAATGCATGGCGTTGCTCAGCGGTGCGTACGCCGTCCAACCGAAGTCGGCCGCACCGCCGGGGGTGATGAAGCCCGCGACCGCGATGAGCCCGCCGAACAGGAACAGCCAGTACGAGAACGCGTTGAGCCGCGGAAACGCCACGTCGGGCGCGCCGATCTGCAGCGGCAGCACCAGGTTGGCGAACCCGAACACGATCGGCGTCGCATAGAACAGCAACATGATCGTGCCGTGCATGGTGAACAACTGGTTGTACTGCTCATTGGACAGGAACTGCAGCCCCGGCATCGCCAGCTCGCCCCTGATGAACAGGGCCATCAACCCGCCGATGAAGAAGAACACGAAGCAGGTGACCACGTACATGATGCCGATCAGCTTGTGATCGGTCGTGGTGATGAGCTTGTAGATCAGCGCGCCCTTCGGGCCCATTCGGGCCGGGAACGGGCGACGCACCTCCAGCTGAGGAACTGAGGTCACTTCGGCGGTCACGTAACGCTCCCTTCGGCGCGGGGCCAGGGGTCATGTACCCAAATGTCGTGACCTCGATCTTAGGTAGCGCCGAAACGGATCGAAAGCCATTCAGCGAAGCGGCGCGGCCGGGGCGGTCAGCCGGCCGCGTTCACAGGTGTCCCGTCGTCGCTGTGCATGCCGTACGGCACCGCCGTCAGCATCGTGACCGACAGCTCGGTTCCGCTCGGTGTCCGGAAGCCGCGCTGCTCACCGGGGCGGGCACCAAGGATGGCCGCGCCCAGCGGCGACTGGGTGGAGTACACCTCGATGTCGCCGTGCTCGGCGCTGCGCACGCCGAGCAGGAACGTTTCGATCTCAGCGGTGTCGTCGAACCGCACCGTGACGACCATGCCCGGTTCGGCGATACCGTCGTCCGGCGGATCTTCACCGACGACAGCGTTGATGAGCATCTCGTGGATCTGCTGGATACGTGCTTGACGTGCCCGCTTGATCGCGCTCGCGTTCTCGTCGGCTTCTTCGTCGCCTACCGCGTTCGCGCACAGCTCGCGCAGTGTGGCGAGCTCTTCTTGCAACCGCTCGTAGGCCGCCCGCGAGATCCAGATCCGCTGCGCACTTGTCATTTTTCGGTCCTTCCGTGCAATCAAGCTGGGAGTCGGCCGGCTGCCGAGTCGATGGCGCCCTCGTAGGGCGTGGCTTCCAGGAGCGTCACTCGTAACTCCTTACCGGTGGGGGCCTCATACGTACGCCGATCCCCCGGTCGTGCGCCGAGGATCGCGACGCCCAGCGGCGACCGCGGCGAGTAGACCTCGATCTCGGCGGGTTCGATACCGCGGATCCCGAGCAGGAACGTCTCGGTGTCACCCCGGTGTCGTCATAGCGGATGGTCAAGACCATGCCCGGCTCGGCCACGCCATCGTCGGGCGGGTTCTCGCCGACGACGGCGTTTGCGAGCAGGTCTTCAATCCGGTGGATCCGGTTGGACCGCATTCGGTCCTCCGCAGTGCGGGTGGCGTCATCGTCGGTGGCGTCGTCGGACACCTCGGATCGATGTTTGGCCCTCAGCTCGGCCAGTTCGGCCTGAAGTTTGATGTAGGCACGTCGCGTCATCCAGACGCGGTTGGTGCTCGTCATGCTCGTCATGTTTCGGTCCTTTCTCGAAGGGTGTTGCCGTCAGGGGCGGGCCACGGGCTGTGACAGCGCCGCCCCTGACGACTCGCAGTGCCCGCGAAGGGCAGAAGAATCGTGTGCTCGGCCTATGCGACTGCGCGGCGGAGAGGATCGAAGGGCCGCAGCGCCTCGGGTTGCTTGCCGGTCGTGATCTGTTCGGCCAGGAGCCGGCCGGTGACCGGACCGTGAGCCAACCCCCACATGCCGTGCCCGCCTGCCACGTAGACGTTGCGCGACATCTCACCGATCAGCGGTCGGCCGTCCGGGGTGATCGGCCGCGGACCCACCCAGATGTCGCTGCGTTCGGCCCACCTGACTCCCTCCAGGAGCGGGCTCGCCGATTCGACCATCGCACCGACGCGCTCGGGGATCGCCGGTTCGTGCGGATCGCGCAACTCCATCGTGCCGGCCACTCGCAGCGCGCCCTTGTATGGCGTACACGCGATGCGTGCGTCCGGCAGATAGATCGGTCCGGGGATCGGGCGATCCACCGGCACGGTGAACGAGTAACCGCGACCAGACTCTACGGGCACGCGCAGCCGGTGCCCTGCCAGCCGCGACATCCACGCGCCGGTCGCGATCACCGCGCTGTCGGCGGTCAGATGCTTTCCGCTGTAGGGCTGCACCACCACGCCGTTACCGGAACTGAACACGCCGCGCACGTCATGGGTCAGGATGCTTCCGCCACGCTCCTCGACCGCACGGCCCAGGGCTTGCACGAAACGGCCCGGGTCGACGAAGCGCTGACCGTTGATGTTGATGCCGGCGGTGATCGCAGGCGAAGCCAACGGCACCTGCTCGCGCAACGCCTCACCGGACAAGCCGGTGACGAACAGCTCCTGTCCGGCGCGTTCGAGGGCACGCAGTTCCCGCATCATCTTCTCGGCGTCCTCGGTGGTGCGGAAGATCGCGGTGATCGGGGCGTCGGTCACCGGGGCGTCCACCCCGTTCGAGATCAAGACGTCGAACGCTTCGATGCATTCCTGGTTCAGCGGCACGTTGGCCGCCACCGCCTGGTTCCACACCGACGAACGGGAGTTCGCGGCGAACTGGATCAGAAACAGCCACAATGCGCCGTCGATGGTCAACGGGATGTGCAGCGGGGCGTTGCGGTCACGCAACGAGCGCAGGCCGTACCGCAGCGTCTTCGGCGAGTTCAACGGCAGCGTCAGCGCGGGCGCGACCCATCCGGCGTTGCCCCACGAGGCGCCTGCGGCGACCCCGCTGCGGTCCACGACGGTGACGTTGACACCGCGCTCCTGCAGGAACCACGCCGTGGACAAGCCGACGATGCCGGCGCCGACCACGATCGCAGACCGCGGTCCACCGTCAATCCGCTCGCCGCCGACCATTGCCATCCCTCCATCACCGAAAAAGTCTGTTCGTTGACTCCATGGTCGGCCGGACGGGCGCGTTCCGACTTGCCCGTGCAGGACAATCCGCCGGGGGGCCGTTGTGGTGATCCGACAATGACCTGGTCGGACCGGATCCGATGGAGGCGGCTCAGTCGGTGTCCATCGCGGCGAGTTCGATCATCATGGCGAGCCGCTTGCGGGCGTCCTCGAGCGGCAGATCGGTGACCTCGCCCATCTTGCGCAGGCGGTAGCGGACGGTGTTCTCGTGGACGCCGAGGCGAAGCCCTGCCTGGGCGGGATCGCCCAGCGCCTCCAGATACGCCCGCAACGTCGGGATGTACTCGGAGGCGTGGTCCTGGTCGTGGCGGCGCAGCTCGGCGACCGGTCCCCTGTCCGGCGTACGTCCCGCGCGTGCGGCGGTCCGCAGACGTTGCAGCAGGATCTCGTCCCACGACTCGTCGTAGGCGGGCGGCACGGCGTCGTGCGGCTCGACCTCGTGCAGCGCCAGGCACTCATCGGCCTCCTGCCGCGCCGCCGGCAGGTCGACGGCCACGGCCGCCTTGCTAATGCCGGCCACCACCGTCACCCGGTCCGGCAGCGCGGCCTTCAACGCGTCGACCCACTTGCGGGCACCTACGACCCGTTCGCCCGGCATCAACGTGTAGATCGTGTTGCCGGCCAGCGCGCTGCGACCCGGACGCGACCAACCGAAGCCGGCGGTCGCGCGTTCGAACGCCAACAGCAGCGCCGCATCCCGTTCACCGCCGATCGACGCCTGCACGGCGATGACCCGCACCGGCCCCTGCGACAGCCCCAGCCTGCTGGCCGACGCTGCGGCGTCGGCACTTCCGTCGAGTAGCCGCAGCACCAGATCGGATTCGACCTGCCGTTCGAGATCGGCACTGGCGCGCGAGCGCAACAGGTGAAGGGCGACGGTTCTGGCATTGTCGGTCAGCGCCGTTAGTTCGGGGTCCACCAACGGCTTCGGAGAGGAGACCCACACCGCGCCCATCAGCTCTCGCCCCGACCGCACCGCGACAACCGTGCGCCCGGACAGGCCCTGATCGGCGTTGGGCGCGACGAACATCGGATCGTCCGAGGAGGTGAGATGGGTGAACACGCCTTGCGACGCGAAGTATTCACGCAACCACTCCGGCGCTTGCCGGTTCATGATCGTCGCGACACGGGCGCGGTCGGCGTTCTCCTGCATCGTCGAGTACGCGAGTACGCGTGACAGCGGGTCCTCGATGGTCACCGCACCGCCCGCCGACTCGGCCAAGCTGTCGGCGAGCGCGAACAAATCCGTTGGGCCGCGGCCGGATTCCGTCTCCCTGCCCTCCAGCACCAGCCCGTAGACGATCGCGGAGAGTTCGCTCCACGGCACCGCCGGATCGACGACCAGCACCGCGACGCCCTCGACCATGCCCGCGAATGTCGTGTCGTTGTCGCCGTCTCGAAGCAGCACCACCATCGCGCGCGCCGAAACCGCCCATCGCAGCGCCTCGTTGACCGTTCGCGCGCCGATCGCCAGCAGCACGTCGCCGGTGATCGTGCGGCCCTCGGTCACCTCGTGCATCACCACGCTGCCCAACTCCGTCGAGCGCGGGATCGGGCAGAAGCGCAGGCGCACGCCGTAGCTCCCAAGCACGTTGACCAGTCGGTCCAAGGTGACCACGGGCCGACGTTACCGCGCTGTCAGGAGGGTGGGGGCTTCACTGGTCAGGTGGAGACGACTCCCCGCAGACCCTCTGCCCCGAAGAGCGGCTCGAGCATCGATGAGTAGTCGGGTCCACGCCGCACCAACTGACCGCCGTCGACGTTGATGACCTGACCGGTGATGAAGCTGGCGGCGTCGCTGAGCAGGAAGAGCGAGGCATTGGCGATGTCCTCCACCTCACCGGGCCGCGGCAACGGCGTGCAGGCGGCGTAGTCGCCGCTGAGCTCCGGGGATTCGAGTACCGGTGCGACAAGCTCGGTGCGGATCAAGCCGGGCCGGATGCAGTTCACGCGCACCCAGGAGGCGCCGAGTTCGTCGGCGGCGAGCTGCATCATGTGGTCGATGCCCGCCTTGGAAACGCCGTATGCGCCGAACCAGCGGTGCGTGTTGCTCGCCGCGATCGACGAGATGCCGATGAACGATCCGCCGCCACCACGTACCATTTCGCGCGCCGAGTGCTTGAGCACGTACATGGTGCCGTTGATGTTCAGATCGACGGTGCGTCGCCACAGTTCGGAATCGATCTGGGTGATCGGCCCGATCGTCTCGCTGCCGCCTGCACAGTGCACGACACCGTAGAGGCGGCCGGTCCATGCCGTGGTGGCCTCGACGACCCGTACCACCTCGTCCTCGTTCGTCACGTCGGCCGGCTCGTAGAGCACGGAACCAGGACCGCCCTGGGCCTTGATCTCGTCGGCCGCGGTGGACAGCCTGTCGGCGTTGCGGCCGACGAGCATCGCGTTACCGCCGGCTGCCACCACAGCGGCAGCCACACCCTTGCCGATGCCGCTGCCGCCGCCCGTCACCAACACCGTCCGACCCGTCAGGGACAACTCCACCGCAAAACCCCTTCGCTATAGCTAGAACAGGTTCTAGTTATACGTCACGGCTCGTCAGGGCGGGCGGGCTTCGGTGGGCCGAGTGTGCGCCAGTCCGGCACATTCGGCGGCAGCCCGACCGGGTAGCGGTTCTCGTTGTGCGCCGCCCAGTGCGCATGCCCGAGTTCGTGAATGTGGAACGCATGGCGCAATGCCTCGGTGAAGCCCATCGCATCCGCGGCGGCGTTGACCGAATCCTTGATGAGCAACGCCGCCATCGTCGGCCGCTCGGCGATCCGGCGGGCGAATTCGAGTGTCTTGTCTTCGAGTTCGTCGCGCGCGAAGATCTTCGACACCATGCCGAGGCGGTATGACTCCTCGGCGTCGATCGAATCACCGGTCAGCAGAAGTTCTTTGGCCTTTCGGGCGCCGAATTCCCATGGGTGCGCGTAGTACTCGACGCCGGGCATTCCCATCCGCACGCCGACCACATCGCTGAACTTGGCATCGTCGGCGGCGACGATCAGATCGCACGCCCAGATGAGCATGAGCCCGGCCGATATCGCATTTCCCTGCACCTGCGCGATCGTGATCTTCCGCAGATCCCGCCACCGGCGGGTGTTCTCGAAGAAGAAGTGCCACTCCTGCAGATACGTGCGCTCGGCGATCGCCGGCACGGTGGCGCCCTGCGATTGGAACGTCGGATGCTGGCCCGGGCCCGGCTTGCGCTCCAGCATCGCCTCTTCCGACCCGAGGTCGTGTCCCGCCGAGAAGTTCTTGCCGCGCGCGGCCAGGATCACCACCCGCACATTGTCATCGGCTTCTGCGCGGCCGAACGCCTCGTCCAGCTGCACCAACAGCGTGCGGGACTGGGCGTTCTGCGCGTCCGGACGGTTCAGCCAGATGCGGGCGATCTGGCCGTCGTCGAGGGTTTCGTACGTCACCTGTTGCGCTGCACCGCCTCCGGAATCGGCGCTCGTCAGATCAGGGCTCGCCATCGCGGATCACCTCGCTTGTAGTTCGACCACCTGCACATTACGGTGCGGCCCGCATCGCTTGACCAGCGGTGCCACAGCACCGGTGAGTGGATCTACAGATGGCAGTCGGTGCGGCGTATTCCGTTGCTGGGTAAGGCTGTCACGGCCCAACCGGCACTCGTGCAGCTATCCACCTTCGGCGGTTCGAGGCCCGCCAGCGGTGCAAAGATGCACGAATCAACCGATCGGCTCCTAGAATCGCGGAATGGCGAATTATTCGGTGCGGCTCCGGAGACTCGTTCTCACCGGCGCTTTCGTGGTCGCGGCCGCAGCAGGTCCCATGGCCGCCCTGCACGTGATGTCGGAACCGAGCGTTGCGCTGGCTCAGGGCTGTCAGGGGGGTGAGGAGCAAGACCAATTCACCATGACGTGTGTGCCGTTCATGGTCCCGAACTCGCCCCCTCTCTTCCAGACCACCGCGGCGAACCCGGATGTCCCGGAGATTCAAGGCATCCCCTGCATCGGGCACAACGCCGGCGCCTGTCTGGGGTTGGCCGAGGACGAAGCCGCGGCGGGCCCACCCGCGCAGCCTCGCTCCACCATCAGCGCCAGCCCGTAGTCGGGGCAGGCTGGCCATTTTGCGAAGCTGTGCAGAAAGCTTTCGGCTTCCATAGAATCCCTGCCAAGAGCACGGTTGATCACTACAGAAAGCGTGACAATGGCGAGCTTGAAGTCTCCTGTACAACGGCTGATCCTTGCCGGCGGCTTCGCGGTTGCGATCGCTGCGGCGCCGGTGGCCTCGGTCTTCCTCACACCCACGGCCCCGGTTGCGCCGCAGGCTCAGGGCTGTTCGGGCGGGGAGGAACCGGACCAGTTCACCGGCAACTGCGTACCCCACACGGTGCCCAACGCCGGCTCGGTGTTCACCACACAACCCGGTAACCCCGACGTCCCAGAGGTCATGGGTATCCCGTGCATCGGCCACAACCAGGGCGGCTGCATCGGCCTGGAAGAGGAAGCCCAGGCGCAGACGGTGACACCGCCCCCGGCCCCCGTCTTCAGCCACAGCCCCTAGTCAAAGGGGTTAACCGACCGGCGCGGTCACCCTTTCGCATACAGTTGTCGTATGCCTGCGAAATCAGACCCCGCTGAGCTCGGCGACGTCGAACCACTCGCCGACAGCACCGCCCGCCAGGCGCGACGCGTCGTCGCCGCGTACGCGAAAGACGCCGACGAATGCCGGGTGTTTCTCTCGATGCTCGGCATTGGGCCCTCGAAACTCGAGGCCTAAGTGACTTCAGGGGGCGGTCCACGGGCCGACTCCGGCAACGCCGATTTCGTGGTGGTGGCCAACCGCCTGCCGATCGACATGGAGCGGCTGCCTGACGGCAGCACCACCTGGAAGAGAAGTCCGGGCGGATTGGTCACGGCCCTGGAACCGTTGCTCCGCCGCCGGCGCGGGGCGTGGATCGGTTGGCCCGGCGTACCCGACGCCGACGACGAGCCGATCCAACAGGACGACATGACCCTGTGCCCGGTCAAGCTGTCCGCCGACGACGTCGCGAATTATTACGAAGGCTTCTCGAACGCGACCCTGTGGCCGCTCTACCACGACGTGATCGTCAAGCCGATCTACCACCGCGAGTGGTGGGACACCTACGTGGTGGTGAACCGGCGCTTCGCGGAAGCCACCGCAAAACACGCCGCGCAGGGCGCCACCGTGTGGATCCAGGACTACCAACTGCAGTTGGTGCCCAAGATGCTGCGGATGCTGCGTCCGGACCTCACCATCGGGTTCTTTCTGCACATTCCGTTCCCGCCGGTCGAGTTGTTCATGCAGATGCCGTGGCGCACCGAGATCATCGAGGGCCTGCTCGGTGCGGATCTGGTCGGGTTCCATCTGCCCGGTGGTGCGCAGAACTTCCTCATCCTGGCCCGAAGGTTGGTCGGCGCCAACACTTCTCGGGCGACGATCGGGGTCCGGTCGCGGTTCGGTGAGGTGAATTTCGGCTTCCGCACGGTGAAGGTCGGCGCCTTCCCCATCTCGATCGACTCGACCTCGCTCGACCAGCAGGCACGGTCCCGGTCGATCCGCCAGCGCGCCAAGGAGATCCGCACCGAGTTGGGCAATCCCCGCAAGATCCTTCTGGGTGTGGACCGTCTCGACTACACGAAGGGCATCGACGTCCGGCTCAGGGCGCTGTCGGAACTGCTCGCCGAGGCCCGGGCCAGCCGCGAGGACACCGTACTCGTCCAGCTTGCGACACCCAGTCGGGAGCGGGTCGAGAGCTATATCGAGATGCGCCAGGACATCGAACGCCAGGTCGGCCACATCAACGGCGAATACGGTGAGGTCGGCCATCCCATCGTGCACTATCTACATCGCCCGGTGCCGCGCGAGGAGTTGATCGCGTTCTTCGTCGCGGCAGACGTCATGCTCGTGACCCCGCTGCGCGACGGCATGAACCTCGTCGCCAAGGAGTACGTGGCGTGTCGCAGCGATCTGGGCGGCGCGTTGGTCCTCAGCGAGTTCACCGGTGCGGCAGCGGAATTGCGTCAGGCCTACCTGGCCAATCCGCATCATCTCGAGGGTGTCAAGGACGCCATCGAGGCCGCGCTGACCCAAGCGCCGGAAGAGGGCAGGCGCCGCATGCGGGCGCTACGCAGACAGGTGCTCGCACACGATGTCGACCGGTGGGCGCGGGCGTTCCTCGATGCGCTGGCTTCCACGGAGTCCGCCGACGGGCGGTCCTGAAGCCAGTAACCTGCTCCCGATTAAATCGGGGTGATGTACTGGATCAGCCACTTGCCGTCGACCTTCTGATAGTCGACCCGCAGGCGGCTGCCGTCGTAGACGGGTTCCTTCGACTTGTCGGTGACGGTGCGGTTCAAATACACCATCACCGAAGCCGATTCACGATGCGCGTCGAGCACGCCGACCCCGACGACGTGGGCTTGGCTGACCAACTGGCGTTCGCGCGCCTGCGGAATGATGTCCTTGTCCGCGCGGTCGCGGAACTCCTGGCGGTAATCCGGGGTGAGCATCGGGTAGACCTCGTTGAGCGTGCGCTCCACGGTCTGGTAGTCGTAGCCGAACACCTTCGGGATCTGTCGCTCGGCCAACGGCGCCAACTCGCTGCGCGCGGCCAGCTCGCCGCGCTGCTCAACGCGGTTCCAGTAGAGCCAGCCACCGACACCGGCCGACGCCACGAACGCGACCGCCAACAGAACCGACAGCGCGCCGATGATCCGCGCGGTCCACGGCGACTTGGTGCTACTTGACGATGCGGGCATCAGTTCCCACCGTCGGGGTACTTGAGGTCGTAGGCCGTCATGTGCCCGTTGTCGTCCTCGTGCACGATGACCCGCAACCGATACGGTTGCGACGGCTGGTTGTTGCCGTCCAGGTCGGTCACAGTGACCCGCGCCGACACCAACACCGCGGCGTTGTTCGCGACCTCGTCGACCTTCTCCAGGGCTGCGCCGTTGATCACGGCTTCGGCGCTGGCGTTGGTGTCGCGGAACAGCATCTTGAGGTTCTCGGTGTTGTTGCCTTCGGTCATCATCGCGCGAAGCGGTCCGCTGGTGCTGTTGACGA
Source organism: Mycobacterium neumannii (assembly GCF_002245615.1). Classification (NCBI taxonomy): domain Bacteria; kingdom Bacillati; phylum Actinomycetota; class Actinomycetes; order Mycobacteriales; family Mycobacteriaceae; genus Mycobacterium; species Mycobacterium neumannii. The sequence goes on along the minus strand of NZ_NKCO01000011.1, from coordinate 131,151 downwards.
ACCGGTCGACGCTGGAGTCGATGGTGTCCTGCTCGTAGCTGAACATGTTCACCACCAGCTGCGATGCCGTGTCGACGAAGCGCTGCTCGCGCGCCAGCGTCGCGTCGGTGTCGCGCTGCTGAACGACCATCAAAGCGCCCAACCCCACCAGCACGGCCGTGGCGACGGCGGCGGCGGCCAGGAAGACCGTCGCGACGAGCCTTCGGTTGGGTTGTCTGCGGGGCGGCGGGGCCGCCGGCTTCGCCAGCCGGACCGTCACCGGTTTGGGCGCCTCGACCCGAACGGCCGTCGCCGTGGAGTCACCGCTCGCCGGGCCGGCGGCCCGCGATGCCCGCCGACGCCGCGCCGACCTCGACCTGGTCTCCGTCGGTGCCGTTTCGCTCGTCGCTTCGCTCGTGCTCACCGAAGCCGAACCTCCGTCATTACGCCTGCCTTGGGGCCAACATCAGATCGACCCAGTTTTCTGCAGGCGCCAGTTTGTCAGTCGCGGCCGCGATGACGCCAGTTCCGCCCTGGGGGTCGACGAACTGCCCGTTCCGGTCGTATGTCGTGAAACGCGGTCCGGTCGAACCCGACGCCATCGGCGGCGCCTCCGCAGGCAGCGGCGGACCACCGGCCGGTGGCGGAGACCCCGGCGGCGCCGGAGGCGGCGGAACGGTGCCTGCCGGCGGGGGCGGTGGTGTGCGGCCGTACGGCGGCACCACATGGTCCGGCGGACTGAAGAACGGCCACGCGGGCGGCAGGCTCGGCTGGACCTCGTTCGGCGGCACCGGAAGCGGGAACGGCGCATGCGGCGCGGGGCCCGGCCCCGGCGGAACGCCGGGCGGCAGCTGCACCGCCGGTGGGCCGGGGTCCGGATCCACCTGCGGCGGAATGTAGGGGAACTTGTTGGGCGGCAGGATGTTGCGGCCGTCCTCGGGGGTGTCGTCCTCCATCACGTCCATCGGTGTTCCGAGCGGGACCGGCGGACCGCGCCACGGGTTGTTGCCGATCGGGACGTAACCGCGCGGGTCGCGGCACAGCTGCACGGTCGGCGCACGCTTGCCAGGGAACTCCTGGCAGGGGTAGTTGCGCGCGCCACGAACGACGGATGGATCGTTGTGCGGCACCTTGCAGTACAGGTCCTTGGGCAGTTCGCGCAGCGTCTCGTCGGCCGGGCTGCGCATCTCGCTCGCCGGTACGAACCCGGTCAGGCACGGCGGCGGGTCTTGCAGGTCGATCTTGAAGTCGAGCTTGCCGCCCTCGTCGGCGGGCAGACCGCCGCCGACCGTCAGCAGCGCCGCCATCAACGCCGGGAACACCACGAGCGCGTGCTCGAGCGACTTGCGGTAGATGACGCCGATGCGGCCGAAGTTCGCGAGGTTGGCGGCCAGCACCGGGAAGGACGGCCGGATGCCGCTGAACAGTTCGTTGGCCTCGGCCGCCGCCCCGGGCACGGTTTGCAGCGTCGAGCGCAACTGCGGGTCAGCGTTGGCCACCTCGGTGGTGAAGCGGGCCAGCCCGTCGGCCAGCGAGCGGATGTCGTCGCCGCTGCGGATCTGCGCGTCGAGGAACGGACCGACCTGGTCGATGAGCTGGTTCACCTGGCCGTAGTTGGCGTTGGCCTCGTCGACGAGCATGCGCGCCGACTGGATCATCCGCGCCAGTTCGGGTCCGGACCCGTTGAAGGCCTTGAAGGTTTCGCGCAGCAGCTCCTGGATGCGGCTGTCCCCGACACTCGTGACGAGCGCCTGCGCCTCCTCCAGCAGGCCCGCAATGTCTTGTCCGATCGCCGTGCGATCAACGCCGATGTTGGATCCGTCGCGCAGCGTGGCGCTCGACGCGTCCGCGGGCGGCACCAGGTCGACGTACTGTTCGCCAACCGCGGACACGCTCTTGACCGTGGCGGTGACGTTCTCGGGCACGGGTGTACCGCTGTTGAGGCGCATCTTGGCGACGACACCGTCATCGGAGAGACCGACCGACTCGACCCGGCCGATCGTCACCCCGCGGTAGGTGACGTTGGCGTTCTCGTACAGCCCGCCTGCGGCAACGAAATTCGCGGTCGCCCGGTACGTGCCGATGCCGACCGCGGCCGGTAGCTGCAGATAGAAGATCGAGATCGCGCCCACCGTCAACACGGTGACGATGGCGAAGATCGACAGCTGGATACGAGTCAGGCGCGACAGCATCTAGGGCCCCTCCCCATGCTGGGTCGCCGTGCCCGGCGGAATCTCGAACGGGTCGGCGGCCTGGCCGGACAGGTTCGCCAGCGATCCCGTCATGAAGTCCGGTGGCGTGATCAGCTCGTGCATCCGTTTCATGTTCGGGTCGAATCCCCACGATGTGGTGAAGATCGACTCACCCGTGCGCCGCAGGGTCAGGTCGAAGGTGGTGTACACGTTCAGGTAGTCACCGCGGACCGCGTTCCGCAGGTACTTGTAGTGGAACGGGAATGTCGGCAACAGCTCGAGATCCTTGATGAAGAAGTCGGCGTTGTCGTTGAACGCCTTGACCACCGGGTAGAGATCCTTGAAGTCCGCGGCGAAGTCGTCCTTGGTCTGCTCGAGGACACGGGACGCGATGGTGGCGAAGCTCCGCAGCGCCGTGAACGCCTCGACGATGTTGGCGCGGTTGTCGTTGAGCACCTGCAACGCCGCCGGAAGGCGGTCAAGCGTCAGCCCCAGGCTGTCCTTGCTACGCGCGAGGATCCCGGCGAACCTGTCTATGCCTTCCATCGCGGCGATGATGTCGTTGGTCTGGCGGTCCAGCGAGCTGGTCAGCTCGGCAAGCCGCGGGATCAGGTCGGCGAACGAGCCCTGCCGTCCGGCGATCGCGTTGTACGTCTCGTCCGTGATGTCTTGTAGCGCACCGAGATTGCCCTTGTTGACCACGACGCCGAGAGTGGACAGAACTTCCTCGGTGGTCGGATAGCGGCCGGTCCGGTCCAGCGGGATGTGCGAGCCGTTCTTGAGCTTCCCGACGCCGGGACCGTCGGCGGGTGGGGCCAGTTCGATGTGTTGCGAACCGAGCAGCGAGGTCTGCGCCACCTTCGCGGTCGCGTTCTCGGGCAGGTTGACGTTCTCGTCCAGCGACAACTGGACCGCGGCGTAGTACGTACCGTCGGAACGTTGCACCGCCTCGATACCCGAGACGCTTCCGACGGTGACGTCGTCGACCATCACCGGCGAGTTCTGCGGCAGCGTCGAGACATCGGGCAGTTCCACGGTGATCTTGTAGGAACCGGGGCCGTGCCCGGCGGTGCCCGGCATGTTCAGGGAGTTGAGCCCGCCGAAGGAGCAGCCGGCCAGAAGCACGGCCAGCGACAGGATCGCCCCGATCTTGCGGATCACGGTGCACCTCCACCCGGCAGCGGGGCAGGCATCGGCACGGGGGCGACGGGATCGCCGGGTTCGGCCGCCTCGGCTGGCCCCTCGACCGGAGCGTGCGCGGCCGGAGCCTCCGCGAGGGGTCCACCGGCATGCGCGGTACCGGGAGCCGTGTCCGGTGCGGGGGGCACCATCAGCGAACTGAGGTCCATGTCCGCCGACACCGGTGGCGGTGTGACCCCGGGTGCGGGTTGCCATTGCAGATACGGCATCGGGGTCTCGGACTTCGCCTCGGTTGCGGGGGTGTCGTAGATGATCTGGCCCTTGTAGGCGGTGATGCTGTTGATCGGGTGGAACAGCAACGGCGGGAAGTTCATCGCGATGCGCTTGAACACCGGGCCCATGCGCTGGCGACAGATCTCGGTGCGTTTGAAGTTGTCCGGTGTGGGAGCCGCCTCGAATGCACCGCCGCAGATGAACTGCACCGGGTTGGCGAAGTTCGGCAGCGTCAGCAGGCCGCCCACCGTGCCCTGGGCCGGGTTGTAGATGTTGTAGAAGTTCGACAGGCCGTTGGGCGTGATGTGCAGGATCTGTTCGATGTCCTCGCTGCGCTCGGTCAGGATGCTCGTGAAGTCGGCCAGCTTGGTGACCTGATCGATCAGTGCGCTGTTGCTCTCGTTGAGGAAGCCCCTCACGTCGCCCAGCGCTTGGTTCAGCGTGGCCAGCGTGTTGTCCAGGCCCGCCGAACTGTCCGCGAGGACCTGCGATACCGATGCGACGTGGTTGGAGAACTGCACGATCTGCTCGTTGCTGTTCGACAGTGCGTTGACCAGCACCTGCAGGTTGCGGATCGTGCCGAACAGGTCGGTGCGCGAGTCGCCGAGCCGGCCCGCGGTCTGCGAGAGCTCCCGCAGCGCCTTGCGGAACGTGTCCCCGTTGCCGTCGAAGGTGTCGGCGGCCTGGTTGACGACGACCGACAGCGGGCCCTGCATCGAACCGGGCTTGGGCCCGAGTTGCGCGCTCAGTGCGGTGAGCTGCTCTTTGACCTCGTCCCACTCGACCGGCACCGCGGTGCGGTCGAGCCCGATCTCCGCGCCGTCGGCCATCGCCGTGCCGCCGGTGTAGGCCGGTGTGAGCTGAACGAACCTGGCCGACACCAGATTCGGTGCGATCACGAGCGCCTTGGCGTCGGCCGGGACCTGAATCCCGTGATCCAGCGTCATCGTGACCTTCACGTCGCCGACCCGCGGTTCGATCGAGTCGACCGTGCCGACAGGGACGCCCACGATGCGGACCTCGTCGCCGGGATAGAGCCCGATCGCCGAGGTGAAGTACGCCGTCACCTTGTTGCCGACCCGCGTCGGCCACACCAGGTAAAGGCCGACGGCGAGCGTGATCACCAGCAGGGCGGCCAGTGTCGGCCGCAGCCAGCGGCTGCGGGTCAAGGTCGAAGTCGCTTGGGTCATGGTGACTTCGGCCTGATGATCAGGCGCTCGGAGATGTATCCGCGCAGCATGTCGGCGAGGCTGTCGGGCAACTTGCCCGGCTGGAAGTAGAAGTCGAGAAGCACCTCGGCAATCGGTGCCGGCGGCAGACCGTACAGGTTGATCTGGAATCCGGGGCCCGAGCCGACCACCTCGCCCAGGGCCGTGGCGTACGGCGGCAACCGCTTGAGCGCTTCGCTGATGTGTTCGCGCCGCTCCAGAAGGTTGTCGAGCACCAGGTTGAGCTTCTCCAGCGCGGGCCTGAACTCACGGCGGTTGTCGGCGACGAAACCGGAAAGCTGTTCTGACACATCGTCGATCCCGGCGATCAGATTGCTCAGCGCCTGGCGCCGTTCGTCGAGCGCGGCGAACAGCTGGTTTCCGTCGACGATCAGCTGGTTCACCTGCCCGGCGCGCTGCGCCAGTGTGTCCGACACCCGCTTGGCGTGGCCGAGCAGCTGCGCGAGCGCCTCGTCACGTTTGTTCAGACTGCGCGACAGGTTCGCCACCCCGTCCAGCGCACCGCGCAGATGCGGGGTGGCGTCGCGCAGCGAGTCGGTGATCGCCTGCAGCGCCTGCTCGAACCGCGGCTTGTCCAGCTCGCCCGCGGTCTGCCCGAGGTCCTGCAGCGCCGTGGCCAGCGTGTACGGGGTCGTGGTGCGCGCCAACGGAATGACCGTCGCCTCACCCGTCCCCTGCGGGGTCACCGCCAACGACTTCTCCCCAAGCACCGTGTCGGTCTTGATCGAGACCATCGACTGGTCGCCCACCCTGATGTCGCGGTCGACCGTGAACAGCACCTTGGCCGCGTCTCCGGCCAGCTCGACACCGGTGACCTTGCCGACCTTGATGCCCGACACGTTGACGTCGTTGCCAGGAATGATGCCGCCCGCGTCGCTGAAGTACGCCTCGTAGGGCTTGCCCTGCGGAAAGAACGGCAGGCTGCTGTAGCCGAACGACACCAGCACCAGGCAAGCCACCAGGAAGATCCCGAAGATGCCTGTGCGCAACGGGTTCGAATCACCAGCTCTACTCGACATTCGGCGCACACCTCCCCTTCGACGGATCGGGCGGACCGCCCAGCGGGATCAGGATGTCACTGCCCGCCGGCCCGTTGATCTTCAATCGCGTCGAACAATAGAAGATGTTGAAGAACGACCCGTAGGCGCCAAGTGCGTTGAGCCGCAGGTAGTTCTCCGCGAGCGGCTCGATCACCTTGTTCACGTCGGCCTTGCGCTCATCCATCCGCTGGGCGAAGGGACGGACATTCTCGAGGACGCCCTGAATGGGCCTGCGGGACTTCTGCAGCATGTCGGTCAGGTCGTTCTCCGCCGACGCGAGCGGCTCGATGGCGCCGGCGATCGGATCGCGGCCTTCGGCCAGACCCGTGATGAGCTGCTGCAGTTGGTCGACGCTGGCGTCGAACTGCGTGCCCTTCTCGTCGACTGTCGCCAGCACGGTGTTCAGATGGCCGATGACGTCACCGATGAGCTGGTCCCTTGCCGCCAGGTTCTGGGCGAACGCGCTGGTGGTCGACAGCAGGTTCGACAGCGCACCGCCCTCGCCCTGCAACAGCTCGATCACCGCGTTGCTGACCTCGTTGATTTTCTGACCGTCGAGACCCTTGAGCACCGGCCGCAGACCGCCAAGCAGCGCGTCCAGATCGAGCGCGGGTTGGGTGTTCTCCTTGGGAATGGTGCTGCCGGGCGGCAACTTTCGCAGCTCACCAGGTCCAGAGGTGATCTCCAGATAGCGGTCTCCCACCAGGTTCTCGTAGCGGACCACCGCACGCGTGGAGGTGTAGAGCTGGTAGCGCTTGTCGACATCGAACGAGACGTCGACCGTGTTGTCGGGGTTGAGCTTCACGTCTCCGACGGTTCCGACCGGGACCCCGGCGATCCGCACGTCCTGACCCGCCTTCAACCGGGAGGCGTCGGTGAAGGTCGCGTGGTAGCCCTTCTCGGCGGTGAACCGGAACTCGCCGAAAACCACCACAAGCCCCGCGGCCACCAGAAGCATGACCACGGTGAAGATGCTGACGTTGAGCAACGTCTTGTCGCCGCGCATTAGAAGTCGTCCCGTTCTGCGAAGGCCCCGTTGAACAGCCACTGCAGCGTCGACGGTGCGTCGAACTGCAACTCGGTGTTCGGCTGATACGGGACATAGGCGTTGTCGGTGACCAGGAACGGTGAGCGGTACCAGGATCCGCCGAACTGCTTGCTCGGAACGTTGGGCAGACCACGGCAGTTAGGGCCACCGGTGGCGTTCACGATGGGCAGGCTTTCGGGGTACGTGTAGCCGGGCGAACCGGGAAGGAAGTTCGACGCCACGAACAGACCGGGCCGAATGCCGCCGATCACGGGCGCGAACCGGTCGACCGCCAGCGCCGTGCCCTCCAACATGCAGCCGATCACCGGGGAATACTCACCGGCCACCTTCAGAGGCGCACGGAGTCGTTGGATCGCCGCGATGTAGTCGTCCTCGGCGGGTTCGAAGGTGGCCGTGCCGTTGTTGGCCAGCCCAGTAGCGGCCAACAGCGCCGCGTTGAGGTTGTCCTTCTCGTCGACGATCGTGTCGCTGATCGCGGGCGCGTTGTCGATGATCCGAGCCAGATCTGGACCGGCGTCGCCGTAGATGTTGGCTACTACCGCGGTCTTGCGCAGGTCCTCCTGCAACGTGGGCAGCTTTGGATTGAGTTGCTGCAGGTAGTAATTCAGCCCGGCGAGCAGCGCGCCGACATCGTCACCGTTGCCGCGCAGGCCTTCTGCCACCGCGCTCAGCGTGGCGTTCAGGTTGATCGGGTCGATCTTGTTGAGCACATCGCTTAACGTCTGAAACAGCGTGTTGACCTCGAGCTGCACATCCTTGGCGGCCACGGTCGCGCCGGCCTTCAGCTGCTGACCCGAGGGCTGCGCCGGCGGCAGGAACTCGACGGACTTGGCGCCGAAAACCGTCGTGCTGCCGATGCGCACGTTGGCGTTGGACGGGATGTAGCGCATCTCGCCGCGGTTGATGGCCAACGTCAGCTTGGCTTCGTCGCCGGCGTACTCGATCGCCTCGACCTTGCCGACCTGCACGCCCCGGTACTTGACCTTGGCGTCGCGCTCCATCACCAGACCCGCCCGCGGAGCGGTGACGCTCACGGTGTCCACCGGCGTGAAGGCCGCCGTGTAGGCCAGGTAGGTGAACACCGTCGCCGCGAGCAGGATCGTGGCGAGGATCGCCGCGGCGATCCTCACGTGGCTGCGCTTGGCCTCGGTGTCTGACATCGTCCCCGCCTACCCGGAGAGGTTGAAGTTGCCGGACGCGCCGTAGACGGCGAGTGAGATGAACAGGGTGATGGTGACGACGACGATCAGCGAGGTCCGCACGGCCTGGCCCACCGCGATGCCGACGCCGACGGGGCCGCCGGACGCGGTGTAGCCGTAATAGGTGTGCACCAGCATGACCGCGACCGCCATGACGATCGCCTGGAGGAAGGACCACAGCAGGTCCGTCGGCACCAGGAAGGTGTTGAAGTAGTGGTCGTAGAGGCCTGAGGACTGTTTGTTGATGAACACCGTGGTGAATCGCGCGGCGAAGAAGGCGGCGAGCACCGACAGTGAATACAGCGGGATGATCGCGACCATGCCGGCCATCAGGCGGGTGGACACCAGGTAGGACACCGAGTGCACGGCCATGGCCTCGACGGCGTCGATCTCCTCGGACACCCGCATGGCGCCCAGTTGCGCGGTCGTGCCCGCGCCGATCGTCGCCGCCAGCGCGATGCCCGCGATCACCGGGGCCACGATGCGGACGTTGAGGAAGGCCGACAGGAAGCCGGTCAGCGCCTCGATGCCGATATTGCCCAGTGAGCTGTAGCCCTGAACGGCGATGACGCCGCCGGACGCCAGGGTCAGGAAGGCCGCGACGCCGACCGTGCCGCCGATCATCACCAGCGCGCCGGTGCCCATCGTCATCTCGGCGATGTTGCGGACCGTCTCCTTGCGGTACCGCCGCACCGCGTTGGGCAGGTAGCGCATCGTCTCGCCGTAGAACAGCGCCTGCTCGCCGATGTTGTCGACGATCTTCGGCACACCGCTGAAGAAGCGCCGGAAGCGAAGGGTGACGTCGTAGCTCATCGCAGCCCTTTGCTCTTCACGCAAGCGTTCATCGCTCGAGCACCCTCACGCCGATCGCGGTCATCACCACGTTGATCACGAACAGGCAGATGAACGCGTAGACGACGGTTTCGTTGACCGCGGTGCCCACGCCCTTGGGGCCACCCTTGACGGTCAGCCCGCGATAGCAGCCCACCAGCCCGGCCACCACTCCGAACAACAGCGCCTTGATCTCGGCCATGACGAGCTCACCGAGGCCGGTCAACACCGTCAACCCGTTGATGAACGCGCCGGGGTTCACACCCTGCAGGAAGACCGAGAACACATATCCACCGGACAGGCCGATCAGGCAGACCAGGCCGTTGAGCAGCAGCGCCACGAATGTCGAGGCGAGCACGCGCGGCACCACCAGCCGCTGGATGGGGTCGATGCCCAGCACCCGCATGGCGTCGATCTCCTCGCGGATGGTGCGCGCGCCCAGGTCCGCGCAGATGGCGGTCGCGCCCGCGCCCGCCACCACCAGCACGGTCACGACGGGCCCGAGCTGGGTGATGGTGCCGAAGGCGGTACCCGCGCCGGACAGGTCGGCGGCGCCGATCTCGCGCAGAAGGATGTTGAGGGTGAACGCGACCAACACCGTGAAAGGAATGGCCACCAGCAGGGTCGGAACCAGCGAAACCCGCGCGATCATCCAGGTCTGGTCGAGGAACTCACGGAACTGAAACGGCCGCCGGAACGTCTTGGCGAACGTGTCAAACGACATCTCGACGAACCCGCCCACGGCCCGTGCCGGTGCCGCGAGCTGTTCGATCAACCTTTGCTCCGTTCTCGGGGGAAGGGATGTTCGGCGCGTCGTCTTCGTGGCGAAGAGGTGAAATACGTTGTCACGGCGGACTTCCCACCCCTTGGCTCAGCGTTGCTCTCGGTGAGCCGGATCATACTAACTAGAACACGTTCGGAGTGTCAAAGCCCCGAAAATGGAGTCACAAATGTGATTTTTGTGCTGGTCAGGGCAAGTGTGACCCAGCTCATTCTAGAACGTGTTCTAGTCGAGCTCGGCCGTAACGAACGAGACCGTCAGTCTTGCTGATTCATCAGCGCGGTGGCCGAGAAGCACTTCTGCGGATCGCGTCCAGCAAAGTACTCCTGGAGGGTTGCGGACAACTTCGACGGGTCCCAGGCATCGGCTTCGGCGCTGAATTGTGCCTCGACCGTCGGCGCTGCCACCAGTGTCACGGTAGGACCGTAGACGATGAAGAGCTGACCGTTGACCCCTTCGGCCGCCGGGGAGGCCAAGAAGCGCACCAGTTTCACGACGTGGTCGGGCGACAGCGGGTCGATCTGACCCTCGGTCAACTCCGGCGCTTCGCCGAACACGTCCGCGGTCATCGCGGTGCGGGCGCGAGGTGCTATCGCGTTGGCCCGCACGCCGTAGCGTTCCAGCGCACGGGCCATCGACAGCGTCAACGCGGTGATCCCGGCCTTGGCGGCGCCGTAGTTGGCCTGCCCGACCGGTCCCACCAGCCCGGCTTCCGACGAGGTGTTGATGACCCGGCCGTAGACCTGACCGTTGTTTTCCTTTGCTTTCGCGCGCCAGTAGGTGGCCGCGTTGCGGGTCAACAGGAAGTGCCCGCGCAGGTGCGCGGCGATCACCGCGTCCCAGTCCTCGTCGGACATGTTGAACAGCATGCGGTCGCGGGTGATGCCCGCGTTGTTGACGACGATGCCGAGGCCGCCGAGTCCGTCGGCCGTTTCGACCAGTTCGTCGGCGGTCGAGCGCTCGCTGATGTCACCGGCCACCGCGACGCCCTTGGCGCCCGCCGCGGAGATCTCGTCGAGCACGTCGGACTTGTCGAGCGCGGGGGCGATGTCGTTGACGACGACGGTCGCGCCGGCCCGGGCAAGGCCGATGGCCTCCGCGCGCCCCAGCCCTGCCGCCGCGCCGGTTACCACCGCCACGCGGCCGGACAGGTCGTTGGGGTCTGTACTCATGCCACTCCTCGGGTGCCCGCGTGCGTCGTCAATTTATGAATGCCTCTAGTCTCGGCGAAGCAGCGCCGCTCTCGGGCACTCCGCGATGGACTGCTCGGCCAGGTCCTCCTGGTCGGCGGGTACCGGATCAAGCTTGACCACCGCGTAATCCTCGTCGTCGAGATCGAACAGGTCGGGCGCGATTCCCACGCAAACGGCGTTGCCTTCGCACCGGTCCCGGTCCACTTCCACCCTCATCACAACCTCCTCGCGGTCAAAGCTGCTCCGAGCCCAGTGTGGCACCGGCCTGGACCCCAAGACTAGAACGTGTTACAACCGGGAGGGAATCGGGGCTGGCTCCCGGTACGCCACTTCGTGCCTCTAGAGAAGTTAGGACAAGGCGATGCGGATCGGCTACACCCCAGAGCAGGAAGAGCTGCGCCGCGAGCTGCGCTCCTACTTCACCAAGCTGATGACGCCCGAGCGCGCCGAAGCGCTCGCATCCAATGACGGCGAGATGGGACGCGGCAACGTCTACCGCGAGACCGTCGCGCAGATGGGCAAGGACGGCTGGCTGACGTTGTCCTGGCCCAAGGAGTTCGGCGGCCAGGAGCGCCCTCCCATCGACGGGCTGATCTTCAACGACGAGGCCGCGATCGCGAATGTGCCGGTGCCGTTCCTGACGATCAACAGCGTCGCGCCGACGATCATGCACTTCGGCACCGAGGAGCAGAAGAAGTTCTTCCTCCCCAAGATCGCCGCGGGGGATCTGCACTTCTCGATCGGCTACTCGGAACCGGGCGCAGGCACGGACTTGGCGTCGCTGCGCACCACCGCGGTCCGCGACGGCGACGACTACGTCATCAACGGCCAGAAGATGTGGACGAGCCTGATCGCTTACGCGGACTACGTGTGGCTGGCCGCGCGCACCAATCCCGAGGCCAAGAAGCACCGCGGAATCTCGATGCTGATCGTCCCCACCACCGCCGAGGGGTTCTCCTGGACGCCGGTGCACACCATGGCAGGCGTCGACACCAGCGCCACCTACTACCAGGACGTCCGGGTGCCCGCGACCAACCTGGTCGGCGAGGAGAACGCCGGCTGGAAGCTGGTGACCAACCAGCTCAACCATGAGCGGGTCGCACTGGTGTCGGCTCAACCGATCTTTCTGGCGCTCAACGGGGTTCGCGAGTGGGCGCAGAACACCAAGGATGTGCATGGCAACCGGCTGATCGATTCGGAGTGGGTCCAGCTCAACCTGGCCCGGGTGCACGCCAAGGCCGAGGTGCTCAAGCTGATCAACTGGGAACTGGCTTCAGCAGACGACGCCGCGCCCTCCCCGGCGGACGCGTCGGCTGCCAAGGTGTACGGCACCGAGTTGGCCACCGAGGCCTACCGCCTGCTGATGGAGGTGCTGGGCACCGCGGCCACGCTGCGGCCGGGCACGCCGGGGGCCCTGCTGCGCGGGCGGATCGAACGGATGCACCGCAGCTGCCTGATCCTGACGTTCGGCGGCGGCACCAACGAGATTCAGCGCGACATCATCGGCATGGTCGCGCTCGGCCTGCCCCGAGTGAACCGATAGGACTCGACATGGATTTCAAGACAACCGAAGCGTCAGAGGATCTCGGCGGACTGGTCCGCACGATCGTCGACTCCGTCGTGACCCCCGAGCGCCAGCGCGAACTGGACGGCCTCGACCAAAGGTTCGACAAGACGCTGTGGGGGAAGCTGATCGAGGCCGATGTGCTCTCGGCTGCCGCTCCGGAGTCGGTGGGCGGTGGCGGATTCGGGGCGCTCGAGCAGGTGGCGATCCTGGTCGCGCTCGGCAGGCAGTTGTCGGCGGTGCCGTACCTCGAGTCGGTCGTGCTGGGCGCCGGCGCGCTGGCCAGGTTCGCCTCGGAGGCACTGCAGCAGGAGTGGGCGGTGCCCGCGATCAAGGGTGACAAGGTCCTCACCGTCGCGCTCGACGGCGAGATGGGTCAGGGCCCGGTGCAGGCGCAGTCGTCCAGTGCGGGCTACCGGCTCACCGGATCCCGCACCCAGGTCCCCTACGGTCCGGTCGCCGATGCGTTCCTGATCCCGGCCGAAACAGACTCGGGCCTCAAGGTTTTCCTGGTCGCGGCGACCGATCCCGGCGTGACGATCGAGTCGTTGAGCACCACCGGTCACGGCAGCGTCGCCCACGTGGAGCTGCAGGGCACCGAAGTCGACGTCGGCCGGGTCGTCGGCGACGGTGACGTCGCGGCGTGGCTGACCGTGCGGGCCGCGCTGGGCCGCAGCGCCTTTCAGCTCGGAGTGCTCGAACGCGCGCTGGAGCTCACCGCGGAGTACGCCCGCGAACGCGAACAGTTCGACCGGCCGATCGGCAGCTTCCAGGCGGTGTCGTCACGACTGGCTGACGGCTACATCGACGTCAAGGCCCTGCGGTTAACCCTGACCCAGGCCGCATGGCGGCTCTCCGAGGATCTGCCCGCCGACGTCGACGTCAGCACCGCCGCGTTCTGGGCCGCCGACGCCGGCCACCGCGTCGCCCACACCACCGTGCACGTGCACGGCGGAGTCGGGATCGACATCGACCACCCTGTGCACCGATATTTCCTGGCGGCCAAGCAGACCGAGTTCGCGGTGGGCGGCGCGACGGGTCAACTGCTGCGCATCGGTCGGGAGCTGGCCGATACGCCCGCGTGATGTGAACAGGCTGCCCACGGTCGCCGAACTGCTGGCGCCGCTGGTCGACTTCGACGATCGCGGCGTGCTTTTCGAGGAGACCTTCACCCCCTGGCGCGAGCACCTGCGGTACGCCGCGGCCGTCGCCGCCGCGTTGCGGGTCCGTCTCGATCCGGACCGGCCCCCTCACATCGGGGTGCTGCTGCAGAACACGCCGTTCTTCTCGGCGGTCCTGGCCGCCGCGGGGCTGACCGGGATCGTGCCGGTCGGCCTCAACCCCGTCCGCCGGGGCGCGGCGCTGCAGCGTGACATCGCGCATGCCGATTGCCAACTCGTGCTTGCTGATTCGGGATCACAAGACGTGATCGGCGGTATCGACCACATCGATGTCGACTCGCCGGGCTGGGCGGCCGAGGTGGCGGCGTTCGCCGACGAGCCGGTCGTCGTGCGCGACGCCGAACCCGCAGACCTGTTCATGCTGATCTACACCTCGGGTACGAGCGGGGACCCGAAGGCCGTCAAGTGCAGCCACGGCAAGGTCGCGGTGGCCGGTGTGACGATGACGCAGCGCTTCGACCTCGGACCCGGCGATGTCTGCTACGTGTCGATGCCGCTGTTCCACTCCAACGCGGTGCTGGTCGGCTGGGCGGTGGCGCTGGCGTCGCAGAGTTCGTTGGCGTTGCGCCGCAAGTTCTCCGCTTCACAGTTCCTCCCCGATGTCCGTCGCTTCGGTGCGACGTATGCGAACTACGTCGGCAAGCCGCTGTCGTATGTTCTCGCGACACCCGAGCGCCCCGACGACGCGGACAATCCGTTGCGAGCGGTGTACGGCAACGAGGGTGCGCCCGCCGACGTCGAGCGGTTCGCGACGCGGTTCGGCACGGTGGTGATGGACGGCTTCGGCTCCACCGAGGGTGGTATCGCGATCGCCCGCACGCCCGACACTCCGCCCGGCTCGCTGGGCCCGCTCCCGCCGGGAACGGAGATCGTCGATGTCGACACCGGCGAACCGTGCCCGCCCGGTGTCACCGGTGAGCTCGTCAACGTCTCGGACGCAGGGCGTTTCGAGGGCTATTACAACGATCCGGAGGCCGACGCAGAGCGGATGCGCGGCGGGGTCTACCACAGTGGCGACCTGGCCTACCGTGACGAGAAGGGCTACGCCTACTTCGCGGGCCGGCTGGGTGACTGGATGCGCGTGGACGGCGAGAACCTCGGCGCGGCACCGATCGAGCGGGTGCTGCTGCGGCACCCCCACGTCGTGGAGGTCGCGGTCTACGGAATACCCGCACCCGACGTCGGTGACCAGGTGATGGCCGCACTGACCCTCACCGACGGTGTGGCTTTCGATGCCGATGCGTTCCGCGAATTCCTATGCGAACAAACCGATCTCGGGCCCAAGCAGTGGCCCGCCTTCGTACGGGTCAGCACGGCGCTGCCGCGCACCGAGACGTTCAAGGTGATCAAACGTCAGTTGGCGGCCGAGGGTACAGGCTGCTCCGAACCCGTGTATCCGATTCCGCGCTAGCGCTGGTGGGTGACTCCTCCTGCGCCGAAAGTGGGGTCGTGTCACGCAGTCCGCGAATTAGCGTGACTCGAGCCCACGCTCGGCCGAAAGCTAGTCTCCGCGGATGCCGTCGAGCCGACGGGTGGCCTCCTCGAAGCCGGCCACCAATTCGGCGATGATGTCGGCGACCGGGCGGATCTCGTTCATCCGCCCCACGATCTGGCCGACCGGCATCGCCACGGTGTCGGGGTTGTCCGACTCGTTCATGCGCTGATGCGCCTCGCTGACGAGGATGTTCTGCAGCGGCATCGGCAACGGCTCGGGGGCTTCGGGCGCATCCCAGGCGTCGGTCCATTTCGTCTTGAGCAGACGGGCGGGCTTACCGGTGTAGATCCGCCGGCGCACGGTGTCGGCCGACGTCGCCCGCAGCAACCCCTCCTGGATCGTCGAGATGCCGCCGGGCTTGCGGTGCCCGAGGTCGTACTCGGCCGCCGTCAGGAACGCCGATCCCATCCACACCCCGGAGGCACCGAGCGCAAGCGCCGCGGCCACCTGCCTGCCGGTGCCGATACCGCCGGCGGCCAACACCGGGGCCTTACCGCCAAGCGCGTCAACGATTTCCGGCCACAGCACCATCGAACCGATCTCACCGGTGTGACCACCGGCCTCATGCCCCTGCGCCACCACGATGTCGACGCCGTTGTCCACGTGGCGCTGAGCGTGTTTGGCGCTGCCCGCCAGCGCGGCGACCGGAACTCCAGCGGCGTGCACCTGGTCGATGACGTCCTTGGGTGGTGACCCGAGGGCGTTGGCGATCAGCTTGATCGGGTGCTTGAGGGCGACCTCGACGTGTGAACGCGCCACAGAGTGCAGCCACCCGAGCACACCCTCGTTACGGTCCCCGTCCTCCGGCAGCGGCGGAACTCCGAGATCGGCGAGCGTCTTGTCGACGAAGTCGCGGTGGCTCTGCGGGATCAGCTTGTTGATGTCGACCGCCGTGCCTTCCTGGGGCACCTTGGCGGGCATCACCACGTCGACGCCGTAGGGCTTGCCGTCGGTGTTGGAGTCCATCCAGCACAGCACGTCTTCGAGATCGTCGGCCGAGTTGAACCGCACGCAGCCCAGCACGCCGAGACCGCCTGCCTTGCTGACCGCGGCGGCAACCTTCTCCGACGGCGTGAAGACGAAGATCGGATACTCGATGCCGAACCGATCGCACAGCTCAGTGCGCATTCCCGTCACGACGCCGATCCCACATGGTTGGCGTGCACCTCGTCGGCGGGGCGCTCTTCGGTGATGTCCTTGGCCCACCGGTAGTCCGGCTTACCGGCCGGTGTGCGATGGATGTCGTCGACCCACCAGATCTTGCGCGGCACCTTGTATCCCGCGATCTCCCGGCGGATGAACGTGTCGAGTTCGGCCAGTGTCGGGTTCGTGCCCGGGCGGCGGTGCACGACCGCCGCGACGCACTGGCCGTAGCGTTCGTCGGGCACCCCGACCACGAGCGCGTCGAACACGTCGGGATGACCCTTGAGCGCGGCCTCGACCTCTTCGGGGTAGATCTTCTCGCCGCCGCTGTTGATCGACTGCGAGCCGCGACCGAGCATCGTGACGGTGCCGTCGGCCTCGACCTCGGCGTAGTCACCCGGGATGGCGTAGCGAATCCCGTTGAACGTCTTGAACGTTTCGGCCGTCTTCTTCTCGTCCTTGTAGTACCCGACCGGGATGTTGCCCTTCTTCGCGATCAACCCGCGCACACCCGATCCCGGCTTGACCTCGTTGCCGTCCTCGTCGAGGACGACGGTGCGGTGATCGATCGTGACCCGCGGCCCGCCGGTGTTCGACTGCCCCTTGGCCACGATGCTGGTGCCGCCGAAGCCGGTCTCCGAGGATCCGATCGAATCGGTGATCACCCGGTTGGGCAGCAGTTCGAGGAACTTCTCCTTGATGCTGGTCGAGAACAACGCGGCCGTGCTCGCGAGCAGGAACAGCGACGACAGATCGGGCTCGTGGCCGGCGTCGTGCAGTTTGGTCAGCGCGTCCAGCAGCGGGCGCGCCATCGCGTCGCCGGTGAAGAACAACAGGTTCACCTTGTGCTTCTCGATGGTCTGCCAGACCTCGTCGGCGTCGAATTCCGGTGCCAGCACGGTGGTCTGGCCGGAGAACAGCGACATCCAGGTCGCCGATTGGGTGGCGCCGTGAATCATGGGCGGGACCGGGTAGCGGATCATCGGCGGGTTCTCTGCAGCCGCCTTGGCAAGGTCGTATTCATCCTTGACGAACTCGCCGGTCGCGAAGTCGGTGCCGCCGAACAACACCCGGTAGATGTCCTCGTGGCGCCACATCACGCCCTTGGGGAAACCGGTGGTGCCGCCGGTGTAGAGCAGGTAGATGTCGTCCTCGCTGCGCGGGCCGAAATCGCGCTCCGGCGAGGCCTGTTCGAGTGCGGTGTAGAACTCGACGCCGCCGTAACGCTCGAAGTCGTCGTCGCTGCCGTCCTCCACCACCAGTACGGTCTTCACGGCAGGGGTCTCGGGAAGCACGTTCGCGACGCGGTCGGCGTAGCGGCGCTCGTGTACCAGCGCGACCATGTCGGAGTTCTCGAACAGGTACTTCAGCTCGCCCTCGACGTATCGGAAGTTGACGTTGACCAGGATGGCGCCGGCCTTGACGATGCCGAGCATCGCAACGACGATCTCGTTGCGGTTGCGGCAGTACACGCCGACCTTGTCGTCCTTCTTGACGCCCTGGTCGATGAGGTAGTGGGCCAACCGGTTGGCCTGCTCCTCCAACTGGGCGTACGTCAACTGGTCGTCGCCGCAGATGAGGGCGACACGGTCTGGCACGGCGTCGACGGCGTGCTCGGCGAGATCGGCAATGTTCAGGGCCACGAGACCTAAACTAGAACGTGTTACATTTCCAGACAAGTCTGTGGCATCGACGCTGGAAGGCGAACCCTCGTGAGTGATCCCCAGAAGGGCCCCGACGCCCTCATTGAGCAGCGCGGACACACCCTGATCCTGACGCTCAACCGGCCCGAGGCACGCAATGCGCTCTCGACCGAGATGCTCTCGATCATGGTGGACGCCTGGGACCGCGTCGACAACGATCCCGAGATCCGCACCTGCATCCTGACCGGCGCCGGCGGCTACTTCTGCGCGGGTATGGACCTCAAGGCGGCGACGGCCAAGCCGCCGGGCGACTCGTTCAAGGACGGCAGCTACGACCCGTCGCGCATCGACGCGCTGCTGAAGGGCCGCCGGCTGACCAAACCGCTGATCGCCGCCGTCGAGGGCCCGGCCATCGCTGGCGGCACCGAGATCCTTCAGGGCACCGACATCCGCATCGCGGGCGAGAGCGCCAAGTTCGGCATCTCCGAGGCCAAGTGGAGCCTGTATCCGATGGGCGGCTCGGCGGTGCGCCTGGTGCGCCAGATTCCGTACACCATCGCGTGCGATCTGCTGTTGACCGGACGGCACATCACCGCCGCTGAGGCCAAGGAGTACGGGCTGATCGGCTATGTGGTGCCCGACGGCACCGCGCTGGACAAGGCGCTGGAGATCGCCGAGGTGATCAACAACAACGGGCCGCTGGCCGTGCAGGCGATCCTCAAGACCATCCGCGAGACCGAGGGCATGCATGAGAACGAGGCGTTCAAGCCCGACACCGCCAACGGCATCCCGGTGTTTTTGAGCGAGGATGCCAAGGAGGGCCCGCGGGCGTTCAAGGAGAAGCGGGCCCCGAACTTCCAGATGAAGTAGGACCGCGGCGTCGCCGCCTCCAATTGTGAAACGTGCGTCGCTGTTTCGCGGATTTCCGTCGGTCGTTTCACAATCGGTGGCCGACGGGCAGACCGGGCAGGACCGTCAGCCGAGCACTTTCGCCGTCGGCGTGAACGCCACCGGCATCTTCTCCAGACCACTCACGAAATTGGCGGGGCGCAACGGCAACTCGTCTCCGGAGGCCAGCCGCAGATCGGGCAGTCGCTGCAGCAGTTTGGTCTGCATGATCGACAGCTCGAGTCGCGCGAGCTGGTTACCGAGGCAGAAGTGCGTGCCGAAGCCGAACGCGAGGTGGTTGTTCGGATAGCGCTCGATATCAAAAGACTCAGGACGCTCAAAAACCTTCTCGTCGAAGTTGGCCGACTCGAACAGCAGGATCATCTTCTCGCCCTCTTTGAGGGCCGTACCGTGGAACTCGGTGTCGGCGGTGATGGTCCGCGCCATGTTCTTCACCGGCGCCGTCCAGCGCAACATCTCCTCGATCGCGTTGGGCAGCAACGACAGATCGCCCGCGAGGCGCCGATGCTGATCGGGGTGCAACAGCAACTGTCGGGTGCCGCCGGACAGGGTGTGCCGAGTGGTCTCGTCGCCGCCGATCAACAGCAGCAGCACCTCGGTGACGATCTGATGGTCCTCGAGCTTGCTGCCCTCGACCTCGGCGTGCACCAACACGCTCACCAGATCGTCGGTCGGGGTCTCCTTACGGGCCGCGATCATGCCCATCATGTATTCGCTGTAGGCCGCGAAGGCGTCCATGGTGACCTGGAATTCCTCCGGGTCCGCGGTGCTGCTGAGGGCACCCACCAGGTCGTCGGACCACTTGAGGAACATCTCGCGCTCGTCGGGACGGACCCCGAGCATGTCGCCGATGACGGCCATCGGCAGCGGCGCCGCGATGTCCCAGACAAAGTCGCACTCGCCGCGCTCACACACGTTGTCGATCAGCGTGTCGCACAGGTTCTCGATCGAGCCCTCGAGGTCCTTGACCCGCTTACGCGTGAAGCCGGAGTTGACGAGCTTGCGTCGCAGCAGATGCTGCGGATCGTCCATCTCGATCATCATCTCGACACCCGGTTGGTCGGGTCGGATGCCACCGGCGTTGGAGAACAGTTCGGGGTTGCGCTCGGCCTCGATCACGGCGGCATACGTTGCCGCAGCAGCCAATCCGTTGCGGTCGCGGAAGACCGGCTCGTTCTCGCGCATCCACTTGTAGACCGACCGCGAGTCGCCGGCGTAGAAGGCGCCGTCGGTCAGATCGACATCGGGTTTGGTCTGCGGCGCCGTAACGGTCACGATCGAAGCTCCTCTGCATCCGCGAACGACATCTCCACGTTCCCAGCCGAACCGGAGAACAAAGCGCGTTTGGGAAAGCCTAGCGAGGCCAGCTCCTTCGCATAGGGATGTTCGCCGAGCCGGACCCTGGCTCCGCCCGGCCGGTAGCGCACGTCGCTCAGCTTCATCTCGCCGACGGTCCGGCGCACCACGCCGTCGCGAGAGGAGTACGTGGGGTGAGCCTGCGGCTTGGCGGTGAACTTGCCCGGAACCGGTAGGCCGGGACGGAAATCCATGCCGACCGCGAACTGACCGTCGATGGTGACGTCGAACGAGTAGGTGTGCCCGTCACGAATCGTGAACTCCGACATCACCTTCGGATAACCCCAGATCTTGGTTCCCGCCTCCAGCGTGAACGCCTGATCGACCGGCAGGTGGTGGATGAACGCACCCGCGGACTGCAGAGCCCGCGGACCCGTCGCATCCGATCCCGGCGGGTTCACCATCACGTTGGTGCCGTACTCGTAGTACTGGCCGAGGTCGCCGTCCTCGTAGCGCATCAGCATCAGCACCGCGATCGCTCGGCCCGGCAGGAACCGGCAGACCTTCAGGCCGCTGTAGTCGATCATTTGTTGGGCGGCGTCGGCATCCACCGAGAACATCGCCATGTGCTGATGCGCCTTGCGGATCTTCACCGGCATGGTGAGCACCGTGCCTGCGATGGTGTGCTGGGTCATCGCGTAAATCTAGAACGCCGGGTAGACAACTAGCAAGGAAGTGTCTACTCAGCTGGGCACGAACGCCGAATGGTTAAACCAGCGCGGCGAGATCCCGAATCTGCTCGGGCGAACGCGCGCCGACGACCATCATCGTGACGCCCGCGGCCTCCCACGCCTTGATCTGCTCCTGCACATAGCCGAGGTCGCCGACGATGGCCGAGTCGTCGACCAACTCGTCGGGGATGATCTTGGCGGCTCGCTCTTTGCCGTCCTTTTGTCCACTCCGGAACAGCTTGGTCACGTCCTCGACGACTTCCGCATAACCCATCCGGCGGTAGACGTCGGCGTGGAAGTTCGTGTCCTCGGCTCCCATGCCGCCCATGTACAGCGCCAGATGCGGCTTCATCAGTTCCATGATCTCGGCGCGGTCATCGGTGACGACCACCTGCGCCGTCGCGCAGATCTCGAAGTCCTCGCGGCTGCGGCGCGCACCCGGGCGGGCAAAGCCCTCGTCGAGCCACTCGTTGTACATCTCGGCGATGCGCGGCGAGTAGAAGATAGGCAGCCAGCCATCGCAGATCTCCGCGGCCAGCGCGACGTTCTTCGGCCCTTCGGCGCCCAGCATCACCGGGATGTCGGCGCGCAGCGGATGCGTGATCGGTTTGAGGTTCTTGCCAAGACCCGTCGTGCCCTCACCGGTCAGCGGCAGCGGATAGTGCGGGCCTTTGCTGCGCACCGGGGCTTCGCGAGCCCACACCTGACGCAGGATGTCGACGTACTCACGGGTGCGGGCCAGCGGCTTCGGGAAGCGCTGGCCGTACCAGCCCTCGACGACCTGGGGTCCGGACACCCCGAGCCCGAGGATGTGTCGCCCGCCCGAGAGGTGGTCGAGCGTCAGCGCCGCCATCGCGCACGCGGTCGGGGTGCGCGCCGACAACTGGATGACCGACGTGCCCAGCCGCATGCGCTTGGTCTCGCGGCCCCACCACGCCAGCGGGGTGTAGGCGTCCGAACCCCAAGCTTCGGCGGTGAACACCGTGTCGAAGCCGGCCTCCTCTGCGGCGGCGACCAGTTCGCCGTGGTTCTCGGGCGGTTGCGCGCCCCAATACCCCAACTGCAGTCCGAGCTTCATTCGCAGACCTCATAACGGTGTCTTGAAACCATTGTTAGAACCTGTTCTACTCGATGCCGTGACCACCAGCCAAAGCAGCCCGGTGCAGATCGATCCGCATGAGCGGCCGCTTTCCGCGCCGCTGAAGCTCTCATTCGACTACACCCGTTCAGTCGGACCACTCCTGTCCCAGTTCTTCACCGCTCTGCGGGAGCGACGCATCGTCGGAGTGCGCGGTTCGGATGGGCGGGTGCACGTGCCGCCTGCCGAGTTCGATCCCGTGACCTACGAGCGATTGACGGAAATCGTACCGGTGGCCGGTGTCGGGACCGTGGTTTCGTGGACCTGGCAGCCGGCCCCGCTGGAGGGCCAGCCTCTCGACCGGCCGTTCGCATGGGCGCTGATCAAACTCGACGGCGCCGACACCCCGCTGTTGCACGCCGTCGACGCCGAGTCGTCCGACGCGATCAGCACCGGCGCGCGGGTGCACGCGCACTGGGTCGACGAACCGGTCGGCGCCATCACCGACATCGCGTACTTCGCCCTCGGCGACGAGGCGGAACCGGAGGGTCAGCCCGACGACCGTGACCCGGTGAAGGTGCAGGTGTCCCCGTCGTCGATCGAGATCCAGCACACCGCATCGCTGCCCGAGAGCACATTCCTGCGGGCGCTCGAGGAGGGCAAGCTGCTCGGGGCGCGCTCGAAGCGGGGCCGTGACGGCAAGCCCGGCAAGGTGTACTTCCCGCCCAGAGAGGCCGACCCCGCAACGGGTCTCGCGCTCGACGAGTTCATCGAGCTCTCGGACAAGGGCACCGTCACCACGTTCGCGGTGATCAACATCCCGTTCGCCGGGCAACGCATCAAACCGCCCTACGTCGCCGCCTACGTGCTGCTCGACGGCGCCGACATTCCCTTCCTGCACTTGGTGACCGAGATCGAGGCGTCCGAGGTCCGGATGGGCATGCGCGTGGAAGCGGTCTGGAAACCGCGCGAGGAGTGGGGCCTGGGCATCGACAACATCGACCACTTCCGGCCGACGGGTGAGCCCGACGCCGACTACGACTCCTACAAGCACCACCTGTAAAGGGGCTTTCACTTCATGACTTCGGACAACGGGGTAGCGGTCGTCGGCTTCGCGCACGCACCACATGTACGGCGCACCGACGGGACCACCAATGGCGTCGAGATGCTGATGCCGTGCTTCCATCAGCTCTACGACGAGCTCGGCCTGAAACAGACCGATATCGGATTCTGGTGCTCGGGTTCTTCGGATTATCTTGCGGGCCGGGCTTTCTCGTTCATCTCCGCGATCGACTCGATCGGTGCGGTGCCGCCCATCAACGAGTCGCACGTCGAGATGGACGCGGCGTGGGCGCTGTATGAGGCCTACATCAAGATCCTCACCGGTGAGGTGGACACCGCGCTGGTGTACGGCTTCGGCAAGTCGAGCGCCGGCGTGCTGCGCCGGGTGCTGGCGCTGCAGACCGACCCGTACAGCGTGGCCCCGCTGTGGCCGGACGCGGTGTCGATGGCGGGCCTGCAGGCGCGGTTCGGACTGGACGCCGGCAAGTGGACCGCCGAGCAGATGGCGCAGGTGGCGTTGGACGCGATGACGGCCGCCGGCCGCACCGACAGCGAGAAGCCGGCCAAATCGATCGATGAACTCTTGGAACGTCCGTACTTCGCGGATCCGTTGCGCCGCCACGACATCGCGCCGATCACCGACGGCGCGTCGGCGATCGTGCTCGCCGCCGGCGACCGGGCACGTGAGCTCCGCGAGAACCCCGCGTGGATCACCGGGATCGAACATCGCATCGAGACGCCGATACTGGGCGCCCGTGATCTGACCACCTCGCCGTCGACGGCGGCATCGGCACAGGCAGCCACCGGCGGTGACGCGGGATCCATCGAGGTGGCCGAGATCTACGCGCCGTTCAGCCACCAGCACCTGATCCTCACCGAGGCGATCGGGCTGCCCCCGTCGGCGAAGGTCAACCCGTCGGGTGGAGCTTTGTCCGCCAACCCGATGTTCTCCGCGGGCCTCGAGCGCATCGGCTTCGCGGCCCGGCACATCTTCGACGGATCGGCCCAGCGGGTGTTGGCGCATGCCACGAGCGGGCCTGCGCTGCAACAGAATCTGGTCGCGGTCCTGGAAGGACGGTCATGAGCAAGCAACTGGCTGCGGTACTGGGCACCGGACAGACGAAATACGTCGCCAAGCGCCAGGACGTGTCGATGAACGGCCTGGTGCGCGAAGCCATCGACAAGGCGCTGTCCGACGCGGGCGCGACGATGGACGATATCGACGCGGTGGTGGTCGGCAAGGCGCCCGACTTCTTCGAGGGCGTGATGATGCCCGAACTGTTCATGGCCGATGCCGTCGGTGCGACGAACAAGCCGTTGATCCGCGTGCACACCGCCGGTTCGGTGGGCGGTTCGACCGCGGTGGTGGCCGCCAGCCTCGTGCAGTCCGGGAAGTACCGGCGCGTGCTGGCGATGGCGTGGGAGAAGCAGTCCGAGTCGAACGCCATGTGGGCGTTGAGCATTCCGGTGCCGTTCACCAAACCCGTCGGCGCGGGCGCAGGCGGTTACTTCGCCCCACACGTGCGCGCCTACATCCGCCGCTCCGGGGCACCCAACCACATCGGTGCGATGGTTGCGGTCAAGGACCGGCTCAACGGCGCCAAGAACCCGTTGGCCCATCTGCATCAGCCCGACATCACGCTGGAGAAGGTGATGTCATCGCAGATGCTGTGGGACCCCATCCGATTCGACGAGACGTGCCCGTCCTCCGACGGTGCCTGCGCACTGGTGATCGGCAACGAGGAAATCGCCGACCAGCGTCTGGCCGACGGCAACCCGGTCGCCTGGATCCACGCGACCGCGCTTCGCACCGAACCACTGGCGTACTCGGGTCGCGATCAGGTCAACCCGCAAGCGGGCCGCGACGCGGCCAAGGCGTTGTGGAAATCCGCGGGCATCACGAGCCCGATCGACGAGATCGACGTCGCCGAGATCTATGTGCCTTTCTCCTGGTTCGAGCCGATGTGGCTCGAGAACCTCGGCTTCGCAGCGGAGGGAGAGGGCTGGAAGCTGACCGAGGCCGGGGAGACCGCGATCGGCGGACGCATCCCGCTCAACGCCTCTGGCGGTGTGCTGTCGAGCAATCCCATTGGCGCGTCGGGCATGATCCGGTTCGCCGAGGCGGCGATCCAGGTGATGGGCAAGGCCGGTGAGCACCAGGTCGAGGGCGCCCGCAAGGCGCTCGGCCACGCCTACGGCGGCGGATCGCAGTACTACTCGATGTGGGTGGTTTCCAGCGACAAGCCGGCAGCGTGACCGTGACCCGGATGCAGTACACCTGCGCGGTACCGATGTGCCCGATCGACCAGCTCGTCGACATCGCCAGGACCGCCGAGGAGGTTGGCTTCACCTCGATCGCGTTGCCGGACTCCATCTTCTATATGGAGAAGCAATCGGCGGACTACCCCTACACCCCGGACGGCTCGCGGATGTGGGACGAGAACACCCCCTGGGTGGACCCGCTGATCGCCGCCGGTGCGATGGGTGCGGTGACGTCGACGCTGCGCTTTTACACCAACGTGATGAAGTTGGGCTCACGCAACCCGCTGCTGCTCGCGCGCCAGGTCGGCTCGGTGGCCAACCTGACGAACAACCGGTTCGGGTTCGGTGTCGGGATCGGTTGGGCACCTGAGGAGTTCGAATGGTGCGGCCAGCCATACGCAAAGCGCGGCAAGCGGGTCGACGAGATGATCGAGGTCATCAAACTCGTGCTGGCCGGCGGCATGGTCGAGTTCCACGGCGAGTTCTACGACTTCGACAAGCTGCAGATGAGTCCGGCGCCCACCGAAGCGGTCCCGTTCTACGTCGGCGGCCACACCGACGTCGCGCTCAAGCGCGCGGCGCGTGTCGGCGACGGGTGGACCAGCGCGATGATGACCGGTGAGCAGCTGGCCGAGACGATCGCCAAGCTCAAGGCGCTGCTCGCCGAATACGGTCGCGCCGATGCACCGTTCGAGTTTCAAGCGGTGTGCATCGACAAGTTCGGCGTCGACGGCCACCGTGAACTCGCCGAATCCGGCGTCACCGACAACATCGTGATGCCCTGGGTGTTCGAAGGATTGGGCTTCGACGCACCGCTCAAGGACAAACAGGATTCGATGAAGCGCTTCGCCGACACCTACATCCACTCGGGCTGGCAGCAGTGACCGTCACCAACCCCGACGCACCGGTCCACCTGGCGGGCAAGCGATCCCGCGTGGCGGCGATCGCCCACGACAAGCAGGCATGGCTGGACAACTTCGCCGAGGACGCCGTCGTCGAAGATCCGATCGGGCCGTCGCATTTCGACCCGGAGGGCAAAGGCCATCGCGGCAAGGAAGCCATCGCCGCGTTCTACGACAAGGCGATCGCGCCCAGCGAGTTGCGTTTCGACTTCGTCGAGACGTTTCAGTGCGGCAACGAGGAAGCCAACGTCGGCCGTATCGTGATCCAGTCCGCGGGCTACGAGGTGACGGCCGAGGGCGTGTTCACCTACCGCGTCGACGACGCGGGCAAACTCGTTGCACTGCGCGCCTATTGGGAGCTGGACCGCGCGACCGCCAGCGCGCGCAAGCTCTAACGGAAGATCCGGTCGGCGGCCGCGGTGGCCAGGCCGAGGGTGAAGCGCTTGGCGCTCATCGTGGCGTCGTCGAGCAGCTTCCTCGGACGTGACGCGGAGGCCGTTCGGATGTCGACGTCGTCGCCCACCCGCACCATGCCGGGCCGCGGGACTGTGCAGTAGACGCCGAGGCACCGCTGGGCGCGGCCGGCCACAGCGCGGGTGATCCTGCGGTCCACCTCGAGTCCCGGCTGCGCTCGGCTGGGCACGACGCAGCGAACGGTCTGCGAGATGACCTCGAGGCCGACATCACCGACTCTGGTCTTAGCGCCCACCCAGTTCGATTCGGGGAGGTCCCCTTCCGGGTCATCGAGCGTTATCAGCACATTGGGCCGGAACCGCCGCACGTCGACGTCGTCACCGATCTCGTCAGCGATGGCGGCCACGCTGGTGGCGGTCATGATGTGCACCGGAGCGAGATCGACGAACATGCCGGGCGGCGTCGAATAGCGGCCGAGCTTCAACAGTTCACCCATCGGGAACTTCGCCAGGTCGGGAAGCTTCTCGCCCTCGGTGACCCCGAAGTCGGCGCGCAACTGGGCCGAGGCCACGGCGTCCTTCCGGTTGTGCAGCCGCATGCGGTGCAGGCTGGTGTCCTCGGCGGGCGGCAGCGCGGTCAGCTTGACTTCGCGGTCCACCAGTTCGGAGAGCTTGGTGTGCACCGCGGGGTCGCGGCTCGACAGAACAGTGCCGTCAGGGAAGGTGATCTCGACCTCGGGTACATTCCCCGGGCCCGCGTCCGGTGGCAGCGGGTCGACGTAGCGCGCCGTTGCGGTCAGCAGCAGCGGAATGCGTCGCGCCGAAGCCGTGATGTCGCGTTCGAGGTCACGAACCGCCCACAGCCGGTCGCCGAGCACTCCGCGCGGACCGATGTGGGTCTCGTCCACCTTGACCCCGCCCAGCGACTTGACCGGGTGGCGCCACAGTTGGGCAACTTGGCCGATGGTCATGGCGCCACCGTACCGCCCGCAGCACCGTAACCAGCGTCGATGGTCAGGTCGGTACGTTGAGTTATTGATCTCTGACCCAACTCTGGAGAACGAAGTCCGATCGCATTGCCTGAAAACCGCCGTATTACCCGTCTGAAGTCGATGTCTGCCGCCGCCACGGCGGCGCTGATCTGCGCCGCCGCCGTCGGCTGCGACGCGGTTGCCACAGGTCCGGACGCGGGCACCACGAGCTCGACCACGTCACCAGCCGACTCTCCGACGCCTGCCGCCACCACGACCAGCGGCACCGACAAGCCGGACACGACCGTCGACTACAGCCGCCTGCTGCTACAGCCGTCCGATCTCAGCGACGACGAGGACACCTTCACCGTCCAGTCGACGAACCCGGCCCCTGGCGGTCTACCCGGGGCGAGCGCGCTGTTCGTCAACCAGGACGACACCCGTGCGATCGCCGACACGGTCGCGATCTACCCGGACGCCGAAACCGCGACCAAGACGCTGCGTGAGGCCATACCCCAGCTCAACCAAGTGGTCGCCGACGCGACGCCGCGGCCGGCGCCGGTCGGCACCGACGGCACCATCGCCATCGGCGAGTCTCTCGACGACAGCAAGGCGGTGACGTTGCTGCTGTTCACCCGGGGGCCGGCGCTGGTGCGACTGGAATTCCAGAGCGCGCTCGGCGATGCCACCACCGACGAATTCGTGATCAACATCGGCAAGATGCAGGACATCGCCCTGCGCACCGGCCTGCCGGAATAGCAGTACGTCGCACTTCAGTCCTCGACGAGTTTCAGGCCCGTCGAGTAGCGGCGAGCCAGCTCCTGGTAGGCGCCCGGATTGGTGTTGACCCACATCTCGGCGCCGGTTCCCGCGATCGGGCCGCGCACCTTCGCCGGCGCGCCGGTCACCAGCACCTCGTCGGGGATTTTCGTGCCGCCGACGACGAGCGAGTGCGCCGCGATCATCGTGCGCGCGCCGATGACCGCGCCGTCGAGCACCGTGCAGTGATTGGCGAGCACCGCCTCCGCGCCGATATGGGCACCGTGCACGACGCACGCGTGGGCGACCGTGGCGCCGGGGCCGATGTCCACCGGGATGCCGGGTGGCGCGTGCAGGATGCAGCAGTCCTGCACGTTGGCGCCCTCGCGGACCACGATCGGAGCGAAGTCGGCCCGCAGCACCGCGTTGAACCACACCGAGGCGCCCGCCTCGACGTGCACGTCACCGACAAGTGTGGCCGTCGGCGCGATGAACGCGTCCGGATCGATCGTCGGTGCGCGCCCCTCGAAGGAGTACAACGGCATCGTTTGGTTATACCCCTAGTTGAGTCGCAATGAGCGCTTCATAAGGGGGCGGATTACCTGCAGAGATTGCGTGTGGAGCGGACAAAACTGTAACGTGTTCTAGTTAGAGACACAGAACCGGGAGGCCCACCGTGACTACTAACAGCGCGGGAATTCGTGAGATCGACACCGGCGCCCTGCCCGACCGGTACGCCCGGGGTTGGCACTGCCTCGGCCCGGTGAAGGACTACCTGGACGGCAAGCCGCACGGCATCGAGATCTTCGGCACCATGCTGGTGGTCTTCGCCGATTCACACGGCGATGTGAAGGTGCTCGACGGCTACTGCCGCCACATGGGCGGAAACCTCTCCCAGGGCACGATCAAGGGCGACGAGGTGGCCTGCCCGTTCCACGACTGGCGCTGGGGCGGGGACGGCAAGTGCAAGCTGGTGCCCTACGCCAAGCGCACACCGCGGCTGGCCCGCACTCGGGCTTGGGAGACCGACGTTCGCGGCGGGCTCCTGTTCGTGTGGCACGACCACGAGGGCAATCCGCCCCAGCCCGAGGTCCGGATCCCCGACATCCCGGAGGTCGAGAGCGACGAGTGGACCGACTGGAAGTGGAACTCGATCCTGATCGAGAACGCCAACTGCCGGGAGATCATCGACAACGTCACCGACATGGCGCACTTCTTCTACATCCACTACGGCTTGCCGACGTACTTCAAGAACGTGTTCGAAGGTCATATCGCGTCGCAGTATCTGCACAACGTGGGCCGGCCCGACATCAACGACATGGGCACCACCTACGGTGAGGCGCACCTCGACTCGGAGGCGTCGTATTTCGGCCCGTCGTTCATGATCAACTGGCTGCACAACAACTACGGCGGATACAAGGCCGAGTCGATCCTGATCAACTGCCACTACCCCGTCACGCAGAACTCGTTCATGTTGCAGTGGGGCGTCATCGTCGAGAAGCCCAAGGGCCTGGACGAGAAGATGACCGAGAAGCTGGCCAACACGTTCACCGAGGGTGTCAGCAAGGGCTTCCTTCAGGACGTGGAGATCTGGAAGCACAAGACCCGCATCGACAATCCGCTCCTCGTCGAGGAGGACGGTGCGGTGTACCAGATGCGTCGGTGGTATCAGCAGTTCTACGTCGACGTAGCCGACGTCACCCCGGACATGACCGACCGCTTCGAGATCGAGGTCGACACCACGGCGGCCAACGAGAAGTGGCATGTCGAGGTCGAGGAGAACCTCAAGCGCCAGGCCGAAGAGAAGGACGAGAAGGAAAGAGCCGAGCAGACCTCGTCATGAGCCCGCGCGACGAAGCCCCCGACTCCGGCCAGATTGTCGGCCCCGCCGACTCCGGCCAGATTGTCGGCCCCGCCGACTCCGGCCAGATTGTCGACCGGCTGGCCCGGGCGATGCTGCTGCTGCACGGTGCGCATGACGACGACGACCACGGCCACGGTCACGGCGGTTCGGCGCCCGCAATCACTTCGAAGGCACCGTCTTTCGGCGCCGAGCGTGCGGCGGCACTGCGGGAGGCCACCCAGCGGGACCGAGAACGGTATCTGAGGTCGGGCCTGGTGTCCGTCGACTGCCGCTTCTGCCACGTCTCGGTGGACGTCAAGAAGTTGGGGCCGGCTCACACGTCAGTGCAGTGGAACACCGGGGCCTCGCAACGCTGTGCGTACTTCACCGAAATCCGCGAGTCCGGTGGCGAGCCAGCCCGCGAGAAAACCTGTCCCCGGCTGGCCGACAGCATCAAACACGCTGTGGCCGAAGGGTGCCTGGAGGAGATTTCGTCGGCCCCCTCCCCCGGCGACGGCTAGCTTTCCTCAACACGAGCAGTCGTAAAGTGCTCTGATATGCGCTGCGTTGCGGTCACATTCTGTCTGTTCGCATTGACCGCTGCGGGCTGCACGCGGGTGGTTGACAGCCCGCAGCCGACAGCCGAACCGCCGGTCGCCCCTATCACCGCCGGACAGGTCGGCGACCTGCTGAGCCCCGACGTCACCAAGGGCGACGGCAACCTGTTCGTATCCGTCGACCCCGATGGCTGCGCGGGCGTGGCGCGTGAGGTGGATCCGCCGTTCATCGTCGATCACGATCCTGCGGCGTACGACGGCGGGCACTGGATGACGATCCACGGCGGTCTGGACGTGTACGTCGAGGAGATGGTCGGCGTCTACCGCGCCGATTTCGACGCCAAAGGCGCGCTCGCGCAGGCGAACCGCACGATCGACTCCTGTCAGGGCATGACCTTCCGAGTGACCAGCATGGCCGAACGCGAGTATCTCTTCGAGCTTCTGCCGCCAGTCGATTCCGGTTCACCTGAGATTCTGCTGTGGTCGTTCAAGGGTGACGACTGGGCTTGCGACAGCGCACTAGTCGCCGCGTACAACGCCGCGATCGAGATCTCGACTTGCGGGCCCGCCAACGGCTACGACGTGCGTTCCCTGGCCGAGGCCGCGCTCGAGCGGATCGAGAAGTTGGCCAACACCGCCGCTTGAGCCGGGCGCGAAGTCACAGCCCCTTGAAGCGCTCCTTGACCTCGTCGTCGGTCAAGCCGTAATCGGCCAGCGAGTAGGTGTGCTTGGGCGCCCGTGGGCCCTTCTTGCTCTCTTCGTGAGTCGCGGTCGCCGCGTCACGCGCGGCGTCGGTGAACTCGATTCCGAACGCACGGTAGATGTCGGCCACAGCGCCGACGGGATCCTTGATCAGCTCGAAGTAGTCGAGATCGTAGAACTGGGCCGGATCGTGTTTGGCCCGTTCGGCGTTGAACAATTCCAGGCCCCGCGACCAGGTCTCCAGCGAATCGCGTCCGATCGTCTCCCCGACGAACGTGGTGGACCAGCCCTCGGTGGTGTGTTGGGCCAGCGAGCACATCGAGGCCATGATCGTCTCCGGCGGCCGGTGACACTGGATGACCAGCGCGTCCGGATACGTCTTGAACAGCGCGTCGAGCGCGAACAGGTGGCTCGGGTTCTTCAGGACCCACCGCTTCTCGGGTTCGTTCAGACCGATCAACTGAAGGTTCTTGCGGTGCCGCTGATAGGGCTTCGCCCAGTCCTGTTTGGCCAGCCACTGTGAGTATGTCGGGATGTGGGCCAGCGTCTCGTAGGACACCGAATGCAGCGACTGGCGGAGCAACTGCCAGCATTCCTCGACCTCGTCGGCGGTCATGTAATGCAGGCCGGTGTAGTCCGGGTTCTCCGCGTGGGCCTTGCTGAACTGGGCGTCGAGTTGGGCGAAAACCGGGTTGTCGGGCCACGTTTCGCGCGGCGGCCGAGGCTGGGGATATTCCGCCAGCCACAGTTCCAGACCCTGGTGGCGGGGGTCGGCGGCCAAGAGTCGGTGAATGGCTGTGGTGCCGGTGCGGGGCAGACCCGTCACGAAGATCGGCTTCTCGATCGCGACGTCGGCGTGCTGCGGGTGCTGCTTCCACGCCGCTTCGGATACGAGCCGGGCGACCAGCGCGTTGCGCACGAAGAAGCGTTGCATCTTGCTGCCGAACTCGGTGAGATCCGCGTCGCGACGGTAGGACTCGAGCAACACCCCGAGTGCTTCGCGGTAGTTGTCGTCGTCGCTGCCGAAATCGTCGAGGCCGCAGGCCTTGGTCGCCGAAGCGTGCAGGTCGGCGACCGTACCGACGTCCGTGCGTGGGCTCACGCCTTGTACTCCCCACAGTTGACATCCAGTGCCTGGCCGGTGATTCCGCTCGACAGGTCGCTGG
Source organism: Mycobacterium neumannii (assembly GCF_002245615.1). Classification (NCBI taxonomy): domain Bacteria; kingdom Bacillati; phylum Actinomycetota; class Actinomycetes; order Mycobacteriales; family Mycobacteriaceae; genus Mycobacterium; species Mycobacterium neumannii. Next base: position 98,569 of record NZ_NKCO01000011.1, on the reverse strand, counting down.
CCATGAACAGGATCGCCGAGGCCACCTCGTCCTCGGTGGGCAGCCGTTTGAGATCGGATGCGGCCGCGGTCGCCTTGTAGATCTCGTCGACGGTGGTGCCGTACTTGCCGGCCTGATGGTTGAAGTAGCTCTCCAACGTCCCGCCCCAGATATAGCCCGGCAGAATGGAATTCACGCGGATACCCTGCTCGCCGAGTTCAGTGGCCAACGACTGCGACATCGCCAGCAGCGCCGACTTGGCCATCTTGTAGGCGCCGTACTTGGCCTGCGAGTGACGAACCACCATGGAGTTCACGTTGACGACGGATCCGTTGGATGCCGCCAGCGCAGGGGTGAACCCCTGAATCAGCCGCAGAGCACCGAAGACGGTCAACTCGATCGCATCACGCATGTGCTCGAAAGTGGTGTTGGCCAACGGTTTCATCGACGGCACCCGAAACGCGTTGTTGATGAGCACGTCGACCTTGCCGTACGCCTTCATCGTCTCGTCGACGAGATTGTTCACCTGCGCGTCGTCGGTGATGTCGGTGCCCACCGACAGCGCCCGCCTGCCCAGGTCGGTCACCTGTTTGGCGACGTCCTCCAGCCGTTCGACCGTGCGGGCGGCCAGCACGAGGTCGGCGCCCTCCTGGGCGCACCGGCGCGCGAGCGTCGTGCCCAGCGCGGGTCCGACGCCGCTGATGACGACGACTTTTCCATCGAGCATCCCGGCCATGGTCAGCCCACCATCCTGTTCTGAATCTGCTGTTGTCGCAACGCGATCCTGGCACGCCAGTCGTCGTCGGAGATCTTATTGCTGTCGTAGTAGGGCAGCGCGTCGGCGACCCTGTCCACGTCGAGGACCTCGACCGTCGGACCGTCCGCCTCGGTCAGTGCGCGGGACAGGCGCTGCCACCGGAACTGCAGATATCCTTTTCGGTGACCGAGCGTCTCGCACCAGTTGGTGACGCCGGGGTTGGCGTCGGAGACGACGATGCGAATCCTATCGTCCGGATCGGCTTGTGCCTGAGTGCCGTTCAGCGATGTCTGGTGGTTGATGTAGTCCAGCGAGATGTACCAGAGGCTGCCGAGCTGGAATCCGAGATACGGAGCTTCGCTCACCGGCAGCGTGATGATCATGGCCTGGTCCGGTGCCAGGTCGAAGTGGCCGACCGACGAGTACTGCGTGGCCAGGCCGCCCGGGGTGAGCCGCGGCGCCACCATCGTGTTCACCGGCAACGTGTTGTAAAACCACTGCGGGAATTGCAGCCACGTCTTGACCCGCTGGACCAGTTGCTTGCCGGCAACGGCATAGCGCTTATCGATAGTCGCCTTGCTCAGCGGCGGCGGGGCCGTGCCTGCGGTGTCGGTCCGCGCGATGCTGATGTAACCGCGCTGCGCCGACCAGTCGTTGTAGACCTCGCGGACCACCAACTGCGACGGGCTTCTCGGGGTGAACCGCCATTCGTAGGTGCCGTCCTCGGCGATGTCGAGTTCGCGGTCGTCGAACGCGGCTTGGCTGTCAGGGACGTTGTCGTCGGTGTACTCCCCGCCGAGCATCTGGAAGGCGAGGTCGGTCGTGGTGCCCCGCCTACCGGTGACGACGTACTCGTGGCCGGCCTGCACGCGGGTGCCGAAGTAGAGGGCGTCCGGGTTGTCGAGACCCATCTTCGTGAACGGCCCCGTCCCGGACTGCATGAACGGATGGTCGCGGTCGTAGTCGAACGCCAGGTGGGTGCAGGCTGCGACGCATCCGGCGAGGTACTGCAGACCCTCGAGCAGGTCGGCTTCCGATTCGATGAACGGCGCGGTGGACACAAGGTGCTCGGCTTCGGCGATCGCGTCGATAAGCGGTTGGGAGTACACACTGCGAAACTAGAACGCGTTCTAGCACTAGTCAATATACCGACCGCTATGGTCCAAATATGGAACAGAAAGTAGCCTTGGGCGCGTGAGCTCAGCCGAAACCTCCGGTCGTGCGTCGCCGCCGACCGAGCGCGTGGTGCGCGTGCTCGACTTCCTGGCCGGCCACCCCGACCAGCGGTTCGGCGTCTCAGAGTTGGCTCGGCGCACCGGCTTGAGCAAGCCGACCTGCCTAGGGCTGGTCAGTACGCTCGCCGATGCGGGGTACCTCGTGCGCGATCCGAGCGACAAGACGTACCGGCTGGGCCCGTCGCTGATCACGCTCGGGCACCGGGCCCAAGAGGCGTTGCGGGTGAGCCCCGCCGCCCGCGAGGAACTGCGCCGGCTGTCGTCCCGCTTCGGCGTCACGGCGGCCCTGTCGGCGGTGGTCGACGACCGCATCACGGTGCTCGACCTCGTATCCCCGTCGGGCGTCAGTGCCGGCGTCGAGGTCGGGCAGAGCTATCCGTTCGCACCGCCGGTCGGCTTGATGTTCGTGCTCTGGGACGAGGAGGCGCAACGCGACTGGTTGGCCAAGGAGCCGACGGTGTTGACGCGCACGCCTCTGCGCACGGACACCGAACGGTTGCACCGGGTGATCGCCGAATGCCGCGCGGACGGTTACCTGGTCGAGCGGCTGACGCCCGGTGGGCGGCGGTTGTATTCGTTGATGGCGGGGATGTCGGCGCAGTTGCCTGACGAGTTGCGCGCCCTGCTCGGTGAACTGGTCTCCGATATCGGCGAACGGGTGTATCTGCGCGATGAGAACGGCACCGGCCGCAAACGCCATGACATCAGCGTGATCTCGGCGCCGGTGTACGACCACTACCAGCGACAGATCATGGTCGCCTCGATGCACATCGGAAAGGCATTGACCGACAACGAGATCACCGAGCGGGCGCGAGCATTGGTCGCGACGGCCGATGCGGTGACCGAACAGTTGGGCGGGGTCAAGCGCCGCGACATCACTTAGCTCAGCAAACCTAAAATCCTGTCCGGTGCGTTTTGCACGAGCGGTTCAGGGGTAACCGGAATCGCGTCAGGGGGTCTTCAAGCCGCACCGGTCGCACCGGTCGGGGCGGTAACGAACAACAAGTCGATGTAGCCCCGTGACCATCGGGGCCATCACCGAACAAGGAGTTCAACGGTGGAGATCAAGAAGTTTGCGGCCACAACAGCAATGGCGGGTGCGCTGGGCTTATCGGCATTCGCACTGGGTAGCGGCCTCGCGCAGGCAGACCCGGGACCGAAATACCCTGGTCCGCCGAATCCGCCCGGGCCGGTCATCTCGAATTGGGCGCCGGGCGACCCGCCCGGACACAACCCGTTCGGCCCGCCTGGACAGGTGAAGAAGGACCCGACGATTGGCGTGCTTCCGAACCCGTTCTATGGCGTTCCGCCGGGACACTGGGATGACCCGGCACGTCTCAACATCCCCGACGTCTGGCTGCCGCCGGTCGAACTGAGGCCGGACTTCCCGGACCTTGAGCCGCTGAAGGTCGAGTGGAACGCCGAGGCCAATGCATTTGGAGTGTTCCTGGAGAACGGCGTGTTCATCGCTTACCGATGAGGTGACAGGCCTCCACACAGCAGCCGCCCTGCCCAACGGCAGGGCGGCTGTTGCACCTTCGGAGTCGTTGAGGCACACCTCCTAACTGGGACCCAGGACGCGCCGACCGGGTTACGCTGACCTGGTGAAACTCGGTGAAGCCTCGCTGTGACGGCGACGCCGGTGTTCGGGGTTCTAGCCCCGCTCACTGTCAGTCCGGTTGACGGCCAACCGTTCGATCTCGGCGGCTGCGCGCGATGCTCGATAGTTGGGCCGATCGCACCGCCGGCGTAGAAGAACTGGTCGCCGAGTGCCTTTCAAGTCCTGAGACGACACCGCCGTTTCTTGTCAGCGTTGCGGCGAACGTCGCCGCGTTCGTCGTGCTCTGGCGGTTCGATTTCGACGCTGCCCGCGGGTGGCAGCAGTGGGCCGCGCCCTACCAGAACGACGACAATCCGTTCAGCAGGATCTACGGGCCTTGCCTGGCGGGTATGGCCGCGCGCGAACAGCTCGACGACGGCGCTGAGCGCTGTTTTCGCGAGGCGCTGCAGCTGGCCGAAAGCTACGGGGGGATCAGGCATTCGGATGCGGCGCTACTCGCCGGCGGACTTCTCGGTGAATTGTTGTTCGAACGCGGCGATATCGACGAGGCCGGCCCGCTGCTGGACGAATGCTACGAGTTCGGGTCATCAGGCGGCACAGTCGAGTTCCTGATTCTGCGGCATGTCGTGAGCGCGCGAGTCAGGGCGGCGCGCGGCGACCTCGAAACCGCAGCGGTGCGCTTGAATGAGGGAGTAAGCGTCGCAACGACGCTGGGGCTGCCACGGTTGCGCGCGCATGTCCACAACGAACTCGCGCGGCTCGGGCTGCCGATCGTCGACCCACCAGGGCGAGCCGACCACGGCGGCGCTCTGCCCGACGGGGGCTGGGTGAGGCCACCGCCCAAATTCGCGACGAAACCCTCATCCGAGCGTTGTTGGTCGTTCAACCAGATCTCGCCTGTCAGCAGGCTGCGCAGTGGGTGGAACGGCTGGCGCCGCAAGGACGTCCGCGCGCTCTGCGTCAGGCCAGAACCCTGTTGGCAGAGGCGATGGCCGCGGCGAACAGAACCGAAGAGCAGATTCTCGCAGCTCACGACCCAGCCTGAACCGCCCACAACCGCGCTGCAACGCAACTGCAACACCGGTTCGCGACGGTGGCTCTGTCATCTCATCACTGCATTCGCGGGGGAATCAGCCGATGAGCAAGTGATCGACTGAAGGAGAACCAAGATGAAGAAGTATTCGTTGTGGGTGTTCGGCCCCACTGTGATCGCCGTGGCGATCGGTGTGCTCGTGCCTCCCGCGGTGTCCCAGGCCGAAAAAGTTTGGGATGTCGCGGAATACGACTCATGCACGGCAATTTACGACGCGCGTTACGAGCTCGGAGACATCAGCTACGACGCGTGGGTTACGGAAACCGCAGGGTGTTGCGAGGAGTCAGGCGGCGAATGGAACGAGGGCGCCCAGAAGTGCGAGGCGCCCCCCGCGACCGCACAGACCGCGCCGAAGAGCCCTGGTGAAGTCGTCCAGGCGCCCAGGGCGGGAACGGCCGGTCCGGGCCAGAACCCGGAGCGCACGGGCGACGGCACGTTCGAGGTGGTGCCGATCGGCCCCGGCGGGCCGGTCCTCTTCAATCCGTAGCGGCCCGGAGACACTTGTGGCGCCGGCTCCTAGGCCGGCGCCACAAGGTCGTTACGGGTTACGCGTCAGTCAACGCGTCCGAGATCGGCGTCGGTGTCACTTCCACACCGCACTGACTCGAGATCTGCGCGACCGGCTGGTTGATGGCCTTCAGCTCGGACTCGACCTGCGGGTTCTGCGCGAAGTAGGCGCGGAAGTCCTGCGTGGCCTGATCCTGCGGCTTCGCGGCGATCTCCGTCAACGCCTCGTTGGCCTCGGGGTTCGAGGCGAGGTAGGTGCTCGTCGATGCCGACACCGTGCTCGAGGTGTTGGCAATCGCGCTCACACTGCAGGTGTTGTCCTGCGTCGGCGCCGGAGCCGGCTGCGCATTGGCAACCGGTGCCACGATCGCGGCGGAACCGAAAGCAAGCAGGCCGCCGGCGAACATTCCGTACAGGCCGCGTCGAACGGTCGTTGCGGACAGGTTCATCGAATCACTCCTTTGGTCTGCGACACGGTGGCCGCTCCGTAATGCGTAACCGGCCCGGGGGGCGGGCTAAACAGCGCCAGTACAGACGGCGTTTTTCGGGTGTCAGCAAGCCCCAGCGCTCGCCACCAACGGGTTGATCGCACGCATCCGGTGCGTGCAAACAACCCGCTAAGCGCCCGCGCCGACGCTGAAACCGCACTTCACGCTGGCGAGCAACCCGATCACGTCCCCGACGAGAACCCTCAGCTCACGCTGGCCAGCGCGAACGGCAGCACCTCGGGCGCCCCGGCCGATCTGACCAGTCGTGATGCCATCGTCAGCGTCCACCCCGTGTCGGTGACGTCGTCGACGAGCAGCACCGGACCGTCGAGCCCAGGCAGATCCGGGATTTCCCACGCGCCGTTCAGCGCGGCCACGCGGTAGGCCGAGTTCGCCGCGGTCACCGGCCTACGCCCGGGCGCATAGCGGAGCACACCCAGGTCGGTCAGCCGGCCGAGCCGGGCGAGTGCCCGGGCCAGCGACGTGATCAACAGCGGATGCGTCTCGGAGTCGAGCCCCATCACCGCGGTCGGGCGGTTCTTCCAATCCCACGCCGCCAGCACCTGCACGGCGGCCTGCACCACGTCGTCGGACGCCTCGGCATCCGGTTCGTCGAGCAGCCGCCGCAGCCGCGCGCCCCAACCGAGATCGGTCAGCCTTCCGATCGCTCGACCGGGTTCCGGACCGTCGGAGATCTTGCCCTTGAGGTCCAACCCGAGAACGCCAAGCCCCGAGGGCCACTGTTTGCGCGGCGTCAGTTCGATCCCGGGCCGCATGAGCCGCGTGCGGGTGTCCTCCACGGCGGCGGCATCGACCGTGGCGTCATAGCGCGAACCTGTGCAGTTGTCGCAGCGGCCGCACCGCTCTCCCTCGGCCAGTTCGGGGTCATCGAGCTGAGCGCGCAGGAACGCCATGCGGCAGCCGTCGGTCACCTGATAGTCGAGCATCGCCTGCTGCTCACGTTTGCGCGCCTCGTCGAGATTGCGATAGCGGGCATCGTCGTACACCCACTCCCGGCCCGTTCCGACCCAGCCGCCCTTCACCCGCCGCACCGCCCCGTCGACATCGAGCACCTTCAGCACCATCTCCAGCCGCGTCCGGTTGAGGTCGACCATCGGCTCCAATGCGGCCGTTGACTGCGGCCGCTCCGAATCCAGGGCACGAATCACGTTGCGCACCATCGCTTCCGACGGGAACGCCACCGACGAGAAGTAACGCCAGACATCCTGATCCTCACGGCCCGGCAGCAGGATCACCTCGGCGCTGGCCGTCGACCGGCCGGCGCGGCCCACCTGCTGGTAGTACGCGATCGGCGAGGACGGCGCACCGAGGTGCACAACGAATCCGAGGTCGGGTTTATCGAAGCCCATACCGAGCGCCGACGTCGCGATCAACGCCTTCACCCGGTTGGCCAGCAGGTCGGCCTCGAGTTGTTCGCGCTCGGCGGCTTCGGTCGAGCCGGTGTAGGCCGCAACCGCATGGCCTCCTTCACGCAGCAACGCGGCGAAGTCGTGCGCCTGCGCGACGGTCAACGTGTACACGATCCCGGAGCCGGGCAACGAATCAAGTTGTGCAGCAAGCCAAGCCGCGCGTTGCGCAGGGTTGCCGGCGTTGACGACCGACAGCCGCAACGACTCGCGGTCCAGTCCGCCCCGCAGCACCAAAGTGTCGCCGCCGCCGACGCCCAACTGGGCCGCGACGTCGTCGACCACCCGGTCGTTGGCGGTGGCGGTGGTTGCCAGCACCGGGATGTCGGCGCCGAGTTCGGCGATCAAAGTGCGGATCCGCCGGTAGTCGGGCCGAAAGTCGTGGCCCCAATCGGACACGCAGTGTGCCTCGTCGACGACGACCAGCCCGGCGTCGTGCGCCAGTGCGGGCAACACCGCATCGCGAAAGTCGGGATTGTTCAACCGCTCTGGGCTGACCAGTAGCACGTCGAGTTCGCCACCGCGTACCCGCTGGTGGATCTCGTCCCACTCGGTGACGTTGCTGGAGTTGATGGTGGCGGCGTGCACGCCGGCGCGGTCGGCGGCGGCGACCTGGTTGCGCATCAACGCCAGCAGCGGCGAGACGATCACCGTCGGGCCGTGGCCTGCGGCGCGCAGCAGCTTGGCGGCGATGAAGTAGACCGCGGACTTGCCCCAACCGGTGCGCTGCACGACCAGTGCGCGGCGGCGGTAGACCACCAGCGCCTCGATCGCGGTCCACTGGTCGTCACGCAGCACGGCCTGCGGACCGGCCAGCTGCTCGAGGATGTCCTGGGCCTGCGCGCGGTTGGTCACCGCTTCATCGTGCCCCGAGGGTGCGACAGTTTCGACCCGGTGTGATGAAGGGGTTGCATCCGGGCCTAAAGGGTATTCGACGCCTGTGTCCCTAGGCCGAGAGCGGGTATGACGATGGTCCGGTTCCGGTGTCGCTGCGGAAATGGTTACGGCACAACACGACAAGCGCATTCAATGTTCGACTGCCCGGCTGTCGCCGAATGTCCGAAGCGTCGCCGTGACGCCCGCGAACGTGGGTTACCCGCACGCCAAATCGCGATCAGACGTGCGGGTAACCCACGTTCGCGCCTCTGAGGGAACCGCACATTGACCGTTTTCGCGCAGGCAACCCCCGCCGTCGGAGGTGTGGCCGGCTGGGCGGTGTCGCTGATGGAGCGGCTCGGCGGCATCGGCGCCGGGGCTGTCATCGCCGCGGAGAACGTCTTCCCGCCGCTGCCGAGCGAGATCATCCTGCCGTTGGCGGGTCTGTCCGCCGCGCGAGGCGAGATGGCGCTGTGGGAAGCCATTGTCGGGACCACGGCAGGTTCCGTGGTGGGCGCCATCGTGCTGTATCTGGTCGGCGCCCGCCTCGGACGCGACCGGGTCCACCGGTTGGCGCGGCGACTGCCGTTCTTCTCCGGTGACGACCTGACGCGAAGCGAGGCGTGGTTCCGCCGCCACGGATCTCGGGCGGTGCTGTTCGGGCGCATGATCCCGGTGGTCCGAAGCCTGGTCTCGGTTCCCGCCGGGATCTACTGCATGCCGTTCGTCCAATTCCTCGCACTGACGACGGCGGGCAGCGCGGCCTGGAACAGCCTGCTCGTGGTCGCCGGCTATCAGTTGGGCGACAACTGGGAAACCGTGTCCACCTGGACATCTCGCTACCAGTACGCGGTACTGGCCGTCGCCGCTGCCCTGATCGCGGTGTGGCTGGTTGGGAAGCGGCGCAGCCGAGCCGGCTAACCCTCGCTCCAGCGTCTTATTGGGACACGACAAGCCAGATCGCGGCGAAGTGACAAGCCGCGGCGACGGCGGTGCACGAATGGAACAGCTCGTGGTGACCGAACGTGTGCGGCCACGGGTTCGGCCACCGGGCGCCGTAGAACAGGGCTCCGATGTTGTAGAGCACCGCGCCTGCCACCAGCAGCGCCACCGCTGCGAACCCGGCGCCGTGCAGCAGCACCTCGGCGAACCAGACGGCGACGTAGCCGAGCATCAGATACAGCGGCAACCCGACCCATCGGGGCGTCGACGGCCACAGCATCTTGAGCACCACGCCGGCGGTCGCCCCCATCCACACGATGGTCAGCATGATCACCCCACTGCGCGGCGGCATGGCGATCAGCGCCAGCGGGGTGTAGGTGGCCGCGATGAACACGAACACCGCCGAATGGTCAAGACGCATCATCCACTTCTCGGCGGCCGCGGACACCCAGGTCACGCGGTGGTACGTCGCACTGACGCAGAACATGGCGACCATCGCGACGACGTAGACGAGCGCGGCCCCGCCCGCTCGCGGTGACCCGGCGGTCCATGCGACCGATACGAGCGCCGCCCCTGCCACCGCCGCGATGCCAGCCGCACCGAGATGGATCCAGCCGCGGGCGCGGGGCTTGAGGTCGGCGACGCGGGCCGCGGCGGCGACTGCCGTCAGGTGGTCGCTCAGGGCATCTCCGTCGTCAGAGGCGATCGAACCGGAAAGGACCGCGCGATCGTGAGCGTAGTACCGCCCCGGGTGCGACGGCTGCAGGCGAGCTAGCCGGTCTTGGCGGCGTCCTGTTCGCGCTTGATCTCCAGCGCGATGTCGATCAGCTGATCCTCCTGGCCCCCGATCAGCTTGCGCTGGCCCGCACGGTGCAGCAGCTTGTGCGCGGGCACGCCGTAGCGCTCGGACTGGCGGATGGCGTGCTTGAGAAAGCTGGAGTACACACCCGAGTAGCCCATGATCAGCGCGTTGCGGTCCAGCAGGCACTCGGCCGGCATCGCCGGTGCGACAACCTCCTCGGCCGCATCGGCGATGTCGAAGAAGTCGATACCGGTCTTGACACCGATCTTGTCGAACACGCCGATCAGCGCCTCCACCGGCGCGTTACCCGCACCCGCGCCGAACCGGCGGCACGACCCGTCGATCTGCTTGGCGCCCGCACGCACTGCCTCGATCGAGTTCGCGACACCGAGGCCGAGGTTCTCGTGGCCATGAAAACCGACTTGCGCATCGTCGCCCAGCTCCGCCACCAGCGCCGCGACCCGGTCCCGTACGCCTTCGAGCACCAGGGCGCCCGCTGAGTCGACCACGTACACGCACTGACAGCCGGCGTCGGCCATGATGCGCGCTTGCTTGGCGAGCTTCTCCGGCGGGATCGTGTGGCTCATCATCAGGAAGCCGACGGTCTCCAGGCCCAGTTCGCGGGCCAGCCCGAAGTGCTGGATCGAGACGTCGGCCTCGGTGCAGTGGGTGGCGATCCGGCAGATCGAGCCGCCGTTGTTCTGCGCCTCCTTGATGTCCTCCTTGGTCCCCACGCCCGGCAGCATCAGGAACGCGATCTTGGATTCGGTGGCCGTCTCGGCGGCCAGCTTGATCAGCTCCTGCTCGGGGGTTTTCGAGAAGCCGTAGTTGAAGCTCGACCCGCCGAGACCGTCGCCATGGGTCACCTCGATGACCGGCACACCGGCGGCGTCCAGGGCCGCGACGATCGCGTGCACTTCGTCCTTGGTGAACTGGTGCCGCTTGTGGTGGCTGCCGTCGCGCAGCGACGTGTCCGTCATCCGGACGTCCCAGATCGGGTTGAAGTAGATCTCCTGCGTGCTCATGCCTGGCCTCCTGCCTGCACAGCCAGCGATTCCTTCGCGATTTCCTCGCCGACCTTGGCCGCCGCGGCGGTCATGATGTCCAGGTTTCCAGCGTAGGGCGGCAGGTAGTCGCCCGCACCCTCGACTTCGATGAACGTGGTGACGACGTGCTGACCACCGTTGACCACCGACGGCTCGTCGAACTGCGGTTCGTTGAGTAGCCGGTAGCCGGGCACGTAGGTCTGCACCTCGGCAACCACATCCTTGATCGACTGCGTGATCGCGTCGTGGTCGGCGTCCTCGGGGATCGCGCAGAAGATGGTGTCGCGCATGATCATCGGCGGCTCGGCCGGGTTGAGGATGATGATCGCCTTGCCCCGCTGGGCGCCGCCGATGTTCTGCACACCAGCGCTGGTGGTCTTGGTGAACTCGTCGATGTTGGCGCGCGTGCCCGGGCCGGCCGACGCCGACGACACCGACGCCACGATCTCGGCGTAGGGCACCTCTACCGCGCGAGAAACCGCGTACACGATCGGGATGGTCGCCTGCCCGCCGCAGGTGACCATGTTGACGTTCGGCGCGTCGAGGTGATCGCGCAGGTTGGCCGGCGGGATCACACCGGGCCCAATGGCCGCGGGTGTCAGGTCGATCGCGCGGATCCCGGCGTCGGCGTATTTCGGCGCGGCGTCTCGGTGCACGTAGGCGCTGGTGGCCTCGAAGACCATGTCGGGTTTCTCGCTTTGGGCCAGCAGCCAGTCGACCCCTTCGTGTGAGGTCTCCAGCCCGAGCTTGCGGGCGCGTGCCAGGCCCTCGCTCTCCGGGTCGATGCCGATCATCCAGCGCGGTTCCAGCCACTCCGAACGCAGCAGTTTGTACAGCAGATCGGTGCTGATGTTGCCCGACCCGACGATCGCGACGCTTGCTTTAGGCATGACGCTCCTATTCGAAACTCAGATGGACCGAGCCGAGCCCGGCGAAGTCTGCGACGTAATCGGCGCCGGGGGTGGCGTCGAACGCCTTGGTGCACGAGCCGGGTAACACGATGTCACCGGCCTTGAGGCGGACACCGAAGCTGTCGACCTTGCGCGCCAGCCACGCCACCGCGGTCACCGGATTACCCAGCACCGCGTCGCTGCGGCCCTTCGCCACCACCTCGCCGTTGCGGGTCAGCACGGCGTCGATCGCGGTAATGTCGATGTCCTTCGGCGAAACCCGGTTCTCGCCCAGCACCCAGCCCGCCGAGGACGCGTTGTCGGCGATGGTGTCGCAGAGTTTGATCTTCCAGTCAGTGATGCGGGTGTCGATCAACTCGATGGCGGGTGCGAAGGCGGCCGTCGCTGCCAGGACGTCGTCCTCGGTGCAACCTTCACCGGGCAGATCGTCGGCCAGGATGAATCCAACCTCCACCTCGACGCGGGGATAGAGGTAGTCGGCTGACTTGACGGGGGTGTCCTCGTGGACGGCCATGTCGTCGAGCAGGTGGCCGTAATCGGGTTCGTCGACGTTCATCATCTGCTGCATGGCCTTCGATGACAGCCCGACCTTGTGGCCGATGACCGTGGCGCCTTCGGCGACCCGCTGCCGGATGTTGAGCAGCTGTATCTCGTAGGCATCGACCACGTCCATGTCCGGATGACCGTCGGTCAGAGGCGGGATGGCAACCTTGCTGCGCTCGGCCTGGGCGAGATCGGCGGCGAGCTGCTGGCGCACCTGATCACTGAGCATCCTTATGAAGTCCCCTTGTTCTGTTGACCGGCGCGGTTGTGGGTCGGCCGGGCAATTCTATAACGTGTTCTACATGACTGGTCAGGAGTACGACGTCATTGTGGTGGGCAGCGGCGCAGCCGGTATGGTCGCCGCGCTCACCGCAGCCCACCAGGGACTTTCCACAGTAGTCGTCGAGAAGGCTCCGCACTACGGTGGTTCCACTGCGCGGTCAGGTGGTGGCGTCTGGATCCCGAACAACGAGGTCCTCAAGCGCGACGGCGTCAAAGACACTCCCGACGCCGCCCGCACGTACCTGCACCACATCATCGGCGACGTCGTCCCCGCCGAGAAGATCGACACCTATCTCGATCGCGGCCCGGAGATGTTGACCTTCGTGCTCAAGCACTCACCGCTCAAGCTGTGCTGGGTGCCGGGCTACTCCGACTACTACCCCGAGACCCCGGGCGGCAAGCCGACGGGTCGTTCGGTCGAACCGAAGCCCTTCGATGCCAAGAAGCTAGGTCCAGACCTTGCCGGGCTGGAGCCGCCCTACGGCAAGGTCCCGCTGAACGTGGTTGTCATGCAGCAGGATTACGTCCGGCTCAACCAGCTCAAGCGGCACCCGCGCGGTGTGCTGCGCAGCCTTAAGGTCGGCGCGCGCACGATGTGGGCCAAGGCCACCGGCAAGAACCTGGTCGGGATGGGCCGCGCGTTGATCGCGCCGCTGCGCATCGGCCTGCGCGAAGCCGGTGTGCCGGTTCGACTGAACACCGCGCTGACCGACCTCTATGTCGAGGACGGTGTCGTGCGCGGCATCTACGTACGCGATGCCAGCGCACCGGAATCCGCTGAACCCGAACTGATCCGGGCCCGCCGCGGCGTCATCCTCGGCTCGGGCGGCTTCGAACACAACGAGCAGATGCGGGTCAAGTACCAGCGTGCCCCGATCACCACCGAATGGACGGTCGGCGCCAAGGCCAACACCGGCGACGGCATCATCGCGGCCGAGAAGTTGGGCGCTGCACTCGATGTCATGGAGGACGCCTGGTGGGGGCCGACGGTGCCGCTGGTCGGCGCCCCGTGGTTCGCGCTGTCAGAACGCAACTCGCCGGGCTCGATCATCGTCAACATGGCGGGCAAACGGTTCATGAACGAGTCGATGCCCTACGTCGAGGCATGCCACCACATGTACGGCGGGCAGTACGGCCAGGGTCCGGGGCCCGGCGAGAACATCCCGGCTTGGCTGGTGTTCGATCAGCAGTACCGCGACCGTTATATCTTCGCCGGTTTGCAACCGGGACAGCGGATTCCGAAGAAGTGGTTGGAATCGGGCGTGATCGTCACGGCGGGCACGCTCGAGGAACTGGCCGAAAAGACCGGCCTGCCGGTCGATGCCTTCAAGGCCACCGTCGAGCGCTTCAACGGCTTCGCGCGCTCGGGCGTGGACGAGGACTTCAGGCGCGGCGAAAGCGCTTACGACCGGTATTACGGCGATCCGACCAACAAGCCCAATCCGAACCTCGGCGAGATCACGCATCCGCCTTACTACGCGGCCAAGATGGTGCCCGGCGACCTTGGTACCAAGGGCGGCGTGGTGACCGACGTGCAGGGCCGTGCTCTGCGCGACGACGGCTCGGTGATCGAGGGACTCTATGCTGCGGGCAATGTCAGCGCTCCGGTGATGGGCCACACCTACCCGGGCCCGGGTGGGACCATCGGTCCGGCGATGACGTTCGGATACCTTGCAGCGCTACACATCGCCGGAAAGGCTTGACGCATGCCCATCAATCTCGACGAGGCGCTCGGCGCCGAGCTTCCCGCGGCCGAGTTTTCCTGGACCAGCAGCGACATTCAGCTCTACCACCTCGGGCTCGGCGCAGGTGCCGACCCGATGGACAAGCGCGAGCTGCGCTACCTGACCGACGAAACGCCGCAGGTGCTACCGACATTCGGCAACGTGGCGCAGAGCTTCCACATGACGGACCCACCGACGGTGCAGTTTCCCGGTATCGACATCGAGCTTGCCAAGGTGCTGCACGCCAGCGAGGCGGTGTCGGTTCCGGGCCCGATTCCACAGTCCGGGACCGGTATCGCCGTCACGCGCTTCACCGACATCTGGGACAAGGGCAAGGCCGCGGTCATCTGGTCGGAGACCACGGTGACGGCGCCCGACGGCACCCCGTTGTGGACTCAGAAGCGCTCGATCTTCGCGCGCGGCGAAGGCGGTTTCGGCGGCGAGCGGGGACCGTCGGGGTCTTCTGAGCCTCCGCAGCGCGCACCGGACTTCGAGATCGCGATACCCACGTCGCCGCAGCAGGCGTTGCTGTACCGGATGTGCGGGGATCGCAACCCGCTGCACTCCGACCCCGACTTCGCGGCCGCGGCGGGATTTCCGCGCCCGATCCTGCATGGGTTGTGCACGTACGGCATGACGTGCAAGGCGATGGTCGACACCCTGCTCGACGGTGACACCGCGCGGGTGGGCAGCTACGGTGCGCGGTTCGCCGGTGTGGTGTTCCCCGGCGAGACGCTAAAGGCCAGCGTGTGGAAGGAGGGCGACGGCTTTGTCGCCACCGTGACCGCACCTGAGCGCGACGATGCGGTGGCTCTCGCCGGTGTGGAGCTGACTCCGGCCTAGTGCGTCGCTTTCATTCGCCGCGTGGTGCAGTGCACTTTGCACCATGGTGGACTTAATTTCTCACGGTCGAATCCGCCACGCCTCGGCGACGAAATAGCGTGTTTGCCGTTTAGTTCGAATATTCCTGAAACACAACGCCATATGTCTTACGTGCACGAAAGTTCGATTGCTGTGGGCGATTAGTTCGGATCGTATTACGAACTGCTTCAACCGATCCGGATTACCCAAACAATTCGCGGCCTGATAGTTTTCTGCGTTGACCATCCCAATTGTCGGACGAGTCAGGAGCACATCATGAAGATCAGCAAGATCAGCAGCATGTTGGCAGCAACCGCGACGGCGGGATTCATCGCGGCACCTTTTGCAGCCGCCGAGCCCGAGGCCACGCCGCCGGCCGGGCCGACAGTTCAGACCCAGACACTCGGAACCCAGGGCAAGTTGGTCGACGGCGCCGTCATCCAGGGCTGGACGATCGCCAACCTCCAGCCCAGTAGCGACGTCATCCCCTTCCCGGTGACCGGCACGCTGTGGGAGGCAACGGCGACAGACCAGGCGATCCAGGGATCGGCGACGCCGATCGTGGCGAATCTGGTTGCCCGGGCCGCTGACGGCCAGACGTACCGCTCGCTGTTCGAAGTTGCCACACCGCAGGGCGTGAACCCCTCGACGTTGGCTCAGGGACAGGAGACGTCCGGCAAGGTCTACTTCGACGTCACCGGCGCGACGCCCGACAGCGTGGTCTACAACGCCGGCGGACAGGATCTGTTGGTGTGGACCAAGCCGGCCACAAGCTCGAGCACGAGCACGTCCTCGCCGTCGACGTCGTACGGCACCGGCAGCACCGCACCCGCGGAGGCACCGGCGACCGAGGCTCCGGAGGGCACCGCCGCCGCACCGGAGGGCACCACCGCCGCACCGGCCGCGACGGGCGCCGAGGCACCCGAGGGCAGCCAGGGCACCCCGATCGCCGAGGGCAGCCAGGGCACTCCGATCGCGCCGGCTGAGGGCACCCCCGCACAACCCGCGCAGGGCGTCCCCGCACAACCTGCGGAGGGCACCCCGGCACAACCCGCGCAAGGCACCCCGGCCCCGGCCGGCACCGAGGGCGTTGCGCAGCCCGCGGGAAGCCAGGGCACCCCGCTGCCCGCAGGTGACCAGGTGCAGACCCCGACCACCTACACCCCGGTCCCGACTCCGTAAGCGGATCGCCTACCGGTCATACGGTCAGCGTCGTCACGAGTGCGATGACCACCACGCGTACAGCCGTGGAAAGGTCGGGCCATCCGGCCCCGCTTGGACGGCGCTGACCGTCTTTCTCTCCTCGTCGGTCCAGACCACGGTCGGTTGACCGTCCACGAGGCCGCAGTAGAGCTGTCCGCTGACGCTGTCCGGCGTGGCGTTGCGCCGCCACGGTCCCGGCGACTGGATATTGCCGGGGCAATCGACTCTGTTAGCGGCCGAGATCGTCTCGTTGAAGACCTTTTCGAGCCCCATGCTGTCTCCGACGAGGCTGAATGTCGCCGACACCGGGCCGTCGGGATCGTCGTTCTGGGCGCATTTCACCTGCGACAGAACACCTTCGGGTGCCTGCGTCGGTTCACACGCGCCGGCGCGGTAGCCCTTCGGCAGCAGTCGGAGCAGCCGCGCATCGTCCTCGGACGTGGCCGTCGGCTGTGGCTGGGTGGTCGCCGCGGGTTCCTCCGCTTGGGCAGGTTGGGCGTTGTCCTGGGACGGCTGTGTCAACCAGAAGATCACTGCGCCGACGGCGACGACGACACCGACGACCGCGGCACCGATGACCACGGTCTTTGCGCTGGACCGTCGCTGCACCTGGCGCGGAGACACCGTCAGCGGCTCGTCGTACCGGCGGCCCCAATTGCCCTGACCGGCAGAGAAATCCGGATCACGGTCGTCCGACTGAGGCGGCCTTGGCGAGTTCACACCTCAGAGGGTAATAGGCGGAGCGACCCCAGCCGCACGCCGATCAACCCAGGATCAGCCCGGATGTCGGGACACCGGTACCCGCGGTGACGAGGACGTGCTCGACATTCGGAACCGGATTGACCGATGTCCCCCGCAGCTGGCGAACGCCCTCGGCGATCCCGTTCATGCCGTGGATGTACGCCTCGCCCAACTGGCCGCCGTGGGTGTTGATCGGAAGCCGCCCGCCGACTTCGATCGCCCCGTCCTTGATGAAGTCCTTGGCATCGCCCTTGTCGCAGAACCCGAGCTCTTCCAACTGGATCAGGGTGAACGGGGTGAAATGGTCGTAGAGGATCGCGGTCTGGATGTCCTGCGGCTTCAGCCCCGACTGCGACCACAACTGCCTGCCGACGAGCCCCATCTCGGGCAGTCCCAACTCCGGTCGGTAGTAGCTGGTCATCGAGTACTGGTCCGGGCTGGAACCCTGCGAGGCCGCCTCGATGACCGCTGGCCGGTGTTTGAGGTCCTTGGCCCGCTCGGCGGATGTCACGACCAACGCGACACCGCCGTCGGTTTCCTGGCAGCAGTCGAGAAGCCGGAGGGGTTCGGCGATCCACCGCGAATTC
This sequence comes from Mycobacterium neumannii, assembly GCF_002245615.1. NCBI lineage: Bacteria > Bacillati > Actinomycetota > Actinomycetes > Mycobacteriales > Mycobacteriaceae > Mycobacterium > Mycobacterium neumannii. The sequence goes on along the minus strand of NZ_NKCO01000011.1, from coordinate 81,004 downwards.
TGGTGATCCTCGATGGTGATCGGCTTCTCGTAGAAGTACGCCTTGGGGTTTTTTGCGGCGTGTTTGCGGTCCGCGACCGAGATCATGCCGAAGTCCCTGCTGGTCGCGCCGGACTGGTGCATGTACCGCCGGGCGATCATCGCGACCTGCGCAGCCGGCGTCGACAAACCGTGCGGATAGGAGAACGAGTTGTCGACGCCGGTCGAGTCGGCGTTCTCGACCAGGCGCATCTGCACCTGGCCGAACCGGACACCGGATCTCTCGTTGAACGCGCGGTATGCCACAACGCAATCCGCGACACCAGTCGCTACGGCGATCGCCGCCTGCTGAACGGTCGCGCAGGCAGCGCCACCTCCGTGGTGGATCTTGGAGAAGAACTTCAACTCGCCGATGCCCGTCGCCCGCGCGATCGCAACCTCGGTGTTGGAGTCCATCGTGAAGGTGACCATGCCGTCGACGTCGGCGGGTGTCAGGCCCGCATCGTCGAGCGCGTCCAGCACCGCTTCGGACGCGAGCCGAAGCTCGCTGCGGCCGGAGTTCTTCGAGAAGTCGGTGGCGCCGATGCCGACGATCGCCGCCTTCCCCGACAGTCCACTCGACATCAGGCGTTCCCTCCGATAACGAGTGTGGCGGTGGCGATCACGTGGTCGCCCAGGCTGTTGCTGCCGACAATCTTCAGCGTGATCAGCCCGTCGTCGATCCCGGTCACCTCACCGGAGAACGTCACCGTGTCGTAGGCGTACCACGGCACGCCCAGCCGAAGCGAGATGGATTTGATGACCGCGGTCGGGCCCGCCCAGTCGGTGATGTACCGCTGCACCAGGCCGGTGTCAGTGAGGATGTTGACGAAGATGTCCTTGCTGCCCTTGGCCTGCGCCTTGTCCCTGTCGTGATGGACATCCTGGTAGTCACGGGTGGCGATGGCCGTCGACACGATGAATGTCGGGTCGCCGTACAGGGCGAGCTCGGGGAGCTTGGTACCGACCTCGACTGCGGGTGCGCTCACGCTGTGCCCTCCTCGTCAGGCTCCCACGCGTAGAGCGTCCACGCCGGACCGGAGTCACCTTCGGGGAAGTCGATATACGTTGCGCGAACCGGCATTCCGATCTCCACGGTGGCCGGGTCAACGTTTCGGAGCTGCCCGAGCATCCGCACACCTTCCTCGAGCTCGACAAGGGCGATGACGAACGGCAACGTGCGACCGGGCACCTTCGGCGCGTGGTGCACGACGAAACTGAACACCGTGCCCTTACCGCTGGCGACGACGTAGTCGGTCGGCAGGTCTTTGTCCTGCCAGATCGCGGGTATCGGAGGATGCACCAGCGTGCCGTCGTCGCGCTTCTGGATGCGCAACTCATGGGCATTGACGCCGTCCCAGAAGAACTTGGTGTCGCGGGACGAGGCCGGCCGCATCATCATGTCCGCGTCCAGATCGTCGGGCACCGGCGCGCCCGCGTCTTTCTCGGCGGGCTTGAATTTCATGATGCGCCAAACCATTTCGGCGACACCCTCGTCGCCCACCTGCCAGGTGATGAGTTGGTTGATGAAGTATCCCTCACCCAGCGCTGTCCGCTTCGGGCCCACAACGTCTGTGATCTCAGCGTGGATGCTGACCTCTTCGCCCGGGCGCAGATACCGGTGGTATGTCTGCTCGCAATTGGTGGCGACCACGCCAACGTAGCCGGCATCGTCGAAGAGTTGCATCATCTTGGTCAGCGGATCATCGTCCGAGCGGCCCTGACCTAGCCCGCCCATCGTCCACACCTGGATCATCGCCGGCGGCGCCACGATGCCGGGGTGGCCCGCGGCCCTGGCCGCTGCCTCGTCCACGTAGACGGGGTTCCGGTCACCGATGGCGTCGACCCAATGGTGGATCATTGGCTGATTGACCGGATCTCGACCGGTGCGCGGCTCGCTCTTGCCGTCCGCCTTGATCTTCTCGATGTCCGCCCTCAGGTCGGCGCTCACCGCGGAACCCTCGGCACCTTCAAGCCTGCGGCCGCGATCATCTCCCGCATCACCTCGTTGACACCTCCACCGAACGTGATCACCAGGTTCCGTTTTGTCTGCGAGTCAAGCCATTCCAGCAGTTCGGCGGTCTCCGGCTCGGCCGGGTTACCGTACTTGCCGACGATCTCCTCGGCTAGGCGCCCGGCGTACTGGATCCGCTCGGTGCCGAACACCTTGGTGGCTGCGGCGTCGGCGACGTCGATGGTCTCCCCCGCCGCGGCGACCTGCCAGTTGAGCAGTTCGTTGATGCGCCACATCGCCTTGAGCTCGCCGAGTGAGCGCTTGACATCGTCGTGATTGATCGGAATGGCGCCGTTGCCACCGGGTTTCGACGCCCACGCGTGCACGTGGTCATACAGGCTGGCGAATCGGCCGGCGGGTCCCAGCATCACGCGCTCGTTGTTCAGCTGGGTGGTGATCAGCTTCCACCCGGCGTTCTCCTCGCCGACGAGCATGTCGGCCGGCACCCGAACGTCGTTGTAGTACGTCGCGTTGGTGTGGTGGGCGCCGTCGGACAGGATCATCGGCGTCCACGAGTATCCGGGGTCCTTGGTGTCGACGATGAGGATCGATATCCCCTTGTGCTTCACCGCTTCCGGATCGGTGCGACACGCCAGCCAGATGTAGTCGGCGTCGTGCCCGCCGGTGGTGAACACCTTCTGCCCGTTGACGATGTACTCGTCGCCCTGGCGCACGGCCGTGGTGCGCAGCGAGGCCAGGTCGGTGCCCGCTTCGGGCTCGGTGTAGCCGATCGCGAAGTGAACCTCGCCCGCGAGGATCGCTGGCAGGAACTTCTTCTTCTGCTCTTCGGTGCCGTACTGCTGCAGCGTGGGCCCGACGGTCTGCAGGGTGACGGCGGGCAGCGGTACGTCGGCCCGCTGCGCCTCGTTGACGAAGATCGACTGTTCGATGGGCCCAAAACCCAAGCCGCCGAATTCCTTCGGCCAGCCGACGCCGAGCTTGCCGTCCGAGCCCATCCGTTTGATGACCGTGCGGTACGCCTTGCCGTGGCGATCTTTCTCCATCTCCTTGGCCTCTTCCGGGGAGATGAGACTGGAGAAGTACTCGCGCAGTTCGGCCTGCAACTGCTTCTGTTCGGGCGTCAGTTCGATGAACATTCCTATTTCCCGTCCCCTCGCTCGCCCAGTGCGGCTCCCACCAAGTCGAGCCGGTGTGACGGACCACCCACGAGGCGGGCGAGGTCCTTGATCGAGGAGTAGTAGCGGTCCATCGGGTAGGCGATGTCCATACCCATGCCGCCATGCAGGTGATGGCAGAGCTGCATCACCGGAGGCGCCTGCGAGGCCAGCCAATATCCGAGGATGTCGATATCGTCGTCAGCGTCGCGGCCTTCGGACAGTCGCCAGGTCACCGAGTTAGCCGCCAATGTCAGTGTGCGCGAGGCGATGTAGACCTCGGCGAGCTGCGCAGCGACGGTCTGGAAGGTCGACAGCGGCTTGCCGAACTGCTCGCGATTGGCCACGTAGTCGGCGGTGAGCCGCAGCGCGCCGGCGACCAGCCCCGAAGCCAACGCACCGATCGCGGCGAGGGCCAGCTGATTGATCCGTCGCGGCTGCGCGCCCTCGAGCGTGCCGTCGACGGCGGCATCGGTGAACGTCACCGCGTACTCGTCACCGTGGTTGGAGGTCGGCGTCTTCGTCACCACCACGCCGTCGGCCTTCGGCGACACCACCACCACGGCGGTGTCGGTGGTGACGACGAGCCAATCCGCCTGTTCCGCATAGGGAACGGCGACCTTCGTACCGTTGAGCCGGCCATCGGCGAACGTGACCGCGGGCCGATCCGGTAGCGGCGCCCCCGACTCGTTGAGCGCGGCCGAGAGGACTGCGCCTTTGGCGACCCCGGACAGATAGCGGTCCTGCTGCTCGTCGGTCGCCGATTCGAGAAGGGGCAACAACCCCAGACCCAGCGTGGCCAACGCGGGGCTGATCGTGGCGTGCCTGCCGATCTCGGTGAGCGCGGTGGCCACCTCGGGCAGGCCGACGCCGTCGCCGCCGAGACGCTCGGGAACCGCCAGGGCTGTCACGCCGCCGGACACCAGTGCGTCCCAGCTGTTGTCCCGGGTCAGCACCGAGGTCACCACGTCGGCGACAGCCTGCTGCCCTTCGTCTGGACTGAAGTCCACCCGAATCCTCCTTGATACCGGGAAATTTCGCGGTCGCTACAACTTACGTCGTCAGCTGTTGGTGACCGGGCACTTTCCGGTGTAATCCACCTGCCAGTGCTTGATGCCGTTGAGCCAGCCCGACTTGAGCCGCTCGGGCTCGCCGATCGGCTTGAGATCGGGCATGTGGTCGGCGACCGCGTTGAAGATCAGGTTGATGGTCATCTTCGCCAGGTTCGCGCCGATGCAGTAGTGCGCGCCGGTGCCACCGAAGCCGACGTGCGGATTGGGATCGCGCAGGATGTCGAACTTGTGCGGGTTCTCGAAGACCTCTTCGTCGAAGTTGGCCGAGCGGTAGGACATCACGACCCGCTGCCCCTTCTTGATCTGCACGCCACCCAGCTCGACATCCTCCAACGCGGTGCGCTGGAAGGCCGAAACCGGGGTGGCCCAACGCACGATCTCGTCGGCGGCGGTCTCGGGGCGTTCGCGCTTGTAGAGCTCCCACTGGTCGGGATTCTGCGAGAACGCGATCATCCCGTGGGTGATGGAGTTGCGGGTGGTCTCGTTACCGGCGACCGCGAGCATCACGACGAAGAAGCCGAACTCGTCATCGGAAAGCTTCTCGCCTTCGATGTCGGCCTCGATCAGCTTGGTGACGATGTCTTCGGTCGGGTTCTTGGCCCGCTCCTCGGCCATCTTCATCGCGTACTGGATCAACTCGAACGACGACACCGCAGGATCGACGTCGGCGTACTCGGGGTCTTCGCCGGCGGTCATCTCATTGGACCAACGGAAGATCTTGTCGCGGTCGTCCTGCGGGACGCCGAGCAGTTCGGCGATGGCCTGCAGCGGAAGTTCGCACGAGACCTGTTCGACGAAGTCGCCGGAGCCCTCGGCCGCGGCGGTCTCGGCGATCTTCTGCGCCCGAGAACGCAGTTCGTCTTCGAGCCGTCCCACGGCGCGGGGCGTGAAGCCGCGCGAGATGATCTTGCGAAGACGGGTGTGCTGCGGCGCGTCCATGTTCAGCAGGACGGCCTTCTGCAAATCGATGGCATCGCGCGTCATGTCCTGCGGCCAGACCGGGATGGCGCCGTCCGGTGAGCTGCCGAAGACGTCGTTGCGCTTCGAGACCTCTTTGACGTCGGCGTGCTTGGTCACCAGCCAGTAACCCTTGTCGCCGAAGCCACCGGTGCCACCCGGCACGTCGACCCAGTGGATCGGCTCGGACTTGCGCAACTCGGCCAGCTCTTCGACGGGCAGGCGCTCCAGGTTCAGGCTCGCGTCGAGGAAGTCGAAGTCGGCTGGGATATTCGGGCAAGGCATGGGGGAAGCTCCTCCGCAACAGTTATTGCAACATGTTCTAGTGCCAGTAAAACATGCCTTCTGCGCAGATAAAAGGCAGGTCATCAACGCCGCTTGTCAGAGTAATGAAACGTGTTCTAGCCTGACGGAATGGGTAACCCTGTCATCGTCGAAGCCACCCGTAGCCCCATCGGTAAGCGCAACGGCTGGCTATCCGGTCTACACGCCACCGAGTTGCTCGGCGCCACCCAGAAGGCCCTCGTGGAGAAGGCCGGGATCAACGCCGCTGATGTCGAACAGGTCGTCGGGGGCTGTGTCACCCAGTACGGCGAACAGTCCAACAACATCACCCGGGTGAGCTGGCTGGTGGCCGGCCTGCCCGAGCACGTCGGCGCGATGACCGTGGACTGCCAGTGCGGCAGCGGCCAGCAGGCCAACGGGCTCATTGCCGGATTGATCGCAGCGGGCGCCATCGACATCGGCATCGCCTGCGGTATCGAGGCGATGAGCCGCGTCGGCCTCGGCGCCAACGCCGGCCCCGACCGCAGCATCCTGCGGCCGGCGTCGTGGGACATCGACCTGCCCGACCAGTTCACCGCCGCCGAGCGGATCGCCAAACGGCGCGGGATCACCCGCGAGGACATCGACCAGTTCGGCTTCGAGTCCCAGCGCAAGGCCAAGCAGGCATGGGCCGAAGGCCGGTTCGACCGCGAAATCAGCGGCATCGAGGCTCCCGTGCTCGACGAGCAGAAACAGCCCACCAGTGAGCGCCACGTCGTGACGCGCGACCAGGGCCTACGCGACACCACCCTCGAGGGTTTGGCATCGCTGAAGCCGGTACTCGAGGACGGCATCCACACCGCCGGCACCTCGTCGCAGATCTCCGACGGTGCGGCCGCCGTGCTGTGGATGGACAGTGATGTGGCCAAAGCCCACGGCCTGCGCCCGCGGGCGCGCATCGTGAGCCAGGCGCTGGTCGGCGCCGAACCGTACTACCACCTCGACGGGCCGGTTCAGTCGACGGCGAAGGTGCTCGAAAAGGCCGGTATGAAGATGGGCGACATCGACATCGTCGAGATCAACGAGGCCTTCGCCTCGGTCGTCCTGTCGTGGGCCCGGGTACACGAACCCGACATGGACCGCGTCAACGTCAACGGCGGCGCGATCGCGCTCGGCCACCCCGTCGGCAGCACCGGCAGCCGGCTGATCACCACCGCCCTGCACGAGTTGGAGCGCACCGACAAGAGCACCGCGTTGGTCACGATGTGTGCCGGCGGTGCGCTGTCCACAGGCACGATCATCGAACGGATCTAGTCGCACCTCCTGCCCGAAACCGTCGGACAGAGAGGCAGTTTGCGCGTGCTCAGTCGCGCAGCAGTACCGGTCGCACGCGCGCGTGGATGTGGTGGATCTTTCCGTCGTCAGCCGGAATGAGGAAGGTCTCCTCGGTGCGGGCACCCACGCGGCGACCCGCGATTCGCGGCTTCGTGACGACGGTGAACGTCGCGTGCACTTCGTCGCCGTCGACGCGGAATTCACGATCGACGATCGCCGAGATGATCCGGAACTGTGGTCCGCCATTCAGGCTGCGGCGCAGATGCGCACCCGAGAAGCCGGTCTTGAGACCGTTCTCGATCCTGATGCAGTCCGGCGCGAAGGGGACGTCGTCGCCGCGATGGCTGACCAGCGCATCGATATAGGACTCCGCAGCGGCGATGCGATCGGTGTCAGAGACTGTGCCCATCGATCGAGCATAGGATGGCGGCCATGCCAAAGTCGCGGCCACGCTTCATGGATACGAAGGCTTCGGACTTCTTCGTCAAACAGATGTCGAGGCTCAACACCTTTATGTATCGCCGCAACAACGGTGAAGGGCTCGGCGGCGAGTTCCAGGGCATCCCGGTGGCCCTGCTGACGACCACCGGGCGCAAGAGCGGCCAACCGCGGGTCAGCCCGCTGTACTTTCACCGCGACGGCGACAAGGTCATCGTCGCCGCGTCGAAGGGCGGCAGCGACAAGCACCCGATGTGGTACCTGAACCTCAAGGCCGATCCCCGCGTCCAGGTGCAGATCAAAAGCGAGGTACTCGACCTGACCGCGCGCGACGCGACCGAAGAGGAACGTGCGACGTACTGGCCACGGCTGGTCGAGATGTACCCGACGTACGAGGATTACCAGTCCTGGACCGACCGCGTGATCCCGTTGGTGGTGTGCGAACCCTGACCGACGACCCGGCCGCTCACGCGCCGTAGACCGGCACGGGGGGACGCGCTTTCGCCAGCAGATCGGCGACCACCGGACCGAGTTCGGCCGGATCCCACCGCGCGCCCTTGTCGACCTGGGGCCCGTGCGCCCAGCCCTCGGCGACCCGGACGATCCCGCCTTCGACCTCGAACATGCGGCCGGTGACATCTTTGGATTCGACGCTTCCCAGCCAGACCACCAGCGGCGAGACGTTCTCGGGCGCCATCGCGTCGAAGTCCTGACCTTGGGTGGCCATCATGTCGGCGAACACGGTCTCGGTCATCCGGGTGCGTGCCGACGGCGCGATCGCGTTGACCGTGACGCCGTAACGACCCATCTCCGCAGCGGCCACCAGGGTCAGGGCCGCGATTCCCGCCTTCGCGGCGCTGTAATTCGCCTGTCCCACACTGCCTTGCAAGCCGGCGCCCGAGCTCGTGTTGATGATCCGGGCATCGACGGGATTGCCGGCCTTGGACTGCGCGCGCCAGTACGCCCCGGCGTGCCGCATGGTGGCGAAGTGCCCCTTGAGGTGCACGGCGATGACGGCGTCGAACTCTTCTTCGCTGGTGTTCGCGAACATCCGGTCGCGGACGATGCCGGCGTTGTTCACCAAGACATCGAGCCCACCGAACGTGTCGACCGCGGTCTGGATCAGGCCCTCGGCCTGGGTCCAGTCGGCGACGTTGGCACCGTTGGCGACAGCTTCCCCTCCGGCTGCGGTGATTTCGTCGACGACGCTTTGCGCGGCGCTACCACCGCCGGCGGGTGACCCGTCGAGTCCCACACCGATGTCGTTGACCACCACGCGGGCGCCCTCGGCGGCGAACGCGAGAGCGTGTGCGCGACCGATGCCGCCGCCGGACCCCGTCACGATGACCACGCGGCCGTCGAGCAATCCCATATTCGTTGTCTCCCTTGACTATTTGATATCGGCAGTGGTGGTTGCGAGGTAGTGCGGCGGCTCGCCGCCGCCGTGCACTTCAAGCGATGCGCCGCTGATGTATGACGCCGCGTCGGAGGCCAGGAATGCCGCCGCCCAACCCACGTCCGCCGGTTTGGCGAGCCGGCCCAGCGGGACGTTGCGCGAGATCGCCGCGATGGAATCCGCATCGCCGTAGAAGAGTTCGGACTGTTCGGTCTCAACCATCCCGACCACGACCGAGTTGACGCGAACCTTCGGCGCCCACTCGACCGCCAACGTGGAGGTGAGGCTTTCCATGCCGGCTTTGGCCGCCCCGTAGGATGCGGTGCCCGGCGTGGGCCTGCGCCCGCTCACGCTCGCGATGTTGATGATCGACCCGCCACGTTCCTGCTTCTGCATCCGCGCATTCGCGTGGGTGGACACCGAAAGCGGCCCCAGAAGATTGAGTTCGACGATCTTGCGGCTGAACTTGGCCGACGACTCCGCGGCGAGCACGTACGGCGATCCGCCGGCATTGTTGATCACCACGTCGATACGACCGTGACGCTCAGCGACGGTCTCGACCAGAGCGGCGACCGCGTCGTCGTCACGCACATCGCAGGCGTGGAACTCGTACGGCAGGCCCTCGACTGGCCGGCGGGCGCACGTGACGACGGTGGCGCCCTGATCGGCGAACACGGCGCTGATGCCGGCGCCGACCCCGCGCACACCGCCGGTCACCAGCACCACCCTGCCGTCGAGGCCGAGGTTCATGTTTTGCAGGTCGGTCACTGTGCTAGCGTACCAAGCAAGTGCTTGCTTTCCTACCGGACCCAGGAAGTGCTCGGGAGCTCAGATGACTATCAACTCGACCATCACCGAACCGGGAATCGTCTCGGTCACCGTCGACTACCCGCCGGTCAACGCGATTCCGTCGCGCGGCTGGTTCGAACTCGCCGACGAGATCACCAAGGCGGGAGCCAATCCGGAAACGCATGTCGTGATCCTGCGCGCCACCGGCCGAGGCTTCAACGCCGGTGTCGACATCAAGGAGATGCAACGCACGGAGGGCTTCACCGCGCTGATCGACGCCAACCGCGGCTGCTATGCGGCGTTCAAGGCGGTCTACGAGTGTGCGGTCCCGGTGGTCGCCGCCGTCAACGGATTCTGCGTCGGGGGCGGCATCGGTTTGGTCGGCAACGCCGACGTCATCGTCGCCTCGGACGACGCGACCTTCGGCCTGCCCGAGGTCGAGCGTGGCGCGCTCGGCGCGGCGACGCACCTGTCGCGTTTGGTGCCCCAGCACATGATGCGCCGGTTGTTCTTCACCGCCGCCACGGTCGATGCGGCGACGCTGCACCACTTCGGCTCGGTGCATGAGGTGGTTCCCCGCGATCAACTCGACGAGGCCGCGCTGCGCGTCGCGCGCGACATCGCCGCCAAGGACACCCGGGTGATCCGGGCGGCCAAGGAGGCGCTGAACTTGATCGACGTACAGAGGGTGAACTCCAGCTACCGCATGGAGCAGGGCTTCACGTTCGAGCTGAACCTCGCAGGCGTGTCAGACGAGCACCGCGACGCGTTCGCCGGCACCGAAAAGGGGTCCAAATGAGCGACAAGAGAACAACTCTCGACGACGCCGTCTCGCAGATTCGCAGTGGGATGACGATCGGAATCGGCGGCTGGGGTTCTCGGCGTAAGCCGATGGCGTTCGTGCGGGCGCTGCTGCGCACTGACGTCACCGACCTCACGGTCGTCACCTACGGCGGACCCGACCTCGGGCTGCTGTGCTCGGCGGGCAAGGTGAAACGTGCCTACTACGGCTTCGTGTCGCTCGACTCGCCGCCGTTCTACGACCCGTGGTTCGCCAAGGCGCGCACCACCCCCGCGATCGAGGCCCGCGAGATGGACGAGGGCATGCTTCGGTGCGGGTTGCAGGCCGCGGCCCAGCGACTGCCGTTTCTCCCGATCCGGGCCGGGCTGGGCAGCGACGTCCGCGCGTTCTGGGGCGACGAGCTGAAGACCGTGCGGTCCCCCTACCCCACCGGCGAGGCCTACGAAGAACTCGTCGCGATGCCCGCGCTCACGTTGGACGCCGCGTTCGTCCACATGAATCTCGGCGACGCTGCGGGCAATGCTGCCTACACCGGCATCGACCCCTACTTCGACGATCTGTACCTGATGGCGGCCGAACGCCGGTTCCTGTCGGTCGAGCAAGTGGTTCCGACCGACGAACTGGTCAAGGCCGTTCCGCCGCAGGCACTTCTGATCAACCGGATGATGGTCGACGCCGTCGTCGAGGCACCCAACGGTGCGCACTTCACGACGGCCGAGCCTGACTACCGTCGCGACGAGAAGTTCCAGCGCCACTACGCCGAAGCGGCAAAATCCGACGAGTCGTGGCAGGAGTTCGTGCAGACCTATCTGTCCGGCACCGAGGCCGACTACCAGGCTGCGGTGCGCAAGCTGCAGGAGGATCAATGATGTCGGTATCCCGTGCCGAAGTGTGCGCAGTCGCCTGCGCCGAGTTGTTCCGCGACGCCGGTGAGATCATGGTCAGCCCGATGACGACCATGGTCTCGATCGGCGCCCGACTGGCCCGGCTGACCTTCTCCCCCGACATCCTGCTGACCGACGGTGAGGCGCGCCTGCTCGCCGACACGCCCGCACTCGGCGCCGCAGGGGCGATCGAAGGTTGGATGCCGTTCGGTCGGGTCTTCGAGACGCTGGCCTGGGGTCGGCGCCATGTGGTCATGGGCGCCAACCAGATCGACCGCTACGGCAACCAGAACCTGTCGGCGTTCGGGCCGCTGCAGCATCCGACCCGCCAGATGTTCGGTGTGCGCGGGGCACCGGGCAACACCATCAACCACGCGACGAGTTACTGGGTGGGCAACCACTCGACGCGCGTGTTCGGTGAATCCGTCGACATCGTCTCCGGTATCGGTTGGGACAAAATCGATCCCGACAACCCGGCGTACCGGTTCGTCAACGTGTACCGGGTGATCACGAACCTCGGTGTGTTCGACTTCAACGGTCCCGATCATCAGATGCGGGCCGTGTCACTGCATCCCGGTATCGAGCCCGAACAGGTCGCCGAGAACACCTCGTTCGAGGTGCACGGGCTGGACTCCGCCGAGCAGACCCGGCTCCCCACCGACGACGAGCAGAGGCTGATCCGCGAGGTGATCGACCCCAAGGGACTGCGGGACAAGGAAATTCGGTGAGCACGCCGGGTAAGCCGACACTTCGCACACCGCTGACCGAGCTCATCGGTATCGAACATCCAGTGGTCCAGACCGGCATGGGCTGGGTCGCGGGCGCACGGCTGGTCTCGGCGACGTCGAACGCCGGCGGCCTGGGAATCCTCGCGTCGGCGACCATGACGCTCGAGGAACTGCAGACGGCGGTCACCAAGGTCAAAAGCACCACAGACAAGCCTTTCGGCATCAACATCCGTGCCGACGCGGGAGATGCCGGAGAACGCATCGACCTGTTGATTCGCGAGGGCGTCAAGGTCGCCTCATTCGCCCTGGCTCCCAAACCCGATCTGATCGCCAAGCTCAAAGACGCCGGCGTCGTGGTGATTCCATCGGTCGGCCTAGCCAAGCACGCCAAGAAGGTGGCGGGCTGGGGCGCCGACGCGGTGATCGTGCAGGGCGGTGAAGGCGGCGGCCACACGGGGCCGATCGCGACGACATTGTTGTTGCCGTCGGTGCTGGACGCTGTCGAGATCCCGGTCATTGCGGCCGGTGGCTTCTTCGACGGCCGCGGGCTGGCGGCGGCGCTGTCCTACGGCGCGGCCGGAGTTGCGATGGGCACCCGATTCCTGCTGACGTCGGACTCCACGGTGCCGGATGCGGTCAAGCGCCGCTACCTGGAATCGGGCTTGGACGGCACCGTCGTATCGACCCGTGTCGACGGGATGCCGCACCGCGTGCTGCGCACCGGCCTGGTCGAGAAGCTGGAGAGCGGATCACGACTTCGGGGATTCTCCGCGGCCGTCCGAAACGCGCAGAAGTTCAAGAAGATGTCGGGTATGACATGGCGGTCGATGATCCGCGACGGCCTGGCAATGCGGCACGGCAAGGAGTTGACCTGGTCGCAGGTGGTCATGGCCGCCAACACCCCGATGTTGCTCAAAGCCGGTCTGGTCGAGGGCAATACGGACGCGGGGGTACTGGCCTCCGGCCAGGTCGCAGGCATCCTGGACGATCTGCCGTCGTGTGCGGAACTGATCGAGACGATCGTTGCCGATGCGGTCAAGCACCTGCGACAAGCCAGCGGCTACATCGAGTGAAGGATATCACTTAATTCTGTAGTAGTGAAGCTATAATCTTCATGTGTCAGCACTGAAGCGATCCCCTTCACCGCGCTCGCGCGCCACATTGATCGGCGACGTGATCGGCTCGCGCCACGTAGCCGATCGCGCCGCCACGCATCGCGCACTCGACAAGGCGCTCGCCGACGCCGGCGGCGACGCCATCGACGCACCCGCATTCACGGTCGGTGATGAGTTCCAGGGCAGCTATCGAACGGTCGGCGCGGCGATCGAAGCGGCGTTCGTCATTCGGCTGGCCGTCGCGCCCGGGATCGACGTTCGATTCGGTGTCGGCTGGGGTTCAGTGACCGTATTGGATGCGAACTCCGGCATCCAGGACGGGCCGGGATGGTGGGCTGCCCGCGAAGCGATCGAGTGGACCGCCTCCGCGCAACGCCAACCGGGGCTGGCCTTGGTGCGCACGTCGTTTCGGGCCGAAGGCGAGAGCCGCCGCGACCTCAACGCGATCAACGCCGCGCTGCTGTGTCGGGACCATCTGATTGGATCGCTCGATGACCGCTCATTGAGGATTGTGAAGGGACTGTTGACCGGCAAGACCAAGAAGGACATCGCGGCGGACGAGGGCATCAGCGCGTCGGCGGTATCCCAACGCGCGGGCCGCGACGGGTTGGACCTCATCCTGCTCGCGGCGCAGTATCTGCGGGACGTGCCATGAGCGCGGTCGCGGTGCTGCTGATCGCGATCGGTGTCGCCGATGTCCTTCGGCGGCTCGTCGATCGCGTGTGGCTATCCGCCGCGGCGGCACCCCTGGTCGTGATCGGTTGCGCGGCGATGGCCGGGTTGTGGCGGCGGGGCGACATCGTGCTGCTCGTCGTGGCGGCGGTGGCCGGCGTCGGCTGGGTGGTGCTGAGCGCGCGAGCCGAACGCACCGGACGCCGACAGATCGCCCCGCTGGTCGTGTTCGGCGGTGCGCTCGGGGTGCTGATCCTGCTCTCGGGCTGGGGTTCGGAGGTGGCAGGTGTGGCGGCGCGGTGGCCGGACTGGGTCGGCATCGCGGTGTCCCCCGACCGGCTCTTGATGATCGTCGGTGTGATGCTGATGCAACTCGTAACCGGGAATCAGTTGGTGCGCTTGGTGCTTGGCTCTGTCGGCTCGGTCAAACCGACGGGCGAGCCGCAGGCCTCTGACCGGTTGAAGGGCGGGCGGCTCCTCGGTCCGATGGAGCGGGTGCTCATCCTCGGGCTGGGCCTGGCAGGCCAGCTCGCCGCGGCCACGGCCGTCGTCGCCGCCAAGAGCATCATCCGATTCCCGGAGATCAACGCTCAGAAGGCACGCGAAAACGGAGGAATCGGAATCGACGAAGTGACCGAGTACTTCCTCGTCGGCAGCTTCGCCAGCTGGATCGTCGCGCTCGGCGGCCTGGCTCTCGCGCACTGAACAGTAAGCCTTTCGATTCGCCCGTAATCCGGCCCCACGTTTCCTACACTCGCGCCCATGAAGACCAACGCCGCCGTTCTGTGGGGACTCAACGAGCCGTGGAGCATCGAGGAGATCGACCTCGATGGCCCAAAGGAGGGCGAGGTCCTCATCTCCTTCGAGGCCACCGGGCTGTGCCACTCGGACCACCATGTCGTCACGGGTGATTTCGCCGATGTGCCGCTGCCGATCATCGGTGGCCACGAGGGCGCGGGCGTCGTCGTGGAAGTCGGTCCCGGCGTGCGCGACCTCAACGTTGGTGACCACGTCGTCACGTCGTTCCTGCCGGCGTGCGGACGCTGCCGTTGGTGCGCCAGCGGACATCAGAACCTGTGTGACCTCGGCGCGCTGATCCTGATTGGCCTGCAGGCCGACGGCACATACCGACGCAAGGTCCGCGGTCAGGACGTCGGCGTCTTGTCGGGCATCGGCAGCTTCTCGCAGTTCGGCACGCTGTCGGAGGCATCGGTCGTCAAGATCGACGACGATCTGCCACTGGCCCGGGCCTGCCTGTTGGGCTGCGGGGTGATGACGGGGTGGGGTTCGGCCGTCAACACCGCAGACGTCAGCCCCGGTGACACGGTCGTTATCATCGGGTGCGGCGGGATCGGCAGCGGCGCAATTCAAGGTGCGCGGCTGGCCGGAGCGGAACACATCGTGGTCGTCGACCTCGTAGAGAGCAAGCGGGAGAAAGCTTTCGGGTTCGGCGCCACCCACTTCGTGACCTCCATGCCGGAGGCGATGGAACTGGTCGCCGAGCTCACCCGCGGCGTGATGGCCGACTCCGCGCTGCTGACCATGGGCGTGCTCGAAGGGCGGATGATCGACGAGGCGCTCAACATCATCCGCAAGGGCGGTGCGGTTGTGATGACGGCGATCGCGTCGATGGCCGACGTCACGCCGACGCTGTCGATGGCGATGATGACGCTGTTCCAGAAGCGCCTGCTGGGCAGCCTCTACGGCGAGGCCAATCCGCGCGCCGACATCCCGCGGCTCCTCAACCTCTACCGCGACGGCAAGCTTCTGCTCGACGAAACCGTCACTGCCGAATACAAACTCAACGACATCAACGAGGGTTACGACGACATGCTCGCGGGGCGCAACATCCGCGGCGTGATCATCCACGACCACTGACGTGATGTCGGAGGCATAGTGCGCTGGCTGTCGCATGTGCGGTCGGTGCTGAGCACCGAGATTCACGCCGTCCGCAATCGCAAGCTGGACCTCAATCCCGCCGATCTCACGCGATTCACGGTCCCGTTGGTCCTGGGTTTGGCGGGTGCGGTGGCGTTCGGCGCCGTGCCGCTGATCGTCATTCGCAGTAGCGTCAGCACTGACGACGTGCTGGTTCCGCTTCTGGGATCGCTGGCCCTGACGGCTGTGGGCACGGCTGTGATGACGTGGTTGATCGCCATCGTGGTGTCCGGTCTCGTGCTGGTGGTCGTGTATCGAACCGCGCCGGCTACGGCGTCACGGTTGGTGATTCGTACCGTCGTCGACTCGTTCGACCGCGTCAGCGATACGGCCGCGCGCCTGGCGACGCTCGCATTGGTGGCCGGCCTCATCGCCCTGGCGATCGGGCTGCCGACGCGGCCCGACGACGAGCTGGCGCATCCGGTGGTCAACGACCTGCTCACCGCGCAGATCGGAGTGCTCCTGGCTGCGCTCGGCGTTGCCTACCTTGCCGAGACCGTGCGCTGCGCCGCCGAACTGGTCGACAGACAATCATTGCTGCTGGCATGGCCGTGGTCGCTTGGGATCTCCTGTGCCAGCTGGATTATCGCGACCAGCGTCGGGCCGTTCCAGACCTCCCGCATGCTGGCGGTCCTGCTCAACGAGTGGCTGCCGGCCGACGTGAACGGAACGCCACGAGCGGAAGTGATCGCCGATCTACTGCCGGCCGGTGCGAACTGGTGGGCGGCCTTCGCACTGTTGCCCGTGATCGCCGTGGTGTGGGCGCTCGGTGCGCACCGCCATGACGGGTTTGCGGCGATGCGAGAGCTCGTCGAGGGCGACAGTGCGAGGCCGCGGGAGGCCTAGAGGCGCTCGATGATCGTGACGTTGGCGGTGCCGCCGCCTTCGCACATCGTCTGCAGGCCGTAGCGACCGCCGGTGCGCTCCAACGTGTTCAGCATCGTCGCGAACAACTTCGCACCCGTCGCACCCAGCGGATGACCGAGCGCGATCGCGCCGCCGCTGGGGTTGACCTTCGCGGGGTCTGCGCCGGTCTCCTTGAGCCAGGCCATCACGACCGGCGCGAAGGCTTCGTTGATCTCGACGGTGTCGATGTCCTCGATCGACAGGCCCGTCTTCTTCAACGCGTACTCCGTTGCCGGAATCGGCCCGGTCAACATGAACACCGGGTCGGCGCCGCGGGCGCTGATGTGGTGGATGCGGGCGCGGGGCTTGAGTCCGTGGTCCTTGACGGCCTGCTCGGAGGCCAGCAGCACCGCACTGGCGCCGTCGGAGATCTGGCTGGCCATCGCGGCGGTCAGCCGGCCGCCGTCGACGAGGGTCTTGAGGCCGGCCATCTTCTCCAGCGAGGTGTCGCGAGGACCCTCGTCGGTGGCGAACCCGTCGACCGCAATGATCTCGTTCTCGAAGTAACCGGAGCGGATCGCCTCTTGTGCCCGTTCGTGGCTCGTCAGCGAGTACTGCTCCATCTCCTCGCGCGAAATGTCCCACTTTTCCGCGATCAGCTCGGCGCCGCGGAACTGTGAGATCTCCTGATCGCCGTAGCGGTGCAGCCAGCTCTTGGACTCGTTTGTCGGCGAGGTGAAGCCGAACTGCTCGGCCACGGTCATCGCCGACGAGATCGGGATCTGGCTCATATTCTGCATGCCGCCGGCGACGATGAGGTCGGCCGTTCCAGACATGATCGCTTGTGCACCAAAGGAAACGGCCTGCTGGCTGGACCCGCACTGTCGGTCGACGGTGACGCCCGGCACCTCTTCCGGGTAGCCGGCCGCCAGCCACGACAGCCGGGCGATGTTGCCGGCCTGCGGACCGATCGCGTCAACGCAACCGGCGATGACATCGTCGACCGCGCCGGGATCCACTTCGACGCGGTCGAACAGGCCCCGCCATGCGGCAGCGCCCAGATCCACGGGATGCACACCGGCCAGCGATCCGTTGCGCTTGCCGACTGCGGTGCGAACCGCGTCGATGACGTAAGCCTGCGATGTTGGAGTCATGGTTTCCTCATTTTTTCGTGATGCCACCAAGAACGATAGCGAGATACTGACGGCCGACCTCTTCGGCTGTGAGCGGTCCGCCCGGCTGATACCAGCGGACTGAAACCCAGGTGGTGTCGCGGATGAACCGGTACACCAGATCAACGTCGATGTCGGGCCGGAAGTAGCCCTCTTCGACACCCTGGTTGAGCAGGTCCAGCCACATCTTGCGTTGTTCTTTGTTGCGCTGCTCCACGTAGGAGAACCGCTCCTGCCCGGACAACCGCTTGGCCTCGTCCTGATAGATGACGACCTGCGCGTGCCGGTGCTCGATCGCCTCGAACGAGGTCATGAACAGACCCTTGAGGCGCTCCAGCGGGTTGGGTTCGGTGTCGACGATCTCCTGGTAGCGCGTGAACAACCAGTCGAGGAAGCCCCGCAGGACTTCGTCGACCATTTCTTCCTTCGATGAGAAGTGGTGATACAGGCTGCCTGAGAGGATGCCCGCGGAGTCGGCGATATCGCGCACCGTCGTCGCGCGCAGGCCTCGCTCGGCGAACATCGTCGCGGCGAGCTCGAGTAGCTCGGCGCGGCGTGTCGGCGGCTGACTCGCCGGCTGCTTCTGTGGCACCTGATCCACCGACACATGATATCAACCAAGCGCTTGCTTGGCTACTTGCGTCCCGGTTGGCGAGCCGGTTGGTATGGGCGCCATCGTCTTATTCAGCGCCTTCTCCCTCGGATATCGCGATGCGTTGGCCCACCGACCCATCGCGGCCGGACAGAAAGTGCAGCTCGCCCTGGTGACCGTGCTGACCCTGGGCGTCATCGCGATGGTGTATCTGGGATCCTACAAAGCCGGCGCGTCGGGCTGTCGACGGTCGGACTACCACCTAGGCCCGTTGACTCGACACCGAAATCACTTCTCCAGTCAGATAACTGGAGTAGTCACTGGCCAAGAATGCGATCGTCGCGGCGACCTCCCACGGCTCGGCCGCGCGGCCGAACGCCTCGCCCTCCGACAACCGGTCCAACAGATCCGCGCTGCTGGTCTTCTCGAGGAACTTGTGCCGCGCGATGCTCGGTGAGACCGCATTGATTCGCACCCCGTACTCGACGGCCTCGATCGCACTGCACCGAGTCAGCGCCATCACCCCGGCCTTGGCTGCGGCGTAGTGCGACTGTGAATGCTGTGCGCGCCAACCCAACACGCTGGCGTTGTTGACGATCACGCCGCCGTGGTCGGCGTCGCGGAAGTACCGCAACGCCGCCCGCGTCGCACGCATCACCGACGTCAGCGTGACGTTGAGGACGCGGTCCCACTCTTCGTCTGTCATGTCGACGACGGGGGTCTGCCCGCCGAGGCCGGCATTGTTGACCATGACGTCCAGTCGGCCCATCCGCGCCGTCGTAGATGCGATCAACGCATCCACCTGTGCGGTGGAGGTCACGTCGCATACGACACTTTCGACCCGCCCCAACCCGAGTTCGAGCAACTGATCGCGGGCCTCGCCGAGGCGCCGCTCGTGATGGTCGGAGACAACCACGTCGGCGCCCTCGAGCAGCGCCCGGCGTGCCACCGCGGCCCCGATGCCGGTGCCCGCAGCCGCCGTCACGACGACCACCTTGCCGGTCAGCAGGCCGTGTCCCTCAATCTCTTTCGGGGCTTCTGACAGGTTCACGAAGGCCTGACCTCTCGGGGGAGACCGAGCACCCGCTCGGCGATGATGTTGCGCTGCACCTCGTTGGACCCGCCGTAGATCGTGTCCGCCCGCGAGAACAGGTACAGCCGCTGCCACTCACTGAAGTCGCCGTCGGTCAGCGTCAGACCCTCGCGGCCGAGCACGTCCATCGCGATCTCGCCGAGCTCGCGATGCCAGTTGGCCCACAACAGCTTCGAAACGTTGTCTTGACCCGGCTGCTCGACGTCCATGGTCGCCAGTGCGTACGACCGCATCGTCCGCAGGCCGGCCCACGACCGCGCCAATCGCTCCCTGACCAACGGATCATCCGCTGCGCCAGTGCGTTTCGCCAACTCCGCCACACCGGAGAGCTCGCGGGCGTACTCGATCTGCTGGCCCAGCGTCGACACCCCGCGCTCGAACGTCAGCGTGCCCATCGCGACCCGCCAGCCGTCACCCGGTTCGCCGACCACCAGCGACGCATCCGTGCGGGCGTCGTCGAAGAAAACCTCGTTGAACTCCGAGTCGCCGGTCAGCTGCACGATGGGGCGAATCTCCACGCCCGGTTGATCCAGCGGCACCAGCAGATACGACAGACCGGCGTGCCGCTTGGAGCCCTTCTCTGTGCGGGCGACGACGAAGCACCACTGCGCCCAGTGCGCGAGCGAGGTCCACACCTTCTGCCCGTTGACCACCCACTGGTCGCCGTCGAGTTCGGCGGTCGTGGACACGTTGGCGAGGTCGCTGCCGGCACCCGGTTCGGAGTAGCCCTGGCACCACAACTCGGTCACGTCGAGGATCTTCGGCAGGAAGCGCTTCTGCTGCTCGGGGGTGCCGTACGCGATTAACGTCGGTCCCAGCAACTCCTCACCGAAGTGGTTGACCTTCGCAGGAGCGTTCGCAATCGCGTACTCCTCGTAGAACGCCACCCGGTGCGCCACCGACAGACCGCGACCGCCGTGCTCTTCGGGCCAGCCCAGGCATGTCAGTCCGGCCGCCGCCAGATGCTGGTTCCACGCTCGGCGTTCCTCGAATGCTTCGTGTTCTCGGCCCGGCCCGCCGAGGCCCTTGAGTGCGGCGTACTCCCCGACGAGGTTGTCGGCGAGCCAGTCGCGGACCTCGGCCCGGAACTCCTCGACCTCAATCACCCTTGTAGGCTAACCTACCAAGCACTTGCTTTGTTAGAGGAGCAGCGATGAGTTCGGATCCAAGGACCATTCCCCAGGTCTTGGACCACATTGCCGACCGATTCGCCGACCACCCGGCCCTGTTGACCGAGGACCGGACGTTCACGTTCGCCCAGCTGCGCGACGAGGTCCGCCGGGCGGCCGCAGCCATGATCGACCTCGGCATCTACGCCGGTGACCGCGTCGCGATCTGGTCCCCCAACACCTGGCACTGGGTGGTCGCCTGCCTGGCCACCCACTACGCGGGCGGCGTCGTCGTACCTCTCAACACCCGCTACACCGCCAGCGAGGCCACCGACATCCTCTCGCGCACCGGCGCCCCGCTGCTGTTCGCATCGGGTGAGTTCCTCGGCGCCGACAAAGCCGCCTCCATCGACCGCGACGCCCTGCCGCAGCTACACCACGTGGTCCGGGTGCCGATCGAGAAGCACGATGGCACCTGGGACGAGTTCCTCACCCGCGGCACCGACCTCGGCGCGGTGGATGCGCGTGCCGACGCGGTGGAACCCGACGACGTCTCCGACATCCTGTTCACCTCCGGCACCACCGGCCGCAGCAAGGGCGTGCTGTGCGCGCACCGCCAGTCGCTCGACGCCCCGGCGGCGTGGGCCGAGTGCGGCCGACTGACGAGCGACGACCGTTACCTGTGCATCAACCCGTTCTTCCACAACTTCGGCTACAAAGCGGGCATCCTGGCCTGCCTGCAGACCGGCGCCACGCTGATCCCGCAGCTGACGTTCGATCCCGAGAAGACGATGTCCGCCGTGCAGGAGCACCGCATCACCGTGTTGCCGGGGCCGCCGACGATCTATCAGACGCTGCTCGACCATCCCAATCGCGCCGACTTTGACCTGACCTCGCTGCGGTTCGCCGTCACCGGCGCGGCGACCATCCCGGTGGTGTTGATCGAGCGGATGCAAACCGAACTGGACATCGACATCGTGCTGACCGCCTACGGCCTCACCGAGGCGAGTGGGTTCGGAACGATGTGCCGTCCCGACGACGACGCCGTCACCGTGGCCACCACATCGGGCCGCCCGATCGCGGATTTCGAACTGCGCATCGACAGCCCGGGCGAGGACGACGCGGGCGAGGTGCTGTTGCGTGGACCGAATGTCATGCTGGGCTACCTCGACGACCCCGACGCCACCGCGGCGGCCATCGATTCCGACGGCTGGCTGCACACCGGCGACGTAGGCACCGTCGACGACAACGGCAACCTGCGCATCACCGACCGCCTCAAGGACATGTACATCTGCGGCGGGTTTAACGTCTACCCCGCCGAGATCGAGCAGGTGCTCGCGCGACTGGACGGCGTCGCGGAATCCGCGGTGATCGGCGTGCCCGACGTACGGCTCGGTGAGGTGGGCAAGGCCTATATCGTGGTCAAGCCCGGCGCCGAACTCGACGAGGAAACCGTAATCGCTTACACCCGGGAGCATCTGGCGAACTTCAAGACTCCCCGCTCGGTCGAGTTTCTCGATGCGCTGCCGCGAAACCCCGGGGGCAAGGTAGTCAAACCGCTGCTGCGTGAGAGGGCTGGATCTTCCTGATGGACCTGAATATCGACGACGCGACGCGAGAGTTCCAGGCCGAGGTGCGCGAGTTCCTGGCCGAGAACAAGGACCGCTTCCCGACTAAGTCGTACGACACCGCCGAAGGTTTCGAACAGCACCGACGCTGGGACAAGGTGCTCTACGACGCCGGGCTGTCCGTGATCACCTGGCCGGAGAAATACGGGGGCCGCGACGCCAGCCTGCTGCAGTGGGTGGTGTACGAAGAAGAGTACTTCCGCGCCGGGGCTCCCGGCCGCGCCAGCGCCAACGGCACGTCGATGCTGGCGCCGACTCTGTTCGCCCACGGCACCACCGAACAGCTCGACCGCATCCTGCCGAAAATGGCGAGCGGTGAGGAGATCTGGGCGCAGGCCTGGTCGGAACCCGAGTCGGGTAGCGACCTGGCGTCGCTGCGGTCGACGGCCACCAGCACCGACGGCGGCTGGCTGCTCAACGGGCAGAAGATCTGGAGTTCACGCGCGCCGTTCGGGGAACGCGCCTTCGGGCTGTTCCGCTCCGACCCCGAGGCCGAACGCCACCGCGGCCTCACGTACTTCATGTTCGACCTCAAGGCCGACGGCGTCACGGTCCGCCCCATCGCGCAACTCGGCGGTGACACCGGTTTCGGTGAGATCTTCCTCGACGACGTGTTCGTGCCCGACAACGACGTCATCGGCGAGGTGCACGAGGGCTGGCGCGCCGCGATGAGCACGTCGAGCAATGAGCGCGGCATGTCGTTGCGAAGCCCGGCTCGCTTCATTGCCCCCGCCGAACGGCTTGTCGCGCAATGGAAAGAGAACCCCGACCCCGCTTACGCCGACCGCGTGGCCGATGCCTGGATCAAGGCCCAGGCCTACCGCCTGCACACATTCGGCACCGTGACGCGCGTCGCCGCAGGCGGCGAATTGGGCGCCGAGTCGAGTGTGACGAAGGTGTTCTGGTCCGACCTCGACGTCGCCATCCACCAGACCGCCCTGGACATGCGCGGTCCCGACGCCGAGCTCGCCGACAACTGGACCGAAGGCTTGCTGTTCTCGCTCGGCGGACCGATCTACGCCGGAACCAACGAGATTCAGCGCAACATCATCGCCGAGCGCCTGCTGGGCCTGCCGCGAAAGTAACCACATGAACTTCGAATTGGACGAACAGCAGCGCGATTTCGCCGCCAGCATCGACGCCGCACTGAGTGCGGCCGACCTGCCGGGCGCGGTTCGCGCGTGGGCCGCCGGGGACACGTCACCGGGCCGCAAGGTGTGGGCGCAGCTGACCGACCTCGGCGTCACGGCGCTTCTGGTGCCCGAGAAGTACGACGGCATCGAGGCTCATCCGGTCGACCTGGTGGTCGCCATCGAGCGACTCGGCCGGTGGTGCGTTCCCGGCCCGGTGGTCGAATCCATCGCGGTCGCGCCGATCCTGCTCGCCGACGACGAGCGTTGCGCCGGCTTGGCTTCCGGCGAGCTGATCGCGACCGTCGCCCTGCCGCCACAGGTGCCGAGGGCTGTCGACGCCGACACCGCGGGGCTCATCCTCGTGGCCGACGATGGTGAAGTACATGACGGCGCCGCGGGAGCCGAGCACGAATCGGTCGACCCGAGCCGAAAGCTGTTCGACGTCAACACGTCAGGCGATGGCAGACCAGCCGACGTGGCCCGCGCCTATGAGTTCGGCGTGCTCGCCACCGCGGCCCAACTGGTGGGCGCGAGCCAGGCGATGCTGGACACGTCGGTCGAATACGCCAAGCAGCGCAGCCAGTTCGGCAAGGTCATCGGCACCTACCAGGCGATCAAGCACAAACTCGCCGACGTGCACATCGCGGTGGAGTTGGCCCGACCGCTGGTGTACGGCGCGGCCCTATCGCTTGCCGACGGATCCGCCGACACGGCGCGCGATGTCAGCGCCGCCAAGGCCGCGGCCAGCGACGCCGCACTGCTGGCGGCCCGCTCGGCACTGCAGACACATGGCGCGATCGGATTCACCCAGGAGCACGACCTGTCGTTGTGGCTGTTGCGTGCGCAGGCGCTGCGCTCGGCGTGGGGGGATCCCGCTGTCCACCGTCGGCGCGTACTGGAGGCCCTCTGATGAGTGAAGAACGCCAACTGCTACGCGAGACCGTCGCCGCGCTGGTCGACAAGCACGCGTCGCCCGCCGCGGTGCGCGAGGCGATGGAATCCGAACGCGGATACGACGAATCGCTGTGGACGCTGCTGTGCGAGCAGGTCGGTGCGGCGGCGCTTGTGGTGCCCGAGGAGCTGGGCGGCGCGGGCGGTGAGCTTGCCGATGCGGCGGTCGTGCTCGAGGAGCTCGGCAAGGCACTGGTTCCGACTCCCCTGTTGGGGACCACTCTCGCCGAGCTCGCACTACTGGCCGGCGACGAGCCGGACACCGAAGCGCTCGAGGGTATGGCCGAGGGCGCCATCGTCGGCACGGTGGTCTTCGACCCCGACTATGTGATCAACGGCGACATTGCCGACGTGGTGATCGGGGCGGACGGCGACCTGTTGGCCCGGTGGACCGAGTTCACCGCGACGCGCCTGGATGCGATGGACCTGACCCGCCGGCTGGCGCGCGTCGAGGTCCAACAGAGCACCGACATCGGCTCGGATCCGGGACTGGCCGACACCGCTGCGTTGCTGATGGCCGCCGAGCAGATCGGCGCGGCGTCGCGGTGCCTCGACCTGACGGTGCAGTACACGAAGGACCGGGTGCAGTTCGGCAGGCCCATTGGCAGTTTCCAGGCGCTCAAGCACCGGATGGCCGACTTGTACGTCGCGGTTCAGTCCGCGCGTGCCGTCGTCGACGAGGCGATCGCCGCGCCGTCACCGACCTCGGCTGCGCTGGCCCGGTTCTCGGCGAGCGAGGCGTTCACCAACGTCGCCGCCGAAGCCGTCCAGATGCACGGCGGCATCGCGATCACCTGGGAGCACGACATTCAGCTGTATTTCAAGCGCGCGCACGGCAGTGCCCAGTTGCTCGGTGCTCCGCGCGATCATCTGCGCCGCCTCGAATCCGAAGTGTTCTAGCGTTGGCTGTCGAGCTTCCGACGTAGGCTCGCGGCAATGTTGAGCTTCGTCGTGGATCAGAACCTCGGCTTGCCCGCCTGCGACGAGCCGTGGACCACACTTCTCGCCGCGGAGGGGATCTCCGCAGCCGAGAGCACCGACCTCGCCGGCATCGACCGGGCGCTGGCGCAACATCAGCCGGACATCGCCTATGTCCCGGCACCCAGCTTGCACCGCTTGCTCCGAAGCGGTGATCACCATTACCGGGGATTGGCGATCGCAACATCGAAGTTCACCGGTGAGCCCCGCCAGACCAGCGTGCTCGTCGTCCGACGCGACGACGCTGCTAGCGGACTGGACGACCTGGCCGGAGCGCAATGCGGTTACATCAACACTTCATGCACATCGAGCTACTTCGCTCCCGCCATTCTGTTCACCGGCCAGCGGAAACTCGCGATGCATTTCGTTGCGGTTCCCCCCTGGCAGGGACAGATCGATGCCGTTGTCTCCGGGCGAGTTCGGGCGACGATGGTCCTCGAAGATGTATGGAAGATGACACCCGAGAACGCGTCGACGACCAGGATCGTCGCTCGATACGACAACTGTAGGCCTCCGGTCGTCCTCGTCAAAGAAGCAGTCGACAACGCCTCCTGTGCAACGCTTCTCGACGCTTTGCTCACCTGGGTGCCCGACTGGAGCGGCGTGTACGGCGCCCTCAAACCGTTTTACTACGCCGACGTGCACGGGTTCTTCCACGATCTCGACCAGCTGACGGAATGCCCCCGATGAGCGTCGCACTGCGCGCAGGGATCCCCCCGTTCTACGTCATGGACGTCTGGCTGGCCGCCGCCGAGCGGCAGCGCAGTCACGGCGACCTGGTCAACCTGTCCGCGGGCCAACCGAGCGCGGGCGCTCCCGCAGCCGTGCGGGCAGCGGCCAAGGAGGCACTGGAGACCACCGTCCTCGGCTATACCGTCGCGCTCGGGATCCCGGAGCTGCGCGCAGCAATCGCCCATTCGTACCTGGATCGGCATGGCCTGCAGGTGGACCCGGAAGACGTGGTCATCACCACGGGCTCGTCGGGTGGCTTTCTGCTGGCGTTCCTGGCCTGCTTCGACGTCGGTGACCGCGTCGCGATCGCCAGCCCCGGATACCCCTGTTACCGCAACATCCTCTCCGCGCTGGGTTGTGAGGTCGTGGAGATACCCTGCGGCCCCGCGACCCGTTTTCAGCCGACGGTGCAGATGCTCGCGGAACTCGACCCGGCCGTACAGGGTGTCATCGTGGCGAGCCCCGCCAACCCGACAGGCACGGTGATTCCGCCGGACGAGCTCGCTGCGATCGCTTCGTGGTGCGCGTCGCGCGATGTCCGGCTGATCAGCGACGAGGTGTACCACGGGCTGGTCTACGAGGGTGCTCCCGCCGTCAGCTGCGCCTGGGCGACATCACGGGATTCGATTGTGGTGAACAGCTTCTCGAAATACTTCGCGATGACCGGCTGGCGGCTCGGCTGGCTTCTGGTGCCGAAGGAACTGCAGCGGGCGGTCGACCGTCTCACCGGAAACTTCACGATCTGCCCGCCGACACTGCCGCAGTATGCCGCGATCGCGGCGTTCACCCCGGAGTCGATCGCGGAGTCCGACGCGCTGCTGCACCACTACGCCGCCAACCGGCAGATGCTGCTCGACGGCCTGCGCGCCCTCGGCATCGATCGCCTGGCCCCAACCGACGGAGCGTTCTACGTGTACGCCGACGTGTCGCATCTGACATCGGATTCGCTGTCGTTCTGTTCGAAGCTGCTCGCCGACACCGGAGTTGCGATCGCACCGGGCATCGACTTCGACCCGGCCCGCGGTGGATCCTTCGTCCGGTTGTCGTTCGCCGGGCCGGCGGGCGACATCACCGAGGCGCTACGGCGAATCGGCAGCTGGCTGGGTCAACTGCAGCATTAGCATTCCGGTGCGCACGTCGACCGGAGTCAAAACGACGGCGACTCCGAGGCGTTCTGTGCCCGTTCGGCTTTAATCCGTTGGGCACGTTCGACCGATCGGGTGTTCTTGCGCATCGGCATCTTCAACCCGCGGTTGTCGGGTGGCGGGCCGGCACCATGCGGTGGGCTGGTGGCCCGCGGCGGCAGCTCGGCTGCCCTGGTGTCCCATCCGGGGAACAGACTTCGAGACCCTGGATACGACGTATATGTACGGCCTGTCGGTGACGTCCAGACCGCGGCGCCGTCTGCTCGCATTAGATACGACCAGTCACCGACCCAGAAGGTTTTCAGTAGGTGGTGAAGACGGCAGAGGCAAGCCAGATTCGACTGATGCGTTGCCCCGTTCGGATGGGACGTGACGTGGTCTATATCGCAGAACTCCGCTCGCCGATGGCATCCCGGAAAGCGGCAGCGCAGATCCCGGGCGCGGATGCGACGGGCCAGCTTGGCCGACGGCCGATATCCGTGCTCGGGCTGTTCGTCCGGTGCGCCCAGCGGCCGCAGCGTGGCACCGTTGCGCAGCAGCGCGGCCAGCATCGGCGTGGTCAGCACCTCGGGGCCCCCGACTCCGGATATCACTGCGGTGCCCGCGTCCCGTCGGCAGGCCGCGGTGCGGCGGACGGACTCCTGTGTCGCGTGGGTGGCATCGACGGCGGTCTGGTCGGCGTAAACATTCACCACCACCGACGATGACGGGGCGGGCTGGGCCGCCCGCGCCGGGCAGGCCGGGGAGCCGCATTCGCACGGTAGGTGGTCGTTGCCGTTCGCAAGCGCCCCGACTGCGTCGCTGCGACGCTCGCCGGACGAACGCGGATCATCAGGGCACACGGTGGCCACCATCGCGGCGACCTTGCGGTCGAGGACCGCGGCATCGGCGGGCTGCAACTTGCCCCACACCGATGTGGCGCCGTGCTCGTCTTCGTAGGACCCGACTTTGAAATCGCGGCCACGGGTGCGGGCCTGGCTGGCGATCACCGCGTCGGGGTCGTACTGCAGCACCAACGCGTCCACGCCGATGCGCAGATCCTCTTCCGACAGCGGTCCCCACTCATCCGCCCGTTCGGCCAGCGCCGCGTCGACCAGCGCCCAAACCGCGTCGTTGGCGATCAACCGGGTACGCCAGGTGAGTATCCCGATCACCCGCGCTGAGAGCCGACCCGCGCCGAACAGCGCGCCGACCTTGGGCAGGTGATCGCGCAGGGTTTCGGCGATGCGCATCTGGCCGCAGGCCCTGCCGTGGCTGATGTTCATGGCCGCGGTGACCTCGGCAGCGGCCGAAGCCCACGGATCACACGCCCACAACGCGCGCGGATGATCCTCGTCGCCGACACCGCGGCGCGACATCAGCTCCCCAATCGCCGCCGTGCGCAATGCGCTCGCGGACGCTTCGGCGCGGGTGGCCTCTTCGATGGTGGCCACCAACCCCGCTTCATCCACATCTTCGAACACATATTCGATTATGCCACGCCAGGGCGACACGAATGGACACCGAAATGAGTCGGGATAACTCAGCGCTTCTGCGTGACGTACCAGTCCAGCAGGTCCGGGTCGTCGACGGCGCTGCGCTCGACCACCTTCGCGGCGTCGGCGCCCTGGAACATCTTCTTGATCGGCACCTCGAGCTTCTTGCCCGTGCGGGTGTGCGGAACACCTGGCGCAGCGATGATCTCGTCGGGTACATGCCGCGGTGAGACCTCTTCGCGGACGGTGTTCTTGATGCGGTCGCGCACCTCGTCGGTCAGTTCGGCGCCCTCGGTGAGGACCACGAACAGCGGCATCCAGTACCCGCCGTCGGGTTCGTCGACGCCGATGATCAAGGCTTCGGCCACCTCGGGCAGCCGTTCGACCGCCTGGTAGATGTCGGCGCTGCCCATCCGTATGCCGTGCCGGTTCAAGGTCGAGTCCGACCGGCCGTGCACGATGACGCTGCCGTGATCGGTGATCGTGATCCAGTCGCCGTGCCGCCACACTCCGGGAAACATCTCGAAATACGCTGCGCGGTAACGCGACCCGTCGGGATCGTTCCAGAACCCGACCGGCATCGACGGCATCGGCTTGGTCACCACGAGCTCGCCGACCTCGTTGCGCACCGGCTGTCCGGACTCGTCCCACGAGTCCAGAGCGCATCCGAGATACGGCGCCGACAGCTCGCCCGGCCACACCGGAACCGTGCGGACCCCGCCGATGAAAGCGGACACCACGTCGGTGCCGCCACTGATCGAGGACACCTGCACGTGCTCACCGACGTTGTCGCGCAACCACAGTGACGACGACGGGGGCAATGACGAGCCGGTGATGCCGACCGTGCGCAGCACCGACAGGTCATGCTCCTTGCGCGGCACCGCGCCTGCCTTCGCGCAGCCCAACACATAGCCCGGGCTCGTCCCCAGCACCGTCGCCTTGACGCGCGCCGCGATCTCCCAGAGCACATCCGGACGCGGTGCATTGGGACTGCCGTCGTAGCAGACGATCGTCGACCCGACCAGCAGGCCCGCCACCTGGAAGTTCCACATCATCCAGCTGGGACTGGTGTACCAGAAGAAGATGTCGTCCGGCCCGATATCGGACTGCAGGCTCACGGCTTTGAGGTGTTCGACCAGCACACCGCCGTGGCCGTGAATGATGCCCTTGGGCAGCCCGGTGGTGCCCGAGGAGAACAGGATCCACAGCGGGTGGGCGAAGTCGACCGGCGTCGTGGTCAACTCCTTGCTACTGCTGCCCGCCATGTCGGGTGCCATCACCGTCGCACGCAGCGTAGGTAATCCCTTCTGCAGCGCGGTGATTTCGGCGGCCTTATCGTGGAACTTCCCGCCGTAGGTATAGCCGTCGGTGGTCACCAGCACGGTGGGTTCGAGCTGACCGAGACGGTCGAGTGCGGCCTTGGCCGAATAGTCCTGGCCGCACGCACTCCAGATCGCGCCGATGCTGGCGGTCGCCAGGAACGCGATCACGGCCTCGGGAATGTTGGGCAGATATCCGACGACCCGGTCGCCGGCGCGCACACCGAGGTCGCGCAGCGTCTGGGCGAATGCCGCCGCGCGTCCCAACAACTCGGCCCATGACACCTCGACGGGATCCCCACCCTCGCGCAGGTACAGGATGGCGGGCCGGTCCGACCGGGCGTTGCGAATCACCTGATCCACATAATTGAGCTGCACGCCCGAAAACCACTGCGCTCCAGGCATTTCAGCAGAGGTGAGCACCAGCTCCGGGCGTTCACCGAGGTCGAAGTAGTCCCACAACGCGGCCCAGAACTCATCGGGCTCGTCGGTCGACCACTGCCACAGCGACTCGTAGTCGGGGTGATTTCGGCCGGTGCGGCGCTGCACGAACTGTGCGAAGTCGGTGACGCGCGCTCCGGCCACATCGTCCTCGGTGGGTGTCCATTGCGGAGTGGCGGTCATCGGGCGCTCCATCCGCCGTCCATCGTGTACGACGCTCCGGTCACCATCACTGCGGCCGGCGAGGCCAGCCAGGTGACCAGGGAGGCAACCTCCTCGGGTTCGACAAGTCGCTTGATCGCGCTCTCCTTCAACAAAATGTCGGCGACCACCTTATCCTCGTCGATCGCGTGGGTGCGGGCCTGATCGGCGATCTGCTTGGTCACGAGCGGGGTCCGCACATAGCCCGGGTCGACACAGTTGCTCGTGACGCCGTGCGGCCCGCCCTCCAGAGCGGTCACCTTCGACAGCCCCTCCAAACCGTGCTTGGCGGTGACGTAGCCGCTCTTGAACTCCGAGGCGCGTAGACCGTGCACCGAGGAGATGTTGATGACGCGCCCGAACTCCTGCTCGTACATGTGTGGCAACGCCGCGCGGATCAGTAGGAACGGCGCTTCCAGCATCAACGCCAGAATGAAGCGGAAGCGCTCGGGCGGAAACTCGTGGATCGGGCTGACGTGCTGCACCCCGGCGTTGTTGACCAAAATATCGATCTGCAGCCGAAGGTCCTCGAGCGCCGCCACCTCGGAAAGGTCCACCGCCCATGGCTTTCCACCGATCTCGTCGGCAACCTCCTTGGCACCGGCCTCGTCGAGATCCGCGACGGTGACCGAAGCGCCTCGCTCGGCCAGCGCACGCGCGCAAGCCGCACCGATCCCGCTTGCGCCACCGGTGACCAGCGCGGTGCGCCCGTCGAGATCGCTCATATGACACCGGCCTTGGCGAGTTGCTCGCGATCGGCGGCGTCGACCGTCTCCAGATCGAGGCCCTTGGTCTCCCGGTTGAACAACGCGGCCACCAGGGTGATCACCGAGGCGCCTGCGAGATAGAGAGCAATGGGCACCGCCGAGTCGAACTTGTCGAGCAGCCAGGTGGCGATGGCAGGCGCGAGCGATCCGGCGACGATCGATGTCACCTGATAGCCAAGGGAGACACCGGAATACCGCATACGGGTCGGGAACATCTCGGCCATGATCGCCGGCTGCGGTGAGTACATCAGCGCGTGGATGACGAGTCCGAGGATGATGGCGGCCATGATCAACCCATAGGAACCGGTGTTCATCATCGGGAACGCGAAGAAGCCCCACGTGCCTCCGAGGATCGCCCCGACGATATACACCGGCCGCCTACCGAACCGATCAGACAAGCGCCCCACTTGGGGGATCACCACGAAGTGCACGGCGTGCGCGACCAGCAACCACCAGAGGATGTCGCTGGTGTCGGCGCCGACGTGCGTCTTGAGGTACACGATCGAGAAGGTGACCACCAGGTAGTACATGATGTTCTCGGCGAACCGCAGGCCCATCGCGGTGAAAACTCCACGGGGATAACGCTTCAGCACCTCGACCACGCCGTACGAGACGGCCTTGGCGCGCTCGACCTCCTCTTGTGCGGCCACGAAGATCGGGGCGTCGGTGACCTTGGTCCGGATGTAGTACCCGATCAGCACCACCACGGCCGACAGCCAGAACGCGACCCGCCATCCCCAGGACAGGAACGCCGTCTCCGGCAGCGCGGCGGTCAGCACCAGTAGGACGACAGTGGCGAGCATATTGCCCACCGGCACCGCCGCCTGCGGCCAGCTGGCCCAGAAGCCGCGCTTGTCGTTGGGGCTGTGCTCGGCGACGAGCAGGACCGCTCCGCCCCATTCACCTCCGACCGCGAACCCCTGCATGAACCGCAGGACCACCAGCAGGATCGGCGCCCACACGCCGATTTGCGCGTAGGTCGGCAGGCAGCCCATGAGGAAGGTGACGGCACCGACGAGCAGGATCGCGAACTGCAGCAGCTTCTTGCGTCCGTACTTGTCGCCGAAGTGCCCGAAGACGATGCCGCCCAGCGGCCGTGCCACGAATCCGACTGCGTAGGTCAACAGTGCGGCGATCAGGCCGCTGGCCTCACTGGTGCCTTCTGCGAAGAACACCTTGTTGAACACCAGGGTGGCGGCGGTGGCGTAGAGGAAGAATTCGTACCACTCGACGACGGTGCCTGCCATCGAGGCGACCACGACGCGTTTGAGCCCGGGGGGGACCGGCGCGGCGCCGCTGTCGGCGTTGGTGACACCCATCGCACACTCCTTCGGGTTGTGATGGCAGACAAGTCGCCTGTGAGTATTCACGCAGATACGCCCTCGGGCAATGGCGAAAGGCGCAGGGAGTATCTGCAAAAATGCACATATGACGCAGCCGTCGGCTCGGCGACGACCGAGCGCCGATGACCTCCTGGTGCTGCTGGCCGTCGGCCGATCAGGGCGGTACAACGCGGCCGCCGAGGAACTCGGCCTCAACCACACCACGATCTCCAGGCGCATCGCCGCGCTCGAGGAGTCGGTGGGCGGACGGGTGCTGGCCCGCGGCGCGGGCGGATGGGAACTCACCGAACTCGGACGCGACGCCCTGGCCGCCGCGGAGGCCATCGAGTCGGCCGTGCGATCACTTGCCGTCGATCCCGCCGGCGAGCGCGCGCTCGAGGGTGTCGTCCGGATCTCGGCCACCGACGGCTTCTCCGCCTACATCGCGGCACCCGCCGCCGCGCGCGTTCAGCGGCAGCATCCGAATGTGGCGGTCGAGATCGTCGCCGCCACCCGCCGTGCGACCCAGCAGAGGTCCGGGCTGGACGTCGAGGTGGTCGTCGGCGAACCCCGTGTCCATCGGGCCAGGGCGATCAGGCTCGGCGACTACTGCCTCGGCCTCTACGGGTCCCGCGACTACCTGGCCGAGCACGGTACGCCGAGGACCGTAGCCGATCTGAACCGCTATCCGCTGGTGTACTTCATCGACTCGATGTTGCAGGTCGACGACCTCGATGCGGCGACGAGCTTCGCGCCCGCGATGCGCGAATCCGTGACGTCCACGAACGTTTTCGTCCACGTCGAGGCGACCCGCGCGGCCGCGGGCCTCGGGCTGCTGCCCTGCTTCATGGCCGACCGCCACGCCGATCTCGTACGCGTCCTGCGCACCGAGGTTTCGGTGCGGCTGACGTACTGGCTCGTCACCCGAGGAGAAACACTGCGGCGGCCGGAGGTGGCGGCCGTCGTCGACGCTATTCGCGATCGGATGGACGACCAGCACGACGTGTTACTGGGCAAGGGCTAACGTCGTCGGTATGCCGTTCATCGACCACCCGAAGGGTCGGGCCTACTACCGCCACTGGGCGTCGCCGCAGCCCCGCGCGGCGGTGATCTTCCTGCACGGCTTCGGCGAGCACACCGGTCTCTACCACCGTTACGGCTTCGCACTCAACGCCGCGGGCTTCGACCTCTGGGCGGTGGACCAGTTCGGCCACGGGCTGAGCCCGGGCACCCGCGGTGACTTCGGATCGACCGAGGACAGCTCCTCACTGGCCGACGACCTGATCTCGCTCGCCGAAAGCGCCACTCCCGGAATACCGTTGATCGCACAAGGACATTCGTTCGGCTCGATCGTCACGCTGTTCCGGTTGCTCGACCAGCCCGACCGTTACGCCGGCGGTATCGTCTCCGGCGCTCCGCTGGTACCGACGGCGGCGATGCTCGACAATGACACCTCACTGGCCCTCGAGCCGAGTTGGCTGTCCGAGGACACGTTTTACCTCGACCTGCTGGCGAACGATCCACTGACGTTCGTCGACGCCGACGGTGTGGCGCTGGTGCGGGAGCTCGACCGGGCCTGGGACCGGTTCGGCGCGGTGCTGCCGAAGCTGACGGTGCCGACACTGGCCGTGCACGGTTCAAACGACCCCCTCGCCCAGGTCGGGGCGGTACGTGCCTACGCCGAGCAGATCGACGCGCTGCGCCTCGCCGAGTTCGAGGGGGCTCGTCACGACATTCTGAACGAGACCATGCACCAAGAGGTCGCGGCCGCGATCGTCGACTTCATCGACGGGTTGTTGTAGCGCGCCTACAACCAGGTGTCGTCGGTGGTCGCGGTGAGGAAGGCCTCGAGATCGTCACGCCATTGGGCGGGCGTGTTCTTCTCCGGCTCGATACCGGTGTACTGCCCGCGGTAGAAAAGCAGCGGCCGCGGCTTGCGGTGCGGGACGTCCGACAGCGAATGCACGGCGCCGAATACGACGTAGTGGTCGCCTCCGTCGTGCACCGAATGCACCGAGCAGTCGATGTGAGCGAGCGTGCCTTCGATGACCGGCGAGCCGAGTTTGGACTGATACCACTCGATTTCGGCGAACTTGTCGGGTTCCTTCGAGCCGAACCGCGCCGAAACGTCCTTTTGATTCTCGTGCAGCACGTTCACGCAGAAATTACCGCTGGCCTCGATTGCCTGCCACGACCGCGACATCTTCGTCGGGCAGAACAGGACCAGCGGTGGATCCAGGCTCAGCGCGGCGAACGACTGGCACGCGAACCCGACCGGCACGCCGTCGTGGATCGTCGTGATCACCGTGATGCCCGTACAGAACTGTCCGAGCACGCTGCGGAATGTGCGCGGATCGATCGGTTCGGCCGCCATTATCGAGTGGTCTTCACCGTCACTTGAAGCCGACGCTGAAGTCGTGGCCCCATAGGCTGACCGCGGTACTTTCCCGCGCGACCCAGTCTTCATTCTCGACTTGCAAACCCTCACAACCGAACTCGACGTCAAAGCCGCCCGGCGTCTTCATGTAGAACGACAGCATCTTGTCGTTGACGTGGCGACCCAGCGTCGCCGACATCGGCACCTTGCGCCGCAACGCGCGGTCCAGACAGAGCCCGACATCGTCGGCGCTTTCGACCTCCACCATCAGGTGAACGATGCCGCTCGGCGTCTCACCCGGCATGAACGCCAGGCTGTGGTGGCGCGGGTTGACCCCGAGGAAGCGCAGCCACGCGGGCGCGCCGTCGGCGGGCCGTCCGACGAGCTGGGGTGGTAGCCGCATCGAGTCACGCAGGTAGAACCCCAGCACGTCCCGGTAGAAGTGCAGCGTCTCGGCGTCGTCACGGGTGGTCAGCACCACGTGGCCCAGGCCCTGCTGCTCGGTGACGAACTTGTGGCCGTACGGGCTGACGACGCGACGGTGCTCGAGCGCGACACCGTGGTAGACCTCGAGCGTGTTACCGGACGGGTCGTCGAAGCGGATCATCTCGTCGACGCGGCGTTCGGCCAGCTCGGCAGCCGAGGCCTCCTTGTACGGTACGCCTTCGATGTCGAGCCGGTTCCGGATGTCCTGCAGCTCAGTGGCGTTGGCGGTTTCCCAGCCGGACTGCAGCAACCGGTCGTGTTCTCCTGGCACGATCACCAGCCGGGCCGGGAACTCGTCCATCCGCAGATAGAGCGCACCATCGGTCTGGCCGGAGCCCTCTACCATGCCGAGTACCTTCAGGCCGTACTCGCGCCACGCCGCGACGTCGGTGGCCTCGATCCGAAGGTAGCCAAGCGATTTGATGGTCATCGCGCAACCTCCTTGGGTTTGACCGTCAGAAAGTCGATGGTGAGCTTGTTGAATTCGTCGAACTTCTCCAGCTGAGCCCAGTGTCCGCACTGCCCGAAGACATGCAGTTGAACCCGCGGAATCTGTTTGAGCGCCACCAGCGCGCCGTCGAGCGGGTTGACGCGATCTTCGCGACCCCAGATCAACAGCACCGGTTGACGCAGCTTGTACACCTCGCGCCACATCATGCCGAGCTCGAAGTCCGCACCCGCGAACGACATTCCCATCGCCTTGGCCGCGGCCAGCGACTCGGGCCGGCTGGCGATCTCGAACCGTTCGTCGATCAGTTCGGGAGTGATCAGCTTCTGGTCGTGAACCATGATGCGCAGGAACTTCTCCATGTTCTCGCGCGTGGGCTCGGCGGTGAACTTGCCCAGCAGCTTGACGCCCTCGGTGGGATCGGGCGCAAAGAGGTTGACCGACAGCCCGCCGGGGCCCATCAGCACCAGCCGGCCCGCCCGCTTGGGGTTGTCGAGCGCGAACCGCACCGCGGTCCCGCCACCGAGCGAGTTACCAACCAGCGCAGCACGTTCGATGCCCAGGTGGTCGAACAGCCCGAGCACCGCGTTCGCGCTGTAGCGGTTGTACTGCTCATGTTCGGTGTGCTTGTCCGAGTGACCGTAACCGGGCTGGTCAATAGCGATGACGTGAAAGTGCCTGGCCAGCACCGCGATGTTCTTGGAGAAGTTCGACCAACTCGACGCTCCCGGCCCGCCGCCGTGCAGCAACACCACCGTCTCGGAGTGGCCGACACCGGCCTCGTGGTAGTGCAGCCGCATGTCTCGTTCACCGGCGCGGACCTGCGCGTACCGAGACGTCGATTCGAAGGTGACCTCGACCTGCTGCTCGGTCTCCTGGATGTATGAGGTCATCTGGCCTTCCGTTAAACCATCGTGTCTTGCGGCGGCAGCCCGAACTCGTTGTTGCCAAAGATCAGGTAGGCGCGTTCGGGATCGTTGGCGGCATGCACGCGCCCGGCATGGGCGTCGCGCCAGAACCGTTGCACCGGTGCGTCGTTGCTGAGCGCGGTGGCGCCGGAGGCCTCGAATAGTCGGTCGATCGAGGCGATCGCGCGGCCGGTCGCGCGGACCTGGTCGCGGCGGGCGCGGGCGCGCAACTCGAACGGGATCTCCTCGCCCGCTTTCAGCAGGGCGTACTCGTCGCCGACATTGCCGATCAGCTGGCGCCAGGCCGCGTCGATATCACTGGCGGCCTCCGCGATGCGGATCTTCGCGAACGGGTCGTCCTTGGCCTTCTCCCCCGCGAACGCCGCGCGCACACGCTTGCCCTGATGTTCGACGTGCGCGTCGTACGCGCCGTACGCCATACCGACGATCGGAGCGGAGATGGTGGTGGGATGCACTGTGCCCCAAGGCATTTTGTAGACCGGGGCGGTGTTGGTCTGGAGCCCGCCCGCGGTGCGGTCGTTCATCGCCTTGTAGGACAGGAAGCGGTGCCGCGGCACGAACACGTCCTTGACCTTGAGGGTGTTGCTTCCGGTTCCCTTGAGGCCGACCACATGCCACACGTCGTCGATCTCGTATTCGGAGCGCGGGATCAAGAAGCTGCCGAAGTCGACCGGCTTGCCGTCCTTGATCACCGGGCCGCCGACGAACGTCCACGTGGCGTGGTCACAACCGGACGACCAGTTCCACGAGCCGTTGACGATGTAGCCGCCGTCGACGACGGTGCCCGCACCCATCGGGGCATACGACGAGGAGATCCGCACGGCCGGGTCCTCGCCCCATACCTCCTCCTGCGCCTTCTGGTCGAACAGCGCGAGATGCCAGTTGTGGACGCCGATGATCGAACTGACCCAACCGGTCGAACCGCAGGCGCTGGCCAGGCGGCGCACCGCCTCGTAGAAGAGCGTCGGATCGCACTGCATCCCGCCCCACTGCTCGGGCTGAAGCAGCTTGAAGAAGCCGACCTCGTTCAGTTCGTTGACGGTGTCGTCGGGGAGGCGGCGCAGGTCTTCGGTCGCCTGTGCGCGTTTGGCGATCAGCGGCCGGAGGTCGTCGATCCCGGCTAGGACCGACTGCACGTCACGCTGTTCAATGGACGTCACTGATGTGCCTCCCGATAGGACGGACTGCGATGAGCACGCACGCGAAGCGCGAACCGCTTAGCCGTCAGATTAGAACACGTTACGATTCATGTCGAGTAGGGCATACCTGTAGGACCTGGACCTGCACACATGCATTTCTGTAACCTGTTCTAGTTATTGCCCTGGATCGCAGGGTCGGCGGACGTGAGAGGTGGACGCAAAAGTGACCGACGAGCCACTCGGCAGCCACGTGCTCGAGTTGGAACTTGCCGATGTCGTCACCGAGACCGACGATGCGCGCTCGCTGGTGTTCAGCGTGCCCTCCGGTGCCGACATCCCCGCCGAACGGTTGCGGTACGCGCCGGGCCAGTTCCTGACCCTGCGCGTGCCCAGCGACCGGACGGGTTCGGTGGCGCGGTGCTATTCGTTGTGCAGTTCCCCGTTCACCGACGACCGGCTGACCGTCACCGTCAAGCGCACCGCCGACGGGTACGCATCGAATTGGTTGTGCGACCACGCGCACGCCGGCATGAAGATCCACGTCCTCGCGCCTTCGGGCACGTTCGTGCCCAAGACGCTGGACACCGACTTCCTGCTGCTGGCCGCGGGTTCCGGGATCACGCCGATGATGTCGATCTGCAAGTCAGCGCTGGCCGAGGGCAGCGGCAAGGTCGTGCTCGTCTATGCCAACCGCGACGAGAAGTCGGTGATCTTCGGCTCGGCGCTGCGTGAGCTGAGTGAGAAGTACCCCGAACGGTTGGTCGTCGTGCACTGGCTGGAAACGGTGCAGGGTCTGCCGAGCGCGGCGGCGCTGGCCGCTTTGACCGCTCCCTACACGAGCCACGACGCCTACATCTGCGGTCCCGGGCCGTTCATGGCCGCGGCCGAGGAGGCGGTCAAGGGCGCAGGACTGCCCGCCGAACGGGTGCACATCGAGGTGTTCAAGTCGCTGGACTCCGACCCGTTCGCGGCGGTGGTCATCGAGGAGGACGACAGCGACGAGGGGCCGGCCACGGCGATCGTCACGCTCGACGGCGAAACGCACGAGGTGCGCTGGCCCCGCAACGCCAAACTGCTCGACGTGCTGCTGGACAAGGGACTCGACGCGCCGTTCTCCTGCCGCGAGGGCCATTGCGGCGCGTGCGCCGTGCTGAAGAAGAGCGGCGAGGTCGAGATGGACGTCAACGACGTCCTCGAGCAGTCCGACCTCGATGAGGGTCTGATCCTGGGCTGCCAGGCCCTACCCCGCTCGGATTCGATCGAAGTCACCTATGACGAATAGCGCGCGGGCTAGCATTCGCCGCACGTGGAAGGGGAGAAACGTGACGAACCGGTTGACCGGCGTCGCTGCGGCGATCTCGGCGGTGCTGCTGGCGCTGACGTTCATGGCACCCACCCCGACGGCGGCCGCGGCCGTCGACACCGCGGACTCGTCGATCCCGGTCGACCCCGGCACCAACCTCGAGATGCACGCGACCGCGAACTGCATCGCGGCCGAGGCCAAGTGCTTGTTCGACGCCAGGGCCAATCTGCGCCGCGGCCCGGACGTTCTCGGCTTCCCCGGCGACCTGTGGGCCCGCCAGACCACCACGCTGCGCACCATGGACCGGGGCGTGTACGTCGGAAACTTCAACTTCGACGCCCCGAACACCCGGTCGTTCAAATCGCTCACCGACGTGGAGTTCACGACCATCTACTTCGGGGGCGGACCGCCCGAGAAGTTCCAGCTCCGCGGGATCGCCTGGCCGGTCGATCAGCGCACGGGAGCGCCGCGCACCGACGTTCCCTTGATCGTGTGCTCGCACATCCAGGTGGTCTACAGCGGGGTCAACATCACCTCGCCGGACGCGTGCGCGCAGGCCTCGTTCAGTTAGCGGGGTAGGCCCAGAAGCCGTTCACCCGCGAGGGTGAGCAGGATCTGCTCGGTGCCGCCCGCGATGGTCAGGCAGCGCGTGTTGAGGAAGTCGAACACCGTCGAGTTCTCGACCACGCCGCCACCTTCGGACAGTTCCATCCGCAGTTCGGCCAGCGCCTGCCGGTAGCGCACGCCGATCAGCTTGCGCGCGCTGGCCTGCGGGCCCGGATCCTGCCCTCCCACAGCGAGTTCGGCGATCTTCTGATCCAGCAGTGAGCCGACCTGAGCCGCCACGATCAACGAACCCAAGCGGTCCTGACCGGCCACGTCGAAGTCCAGCGTGGCGACCTGCTTGAGCAACTCCTCCATCGGGTTGCCGAGCGCGGTGCCGTGAGCCATCGCGACCCGCTCGTTGGCCAGCGTGGTGCGGGCCAGCCGCCATCCGTCGTTGACCTGACCGACGACCATCTCGTCGGGCACGAACACCTCGTCGAAGAACACCTCGTTGAACAGGTTGTCGCCGGTGATCTCGCGCAGCGGGCGGATGTCGATGCCCGGCGACTTCATGTCGACCAGAAAGTACGTGATCCCCTTGTGTTTCGGCGCGTCCGGGTCGGTGCGCGCCAGGCAGACGCCCCACGCGGCCTTGTGCGCCGCGGAGGTCCACACCTTCTGGCCGGTCAACTTCCAACCCGGGCCCTTTGCGCCGCCCGCGGTCGCGCCGTCGACGCGTACGGCTTTGGTGCGCAGCGCGGCCAGATCCGATCCGGCGCCCGGCTCGGAGAACAGCTGACACCACAGCAGTTCGCCGCGCAGCGTCGCGGGGACGAACTGTTCGATCTGTTCGGGGGTGCCGTGTTCGAGAATCGTTGGCGCGGCCCACCATCCGATCACC
This sequence comes from Mycobacterium neumannii, assembly GCF_002245615.1. Taxonomy (NCBI): domain Bacteria; kingdom Bacillati; phylum Actinomycetota; class Actinomycetes; order Mycobacteriales; family Mycobacteriaceae; genus Mycobacterium; species Mycobacterium neumannii. Next base: position 40,434 of record NZ_NKCO01000011.1, on the reverse strand, counting down.
AGGTCGGGCCGGGTGATACCGGCGGCCGCCAATTCCTGGTCGATCAGCAGCTGTTCGGCGGGCCCGGCCCCGCGGCCGTACGGGATGGGCCAGTGCGGTGCCTGCAGGCCCGCGTCGGCGAGTGCGGCCTGCTGCTTCTCGACGGGCAGGGCAGCGACTTCCGCGACGGCAGCGGCGATCTCGGGTCGCAGACCCTCAACCGATTCGAGGTCGATACGCAGATCCCGGCGCACACCCTGTTGCGTCAACGCCGCGACCCGGCGCAGCCAGCGCGGCGCTCCGCCGAGGAAGTGCGAAATGCCGTAGGCGCGGCGCAGATACAGATGCGCGTCGTGCTCCCAGGTGATCCCGATGCCGCCCAGCACCTGGATGCAGTCCTTGGCGTTGGCCTTGGCGGCCTCGATTCCGACCGCAGCCGCCACCGCAGCGGCGATCGAGAGCTGGTTCTCGTCGCCTTCCGAAACGGCTCTAGCCGCATCCATGGCGGCCACCGAGGCCTGCTCGGACCGCAGAAGCATCTCCGCGCACATGTGCTTGATGGCCTGGAAGCTGCCGATGGGCTTGCCGAACTGCTCGCGCACCTTCGCGTACTCGGTCGCGGTCTGCAGCGCCCAGCGGGCCAGACCCGCGGCCTCGGCCGCCATCACGGCCGCGGCGACGTCGATCACTCGCTGCGCCGGAGCGCTGACCGCCTCGGCAGGCGCGGACTCGAGCACGACGCGCCCAAGCGGTCGGGAGAAGTCGGTGGCCTTCAGCGGCTCGACGGTCACGCCGTCCGCGCCGGCATCGACCATGAGGAAGACGTCGCCTGCCGGAAGCAGCAGCACCCCCGCCTGATCAGCGCCGAGCACGTAGTCCGCTGTGCCCGAGGCGCGGCCGTCAGCGAAGCGCAGGTCGGCCGTCAACGCCACCCCGGCAACCCGCTCACCCGAAGCCAGCGCCTGCAGCACTTCCGGCGATTCGAGCAGGAGCGTGGCCAGTGCGGTCGTCGCTACCGGGCCGGGCACCAGCGAGGCCGCCGCCTCGTCGACCATCGCGCACAGGTCGTCGACCGTGCCGTCGGCGCCGCCTTGCGCCTCCGGTAACGCCACCCCGAAGATCCCGAGTTCGGCCATCCCCGCATAGGCCCGGCGCCAGGCGTCCGCCTGCCCCTGCTCGACGTCTCGCGCGGCGGTGACGACGTCAGAAGCTGTTGCCCAGTCACGCACCAGCTCCCTCACGGCTGCCTGGTCGTCGGCAATGGTCCCCGGGGATGCGAGCGACACCGTCCACTCCTAGCTATTGGGTGAGAAGGCGGTGCTCCTCACTAGAACGTGTTCTAATAGTGCCAGCGACCGACCGTCAAGTCGACCGCCATTACAGCAGGACACGTCGGTGCCATCGGCGACATCGGGGTGAGAAAAAGTGCATCGGCATGCGTATCGTTTCCAGCGAGAACGCGTAACGAAGGAGAAGCCCGCCGCATGTCCGGCCCGTCCCAGCCAGCAGCCGCCAACCCGGGCTCGGGGTCGGAATCTCGACCACGCCAGGTGATGAACGTGGCGGTCCTGTCCGAGTCAGAGCTCGGCTCAGAAGCCCAGCGCGAGCGCCGCAAGCGCATCCTGGACGCGACGCTGGCCATCGCCTCCAAGGGCGGCTACGAAGCCGTCCAGATGCGGGCTGTTGCCGAACGGGCCGATGTCGCGGTCGGCACCCTCTACCGGTACTTCCCGTCCAAGGTGCACCTGCTGGTGTCCGCACTGGGTCGCGAGTTCGAGCGCATCGACGCCAAGACCGACCGCGCCTCGCTGGCCGGTGGCACGCCGTATCAGCGGCTGAACATCATGGTGGGCAAGCTCAACCGCGCGATGCAGCGCAATCCGCTGTTGACCGAGGCGATGACGCGAGCGTTCGTGTTCGCCGACGCGTCGGCGGCCGGCGAGGTCGACCACGTCGGCAAGCTGATGGACTCGATGTTCGCCCGCGCCATGAGCGACGGTGAGCCCACCGAGGACCAGTACCACATCGCGCGCGTCATCTCCGATGTCTGGCTGTCCAACCTGCTCGCCTGGCTGACCAGGCGGGCCTCGGCAACCGACGTCAGCAAGCGGTTGGACCTCGCGGTGCGGTTGCTGATCGGCGACGGAGAGCATCCTAAGATCTAGGCGTGCTTCCAGCCGATCTGCAGCGCGCGCTCGCTTCGGCTGCTGCGGCGCCACGGCTGCTGATCACCTCCGATTTCGACGGCACGCTGGCGCCGATCGTCAGTAACCCGGGCGACGCCCGGCCACTCGCCGAGGCCGCGGACGCGTTGGTCGCGCTCGCCGACCTGCCCGACACGGCTTCCGCGCTGATCTCCGGACGCGCGCTCGAGGTGCTGCGCGAGTTGTCGGGGATGCCGCCTGCGGTGCATCTCGTCGGCAGCCACGGTGCCGAGTTCGACACGGGCTTCACGCACGAGGTCGACGATGTTGCGCTGCAGCGCATCACGGCGGAGCTGCGCGAGATCGCCTCGGGTAAGCCGGGTGTTACGGTCGAGACCAAACCGGCCAGCGTCGCGCTGCACGTGCGCAACGCCTCGGCAGACGACGGCGCGGCCGCGCTCTCCGCGGCTCGCGAGGCGTCGACCGACTGGGATGCCCAGCTGACCGAAGGCAAGGAAGTGCTGGAGTTCGCGGTGATCCGGACGGACAAGGGCGAGGCGATCGACATCCTGCGAGAGCAGGAGAACGCGAACGCCGTGGTGTTCTTCGGCGACGATGTCACCGATGAGAAGGCGTTCCGTCGTCTTCGCGGTGACGACGTCGGGGTGAAGATCGGGCCGGGCGATACGTTGGCGGCCTATCGCGTCGAATCGCCGCAAGACGTTGCGGCAGCGTTGGCTTACCTGCTCGACGCGCGCCGCTCACAATCGGGTTGACGGTGCTGACCGACGCCGAGATCGCCGAGCGGACCGCTTCCGCAGTCGCCGCGGCCGTTGCCGCCGGGGCCGACCTCGGCCTGCGCTGCGACGATCCCCGCGTGCTCTACGACGTGTTCTCCGTGATCGTCCACCTTCATCCCGAGCCGGTCGTCGTCCGGGTGCCCACGGTCCTGCCGCCGTCGTACACCCGAAATCCGGATGTGCAGACCAGACAACAGCGCGCAGAGCTCGCCGTCACCAGATGGCTCGCCGAGCGCGGGCATCCGGTAGTGGCACCGACCCCACTGGTTCCCGCCGAACCTGTTCGCCGCGACGGGTTTTCGATGACATTCTGGCAGTTCGTCGAGCAGGTCCCCGATACGAACCCGGATTTGAGTCACCGCATGGAGCAGACCGCGCAGCTACACGCCGCGTTGCGCGACTACGACGGGAAGCTGGATTTCTGGGCGCCGTTCGGCTCCTACATACCGGAGGGGCTGGCGGCGTTAAGGGACCTGCCCGAACTCATTCCAACGTCCGATCTCGAACGGGCGCAACGTGAATGGGATATAATCGGCCCAGTGTTGGCCTCGCGCACGGCCTTTCAGTCCGCGTTCCCCGGAGTCGGCGTTCAGCCCATTCACGGTGACGCGCCATACCACAACATGATCACCACACCACACGGCGAGCTGTGGTCGGACTTCGAACTCGTGACGCTCGGTGCGGTCGAATCGGACCTCGCGACGGTGGGCGCCGACGCCCTCGCAGCCTACGACGCGGCGGCGGTCTCCATGGGGCTGCGCCCGACCGATGAACGTGTTCTGCGGATCACCGAGGCGGCCGGCAGGCTCGCGATAGTCGCGGCGCTGGCGATGGCTCCCGAGCTGCCGATGCTCACCTCGGGTATCGCACCGATGGTCCAGCAGTGGCGGGCATCCTCGCCGGTCACCGCGCTCTAGGCGGGCGGTCCCGCCGTGCGGCCCCGGACCAGCTCGGTGTCAAGGACTTCCACGACCGGCAGACCCGATCGTGGCGGGTGGTGCAGCAGCCGTCCCGCCCGGCGACCCTTCTCGATGCTGGGCTGTGCGACCGTGGCCAGACCGCGCCGCAGCGCCTCTGGCACTCCGTCGAATCCGGTGACCGTCATCTCGCCGGGAACGTAGATGCCTCGCGCCCGTAGGTAATCCATCGCCGAGAGGGCCAGTACGTCCGCAGTGCACATCAACGCGGTGAGCCGGGGATTGGCGGTCAAGGCGACTGCCGCGGCCGCCCCGCCCGACGTCGGCAGGTGCTCGTAGCTCTCCACCACGGTCAGCGATTCCGGGTCGAGCCCGGCTGCACTCATCGCGTCACGAACCCCTGCGATGCGCTCGCGCTGTACGTGAAAATGCGGAGTCTGCAATCGTTGCGGGTCGGCCACCGTGGGCCCTGCCCCGCCCTTCGGCCGATCCCGGCCCAGCCGCATCGTCAGCAGGCTGATCTCCCGATGACCCAGCTGCACAACGTGTTCGGCGAGTTGGCGCATGGCGCCACGGTCGTCGATGGACACGCGCGAGGCACCGGGCACGTCCTTGGGCTGGTCGATCACCACCATCGGGAGGTGCCGCTGCTGGACGGTCGCGAGATACGGGTCGTCGTCGGAGGCCGAATAGACTGCGAAACCGTCCACCCCGGCAGCGAGGATCGCCGCCGTCCCGTCGCTGACGCTGCGATTGGGGCCGATCGCGACGAGCAGCAGTCCCTGCCCGGCCTCTTCACACGACTCGGCCAAGCCGGCCACAAAGTCGAGTGCGGCTGGATCGCTGAAGGAATAGTTGAGCGGTTCGGTGATCATCAGACCGACCGCACCGGCCTTGCGGGTGCGCAGCGAACGCGCCACCGGGTCGGGGCCGGGGTATCCCAGCCGCTTCGCGGTGGCCAGTACGCGATCGCGGAGTTCGGCCGACAACTGGTCCGGCCGGTTGTAGGCGTTGGAGATCGTGGTGCGGGAGACCTTCAGTTCGGCGGCCAGAGAAGCCAGCGTGGCACGCCGTCGCGGCGTGGGACTCCTCGGCATGCTCCGTGAGGGTAGCCGACCACGGCTCAAGCTCAGGTGACCAGCACCTGATCGGCGGTTCGTCGCAGCCCGCGCTGCCCGGCCCACACCACCGCCCAGACGCTGCACGCGACCGTCACGATCACGAAGCTGGGCGGTGCGTTGAACATCGCCGAGAGCCCAAGACCCACCCACACCGCTGCGAAGCTGAACGCCGTGGACAGGGCGATCGCCTTGCCCGGTCGCGGTGTCAGCATGATCGCCGCCGCAGCGGGACTGACCACGAGCGCGAACAGCAGCAGCGTGCCGACTGCCTGCACGGCCATCGTCACCGCCAGGCCGAGCAGCGCCATGAACGCCACCGAAAGCGCGCGCACCGGCACTCCCCTGGCGTCGGCCACCTGGGCGTTGACGGACGTGAACAGCAGCGGCCGGTAGATCAGCGCGATGCACACCGCCAGCACCGCCACCAGCACCGCGAACGTAATGATCTGCTGGCGCGAGATCGCCAGCAGGTTGCCGAACAGGACGTTGGTCAGCGTGCTCGAACTCTTGGTCGCCAGCGAGTTGAAGAACAACCCGAGACCGGTCGCCATCGCCAGTACGGTTCCCGTGGCCACCTCGCGGTCGGCCGCCCGGCGGCCCAGCACTCCGATCACCAGGGCGCCGCCGATACAGAACACGCCGAGCCCCACCCCGACGGGGACGCCGACGAGTACCGCTCCCGTCGCGCCCGGCAGCCCGATGTGAGCGAGCGCGTGGGCGGCGAAGGCGGTGTTGCGCACGACGACGAAGTAACCGATCAGGCCGGCGGCCAGGGCGACGATCGTGCCGCCGATCAACGCGTTGCGCATGAAGGACGACATGAGGATCTGCCACCAATGGTCTTGGTAGCCAAGCGCGACGATGGTCGTGTTCATCACGGCCTCCGCACGTAGAGATCGCCCTGCGGCGTATGAACGACCTCGACTCGGGTGCCGTAGAGGTGGCTCAGCAGTGTCTCGTCGACGGGGCCGTCGAACGTGTCGAAGTGCGCGTGTCCGTCGAGCAGGTAGATGGCGCTGGTCAACACGCCCAGCAGTGGGTTGAGGTCATGTGCGACGACCAGGATCGTCACCCCGAACTCCTTGCTGATCCGCTCGAGCACGGCGACGATCTCGCGCTGGCTGCGCAGATCGAGTGCGGCCAACGGCTCGTCGAGGATCAACATGCGGGGCTTGGAGACCAGCGCCTCGGCCAGCGCGACCCGCTGGCGCTGGCCGCCCGAGAGTTGGGAGAGCCGTTTGTCCGCCACCGCGGTCGCGTCGACGGCGGCGAGCACCTCGTCCACGCGACGGTTGTCCTCACGACTCGGCCAGCCGAAACCCCACCGGTGCCCGACGAGGCCGAGCATCACGGCGTCGCGCGCCCGGATCGCCTCGCCGGAGGCCGACGCGTAGTTCTGCGGGACGTAACCGATCGACTTGTTGAGCGCACCGGCCGGTTGGCCGAAGACGCGGACGTGTCCGGACGCCGGCGGCACCAGACCGAGCACGATCTGCAGCAGCGTCGTCTTTCCGGCCCCGTTCGACCCGATGACGGCCACGATGCCGCCGGCGGGGACCTCGAACGTCGCCTCCGACCAGATCAGCCGCCCGCCGCGCGCCGCGCTGACGTCCTCGAAGGTCAGCGCCGTCTGCTCGACGTCGGGCTCGGCCTCAGGTTCGGAACTATGTTGCGACACCGAGCGCCTCGCCGAGTGCGATCAACTGGTCGACCTGCCAGCTCGGGAACGAATCGGCGTCCGGCGGCAGCGTCTCGGTGATCTCGACCACCGGAACCCCCGACTGCTCGGCCGCTGCCCGAAGCTGTTGCGGGACAGAGCCTTCGGTCTGCACGTTGTAGACCAGGACGTCAACGCCGCGATCGGACAACAGTTGTAAGAAGGCGTCGAGGTCGGCCGGGGACGGTTCGGAGTCGTTGGACGATGCGACCTGATAGCCGCGCGGGGTGCGGTTGGCCAGACCGAGCGCCGCACCCATGTCATCGAATGACGTCTCGGTCGCCGCATAGCTCTTGCCGGACGCTTTGGCCCTCAGGGAATCAATGAGCTCATGGTACGGCTTGAGGTTCTGCGCGAGCGCGACGCGACGTTCGTCGAAGTAGCCCGCCGCCTCCGGCGCGAGTTGGCGTAGTCGCGCGGTGACCGCGTCGGCCAGCGCCGTCACCGCGGCGGGGTCGTACCAGGCATGGGGGTTGGCCCCGTCTTCGTGGTCGACGGCCATGGCCGCCACGACCGGCGCGTCCGGGGCCGTGCTCGCGGCGAGCTTGACCGCCCACTCGTCGTAGTGACCTCCGTTGAGGACCACGAGCTGCGCCCCGTCGAACTTCGCCGCATCCGACGGTGCGGGCTCGAAGTCATGGGGGTCGGCCGCCGAGCCGGCCAGCACCGTGGAGACCTCCGCGCAGGCACCGCCCAACTGGGAGACGATGTCACCCCACTGATCCACGCTGACGACGACGTCGACCGGCCGGACCGGACACGGAACGGTACTCGCCTCCTGGGCTCGCTCGTCACTGCCGGCGCACGCCGCCAAGGCGAACGGCGCGGCCAGCACCGCACCGGCGAGGATCGTGCGGGCAATGCGGGGGGTCATCACACCGATAACGATAACCGTTTCCATTAGTGGGCGCTGCCCGGACCGCGCAGCGGGCGTCACGCTGGCCCCGGATGTCTAAGCTGGCCGCGTGAACCAGCACGCGTTCGACGTCGAAGAACGCCGCGCGGTTTATCGGGTGATCGCCGAACGCCGCGACATGCGCCGGTTCCTGCCCTGCACGCAGATACCCGAAGACGTACTGGTGCGGCTGCTGCAGGCCGCACACGCCGCACCGAGCGTCGGCCTGATGCAGCCATGGCGATTCGTCCGGATCACCGACGACCGGTTGCGGGCACGCATCCATGACCTCGTCGACGAGGAGCGTGTGCGGACCGCCGAGGCGTTGGGGCCACGTGGCGAGGAGTTCCTGGCTCTCAAGGTCGAAGGGATCCTGGAGTGCGCCGAGCTCCTCGTCGTCGCGCTGGGCGACGGCAGACACGAGCATGTGTTCGGGCGTCGCACCCTTCCACACATGGATTTGGCCTCGGTCTCCTGCGCGATACAGAACCTGTGGCTCGCCGCGCGCGCAGAGGGGCTCGGCATGGGTTGGGTGTCGATCTTCGAACCGGACAGGCTCGCCGAGTTGCTCTGCATGCCCAACGGCGCTGAGCCCGTGGCGATCCTGTGCCTCGGCCCGGTCCCCGAGTTTCCGGATCGTCCCCAGCTCGAGATCGACGAATGGACGACTGGACGCCCGTTGACCGAATTCGTCGCCGAAAACCGTTGGCCGTCATCGACATCCGCGGAGTTTCCGACATGAGAACCATCGACATGAATGCCGACCTCGGTGAGGGCTTCGGGGTCTGGCGCCTCGGCGACGACGATGCCATGCTCGACATCGTCACCAGCGCCAACGTCGCCTGCGGCTTCCACGCCGGCGACCCGGCCCTGCTCTTGCGGGCATGCCGAGCGGCGGCCGAGCGCGACGTGCGGATCGGCGCGCAGGTCAGCTATCGCGATCTGCCCGGCTTCGGCCGCCGGTTCATCGACGCGACACCCGAGGATCTCAAGGCCGACGTGATCTACCAGATCGGTGCGCTACAGGCGATCGCGCACGCTGCCGGATCCACCGTCACCTACGTCAAGCCTCATGGGGCGCTGTACTTCGCGATCGTGACCAACAACGATCAGGCCCGAGCGGTCGCGGAGGCTGTGCACGACGTCGATCCCGCCCTTCCGGTGCTCGGGCTCACCGGCTCGGCGTTCTTCCGCGAGGCCGAACAGCTCGGATTGCGCACGGTGCCCGAGGCGTTCGCCGACAGGGCCTATCGTCCCGACGGCCGGTTGGTGGACCGACGCCAGCGCGGTGCCGTCCTGCACGACACCGACGTCATCGCCGACCGGATCGCGTCGATGGTGTCGGACGGGCGCGTCGACGCGGTCGACGGCTCGACGATTCCGATCACCGTCGATTCGATCTGCGTGCACGGTGACTCACCGGGCGCCGTGCAGATCGCCACGGCAGTACGCGACAGGCTGCTGGCCGAGGGCGTGGAGATCGCCCCCTTCACCTGATTCAGCGCAACGCACAGTCTCCGCACTTCGATCCGTCGCTCACGCGGTAGTACAGACAGCAGCTTCGGCGACGAAACGCCAAGTTGTATTTGACCGTTCCGGTTCCGGTGAGTCTGCCGGTCTCCAGCAGAGACCGCGCCAGGGCGGTCGCGGAATCGCGCAGCTGCGGCCGCACCGAGTAGAGCGCTCTGGTCGCGGCCACTAACGCCGAGGCGATGTTGCCGTAGAGCAGGCCGGGTGCGACCTTGACACGCAGCCCGTCGGCCAACCGCTCCAGGTGCTCCTCGACGACGATGCGGTACAGCGTGACCGACGGATCCCGGACGAGCTGATTACCCTCGGGGACAGTAACTCTCAACGCTGGGCTGTCCTCCGCACGCTGCAGGCTCGTAAGGTCGGGGACCACACCGTATGCGACGGCGCACGCGAGCACCGGTGACCACAGCCTCGACGCGTGGCTCAACTGCACCGCCGACGCACTGATGCGAAGGTCGCTCGTGCGGTAGCGTTTAGCCGTCGCCTCGATCAGGTCCTGGTATCCGTCGGTGTAGCATGCGTTCACCGGCCGCCAACCCGCTTCGGCGCTCCCATGGGCGATGGCGAAGAACCCTCCGTAGCGGGCGATCTCGGTGAGTTGAGCGTCGATCCTCACCGGGTCCACTCCTTGGGTGTCACGTCGACCCGGATTCGATCGGTGCCCGCATCGAGGCCGACCCTGGCCGCGACGCCGTAGACCTCGGCGAGCATGTCCTCGGTCAGGACCTGTGGGGGAGTGCCGATCGACACCACGCGGCCGGTATCGAGGACGCAGACCCGGTCGCAGTATGCCGCAGCGAGATTGAGGTCGTGCAATGCCGCGATGACGGTGGCGCCGGTGTTCCGCAGCAGGTGCAGGGCATCGTGCTGGTGGCGCAGATCGAGGTGGTTGGTCGGCTCGTCCAACACGATCGTGTCGGTTCTCTGTGTGAGCGCACGAGCGATCATCACGCGCTGCTTCTGACCACCCGAGAGCCGGTCGAACGGTTCGTTCGCCAGACCGGATACCTCCACCGATTCGAGCGCCTCGGCGATGATGCGGCGGTCGTCGGTGTTGTCACCGTCGAACGCGCGCTTGTACGGGGTCCGGCCCATCGCGACCACGTCGAACACCGTGAGCGCGAAATCGCCCGGCGCGTCCTGCAACACCGCCGCGATGCGGCGCGCCGCGCGCTTGGCCGACATCTGCCAGACGTCTTCGCCGCCGACCAGCACGCGCCCCGATGTCGGCCGCTGAGCGCGGTAGAGCGTGCGCAACAGCGTGGTCTTACCGGCGCCGTTGGGTCCGACGACCGCCACCATCTCACCGCGCTCCACCCGCATGGAGACGTTGCGGATCAACGTCTTTCGCCCCTTCGTCACCGTCACATCGTCGATGAGGACTCCGCCGGTCACGCCGAAACCTTGCGCCGCATGAGCCACAGGAAGTACGGGCCGCCGACGAGGGCGGTCAGGACGCCGACCGGCAGTTCCTCCGGTGCGGCGACGGTTCGCGCGGCGATGTCGCACACGATCAGGAACGAGGCCCCGAGCAGCGCGGCCGCGGGCAAGGCGCGACGGTGGTCGGCGCCGACGAGCATCCGCACGATGTGCGGCATGATCAGGCCGACGAATCCGATCGCACCGCTGACCGCGACCATGGCGCCCACCATCAACGCGACCACGACGAACATCGCCCCGCGAAAGCGATGAACGTCCAAACCCAGTGCCGCAGCGGCCTCTTCACCGGTGTACAGCAGATTCAGCGGCCGGGTGACGGCGAGCAGCACCGCGATACCGATGGCAACGGCCACAGCCGGGATCCACACCGTCGACCAGGTGGCCCCACCGAGGCCGCCGAGCATCCAGCGCACCGCGGACTGGGCCTTGTGCGGGTCGTCAGAAGTGACGATCAGCAGACTGGCGACGGCCGACAGCACCTCCGCGACCGCGACACCGGCGAGTATCAGACGCAGCGTGGTCATCCGTCCGCCCGTACGAGCGAGAAAGTAGACGGCGACCAACGCGACCAACGCTCCGAGAAACGCCGCCAGCGGCAGCACGAACACGCCGAGCCCTGCGCCGGCCACCAGCACCGCAACCGCACCCACCGACGCACCCGACGACACACCCAAAAGCATCGGGTCGGCCAACGGGTTGCGCACGACAGCCTGCAGCACCATCCCGCAGCATGCCAGGCCGGCTCCGATGACCGCCGCCAACGCAACCCGGGGTAGCCGTGCGTCGAGCACGATCGAGGCACGCACCGGCGGCCATGTCGGGTCGACCAACATCGGATTGAGCTGGTGGAGCAGGATCTGCCACACCTGCCCGGGCGGAAGGGCCACCGACCCGATGGTGACCCCTGCGGTCGCGCACAACAGAAGGAGCCCCGCGAGCATGGTCAGCACGAGGCCGTACGGAACGCGTTGCGAGCCCAGGGTCACCGACCGCACCGGCTTGTCCAGGATGACGGCCGTCATCGCGCCTGCTCCGGATGTAGCTGTTCGGCAAGGGATTTGACCGCGCGCCCGACACGCACGCCTGCGGTGATCTCGGACAGCGGCAACACCGCGAAGCGTTGGTCGCGGACGGCAGGTACCCGCTGCAGCAGCGGGTTGTCCTGCAGAAACCGTTTCTTCTGCTCGACCGATTGATCGCCGTAGTCATAGATCAGGATGACCTCGGGCGCCCGTTCGGCGAACTGTTCGAACGAGACGTCGGCCCACACCTTCGGTACGTCAGCGAACAGGTTGCGCCCGCCCGCGGATTCGATGATCTGGTTGCCGATGCCCTGCCCGCCGGAGGTGAACACGGTGGCCTCACCGCTGTCGTAGACGGCCACATCGACCGGTGCCAGGTCGCGCGCGCGCTGGCGGGTATCCTGCAGGCTCCGCTGCTGGCGTTCGACCACCCACTCGGCTCGGTAGCTGACACCGAATATCCGCCCCATGGTGCGTATTTCGTCGTCCACCGCAGATAACGTCATCGGCTCAGAAGAGCAGTTCTCAGGGTTGAGGTGGGTGTCGATGCCGACATCGCGCAACCGCTCGCGCCCACGCCCCTCCTTCTCGTCGAATGCGCTTTCCCAACCGCCGTAGACGAAGTCGGGTTCGGCGGCGAGCAGTGTCTCGTACGACGGGTATTCCTCGGCGATCACCGGTATGCCCTCGTAGGCGTCGCGGTATTCGGGCAGCACCTGATCGTCGAGGAATGCGGTGCCCACCATGGACTTCTGAAGTCCCAGCGCCAACATCGTCTCGACCGAGTGCTGGTTCAAGGCCACGGCCCGGCGCGGTGGGCGGTCGTAGGTTGTGGTGATGCCGCAGTTGGTGACGCTCACCGGGAATCCCGCCACGGCTTCGGCAGCGGTGGTGCCGGCCGGCGGGCTCGCAGTGCCGCACGCGGTAAGCAGCAGCGCCGAGATCACCGCCGCCGCAAGATGTCGACGCGCCATATGCCGTGCCTTCCGTCGTGCGCGGATGCCACGGGAAGCGCTCTCGGTACGCCGAGGTCAGCCTCACCGGGGAAATCCGCCCCAGCCTTATGAGGAGGCGACCGCGGTGAGTATCTGGCTCCCGGGTCGATCGCAAAGACCTCGCCGGTCACAGTGGCGGGACCGCGCCGGATTCACACCGGCTTCCTCGAGTCGCGATCGCCTGTCGGGCATGATCCTGCCACACGGGCGTCGGTGGGCGCTCGTCCCGACGGCTCGGCCGGCTCGGTGAGCCGCTGTCGTTCTGTTGGCGTCGTTGCGCCCCAGATGCCCCATGGCTCCACGGCTCTGAGTGCGTACCGCAGGCAGTCGGGCTGCACGGGACACGGCCGACAAACTCTTTTCGCCTGTTCTTCGCGTGCTACTCGACTTTGCCCGCGCTCACCTTCGGCCGCGAAGAAGATCTCTGTCGGCAGCCCACGGCACCGTGCGTGCAACAGCCACTGCCGATCGTCTGCGGGGCTGTGCGCCGGACGAGGACAGGCCACCATCAGCGTTCCTCTCGGAAGTCGACGTGGCGGCGGACGGTGGGGTCATACTTGCGCAGCACCAATCGATCCGGGTCGTTGCGCCGGTTCTTGCGTGTGACATATGTGTGGCCCGTACCGGCCGTCGAACGCAGTTTCACGGTGGGCCTGATATCGGTGCGCGCCATCAGATTTTCTTCCCCTCCTTCCGTAACCGCGCCACGACGGCCTCGACGCCGTCTCGGTCGATGACCTTGATGCCCTTCGCGCTCACCCGCAGTTTGATCCGGCGCGATTCGGACGGCAGGTAATACGTCTTCGTCTGGATGTTGGGGTTCCAGCGACGACGCGTGCGTCGGTGCGAATGCGATACCGAGTTGCCGAAACTTGGTGCTCGGCCGGTGACCTGACAGTGCGCGGACATATTCCTCCTTCGGCGGTAACCTAGCGTTAATGAAAATCATTTTCAACTGAGGAAGGGGTCGCTGTGCGCACTCCACTGGTGCTGATCTGCGGGCAAGGCAACACAGAAGGCGTCGCCACCGTGCTGGCCCGGGCGACCGGCACGGTGGTCGTCAGACATGGATACGACGGTCAAGTCGTGGTGCGTACCGTCACGACGTCGTCGGGCACCACGGCTTGGAACATCGAGTTGGTCCGCGGATGCGTGACCTGCACCGTGCGCGAGGACCTACTGGCGCTGTTGCGCCGACTACACCGCCGCTGCGATGTCAATCGCATTGCGGTGCAACTCATGCCATGGCTTGAGCCCGAACCGGTGTGCTGGGCAATCAACAACGTGCGGGTGCACGTGGGTCCTGGCTACATCGACGCACCAGCGGCTCGTGACGTGCGCATCGAGGCGGTGGTGACCTGCGTCGACTCTGCCGTTTGGCTGGCTCAGGCGACCGGCGACCACGACCTCCACGACGGACGGACCGTGGCGCAGGTGGCTGTCGGGCAGGCCGAATTCGCCGACGCGCTCGTACTGGACCAAGCTCATGCGCAGACGCTGAAAGTACTGCGACGGTTGGCACCTCGTGCGCGCCTGACGGTCGGTTCCGAACGCATCGAGATGGCGCTGGCCAACCTCGAGCCTGACAGCAGGCGCGGACGCAGCGACCACCCGCACGACCCGCTGCTCGCCGGACAGCCGTCACTGGATGCCGACGGCGAGATCGGGTTGTTGCTGTTCTCCGCCCGTCGGCCATTCCATCCCCAGCGACTGCACGACGCGCTGGAGGTGCTTCTCGACGGCGTGGTGCGCACGAGGGGACGGCTGTGGTTGGCCAACCGGTTCGACGATGTCATGTGGCTCGAATCAGCCGGCGGAGGTATGCGGTTCGAGTATGCGGGTCGATGGCTGGCCGCCATGACCGAAACCGAACGGACCTACGCAGACCCGCAACGTGTTGCGCTCGCTGCCGCCGACTGGGACGGCCGTCTCGGCGACCGTCACGTTTCGATCACCGTGTTGGTGCGCGGAGCGGAACCAGAGGACATCGTCGACGCGTTGCGCGCGGCACTGATCACCGACGAGGAATGGGCGCGCCCACACGAATGGCCCGCATATGCAGACCCTTTCGGCGACTGGCACGAGGATCCGTGTGACGACAGGGCCGAACATGCCGGCGAAATCAGCAGCCGCCACGAAGGGGAGGATCGGTGAAGGACGCGGTCGACAGTCACGATCGAGCGCACCATCGCGTGGGCCACTTAGAGTTGGCGCTATGCGTCTCAAACTCGGCAGGCCCAACCTGGCGGATTACGAGCGCTATTTCGACGTCCCGCCGGCGGGTGCGGATACGCCGCTGAGGGTCACCTGGGCGGGCGTCACAACGCTGCTGATCGACGATGGCGAATCGGCGCTGCTGACCGACGGCTTCTTCTCACGCCCGAGCCTGGCCGAAGTCGGGCTGCGGCGGCTGTCACCGGCGGAGCCGCGCATCGACGGCTGCCTCACCCGCCTGCGGATCGACCGGCTGGAGGCCGTCCTTCCCGTACACACCCACTACGACCACGCGATGGACAGTGCGGCTGTCGCCGAGCGGACCGGCGCGCGACTTGTCGGCGGCCTATCCGCCGCCCACGTGGGCCGCGGCCACCGGCTGCCCGAGGACCGCATCGTGGTGGTCAGTCCCGGCGACCCCGTCGCGCTGGGCGCTTACGAGGTCACGCTCATCGAGGGGGATCACTGCCCGCCCGACCGGTTTCCGGGTGTCATCACCGGTCCGGTCGTGCCGCCGGTCAGAGTGTCGGCGTACCGGTGCGGTGAGGCGTGGTCCACACTCGTTCGTCACCGTCCGTCGGATCGTCGTCTGCTGATCGTCGGCAGTGCGGGATTCGTTGCCGGGGCCCTGGCCGGACACCGCGCCGATGTCGTGTACCTCGGAGTCGGCCAGCTCGGGCTGCAACCGGAGCGCTACCTGCGTGATTACTGGCGCGAAACCGTGCGGACCGTGGGCGCGCGCCGCGTGGTGCTCATCCACTGGGACGACTTCTTCCGTCCCCTGCACGAACCACTGCGCGCGCTCCCCTACGCAGCCGACGACCTCGACGTCTCGATGCGGGTGTTGTCGCGGCTGGCCTACGACGATGGCGTCGCATTGCACCTGCCCACGCTGTGGCAGCCTGCCGATCCGTGGATCTGATCCTGGCGGTGGCCGCCCTGGCGGTCATACTGGGTTTCGCGGTGGCCCGCCCGCACAAGTGGCCGGAAGCCGTCGTGGCGGTACCCGTGGCCGCGCTGCTGATCGGCGCCGGCATCGTCTCGCTGGACGAGGCCGCCGCGGAGGTCGGTCGCCTGGTGCCGGTGGTGGGCTTTTTGGCGGTCGTTCTGGTGTTGGCGCGGCTGTGCGCCGACGAGGGAGTGTTCCGCGCAGCGGGTGCGGCGTTGGCGCGTGCCGCCGACGGCAGCCAGAACCGCTTGCTGGCAGGGGTATTCGCGATCGCCGCGGCGACGACGGCGGTCCTGAGCCTGGATGCCACCGTGCTGTTGCTGACCCCCGTCGTGCTTGCCACTGCTCGCATGCTGTCGGTGCCGGCCACACCGCATGCCTATGCGACCGCGCACCTGGCCAACAGCGCGTCGCTGCTGTTACCGGTGTCGAACCTGACCAATCTGCTGGCGTTCACCGCGGCGGGCATTACCTTCCTGCACTTCGCCGCGCTCATGACACTGCCCTGGCTGTTGGCCATCCTCGTCGAATTCGTTGTGCTGCGTTTGCTTTTCAGGAAGCAGCTCTCGATCGCGCCCCGGCCGGTGCCCGACGAGACGGTGCACGTCCCCGTGTTCCCCCTTGTCGTACTGGGCTTGACGCTGGCCGGATTCGTCGTCACCTCGATGCTCGGAGTCTCGCCCGCCTGGGCGGCACTTGGCGGAGTGGTGGTGCTCGGCGGGCGGAGCCTGGCGCGACGGCACACGACCGTGGCGCGGATGGCAGCCGCAGCCGATGCGCCGTTTCTGCTGTTCGTGTTGTGCCTCGGCATCGTGGTCGACGCCGTCATGGTCAACGGTCTCGACAGCGCGATGCGCGGCCTGCTGCCCAGCGGTCACGGACTGCTCGCCCTGCTTGGGATCGCGGCCGTCGCGGCGCTGCTGTCGAACGTCGTCAACAACCTGCCCGCGGTGCTGCTGCTGCTGCCGCTGGTATCGGCATCGGGACCGGGCGCCGTGCTGGCGGTGTTGATCGGAGTGAACATCGGACCGAACCTGACCTACGTCGGCTCGCTGGCCAACTTGCTCTGGCGTAGCGCAGTACGCCGCGAAATGACAACCACCGCAGGCGAGTTCAGCCGCATCGGACTGTGCACGGTACCCGCCACGGTGGTGGCCGCGGTCACCGGATTGTGGGTGGGGTTACGGTTGTTCGGCCTCTAGCCTCGGCGCTGACGGGCGATCTCGGCGAGCACGACGCCCGCGGCCACCGAGGCGTTCAACGACTCTGTGCGGCCGGCCATCGGAATGGAGACCACGGCGTCGCAGGTCTCCCGCACCAGGCGCGAAAGCCCCTTACCTTCGGAGCCGACCACGACGACGATCGGTCCCGAGCCGTCCAATTCGTCGACCGTGATGTCGCCATCGGCGTCCAAGCCGACGATCTGCAGGCCCTCGTCGGCCCAGTTCTTCAGTGTGCGGGTGAGATTCGTGGCCCGCGCGACCGGAAGCCGCGCGGCGGCACCCGCACTGGTACGCCACGCAACCGCGGTCACAGAGGCCGACCGGCGCTGCGGGATCAGGACGCCATGACCGCCGAACGCGGCGACCGAACGCACGATCGCACCGAGATTGCGCGGGTCGGAGATGTTATCCAATGCGACCAGCAGCGCCGAGGCGCCATCGGCCGTCACGGCCGCGAGCAGATCGTCCGGATGCGCGTACGAGTACGGCGGAACCTGAAGCGCCACACCCTGATGCAGACCGTTGGCGGCGATGCGGTCGAGGTCGTGGCGCGCGACCTCGAGGATCGAGATCCCCGCGTCCGCGGCGATCTGGACAGATTCGGTCAACCGCTCGTCGGCATCCGCACCCAGCGCGACGTACAGCGCCGTCGCGGGCACCCCTGCGCGCAGACACTCCAGGACCGGATTGCGTCCCAGCACCACCTCGGTGTCGTCGGTTTTCTTGCCCTGCCGACGCGGCTGGGATTTCGCGGCCTTGGCCGCCCGCTTCGCCGCCGGATGGTGCGGACGCATATGCGCGGGCGGAGTGGCACCGCGGCCTTCCAGACCGCGCCGCCTAACGCCGCCGGACCCGACCGTCGGGCCCTTCTTCGTTCCCGGCTTGCGTACCGCGCCTCTGCGCTTGGAGTTTCCGGCCATCTACTTCGTGTGCCCGTCGAGCAGCGTCCACTGCGGACCATCGCCGGTGTCGGTAACCTCGATCCCGGCTTCCTTGAGGCGATCACGGATCGCGTCGGCCTCGGCCCAGTCCCGCCGCGCCCGTGCGTCCTCGCGCCGTTCGACCTCAGCGCGCACCAACACATCGACCGCGGCCAGTGCGGCCGACGTCTCGTCTTTGGATTCCCAGCGCTCGTCGAGCGGGTCCGCGCCGAGAATACCCATCATCGCGCGGATCGACATCGCCTGTGCCAGGGCGGTTTCGTGGTCACCGGCGTCCAGCGCGCGATTGCCCTCGGCGCGCGCGGCGTGCACCTCGGCAAGCGCGATCGGAACGGACAGGTCGTCGTCGAGCGCCTCGGCGAACTTCGGAGTCCACTCGCCGGGCACGACGGCGCCAACCCGGTTGCGCACGCGGTGCAGGAAGTCCTCGATACCGCTGTAGGCCCGCGCCGCGTCCTGCAGCGCCGTCTCCGAGAACTCCAGCATCGACCGGTAGTGCGCGCTGCCCAGGTAATAGCGCAACTCCGCGGCCCGGACACGTTGCAGCACAGCGGGAATCGCGAGCACGTTGCCCAACGACTTGCTCATCTTCTCGCCGCCCATGGTCACCCAGCCGTTGTGCAGCCAGTACCTGGCGAACGGGTCGCCGGCCGCCTCGGCCTGGGCGATCTCGTTCTCGTGATGAGGGAACACCAGGTCCATGCCGCCGGCGTGGATGTCGAACTCCGCGCCGAGATACGCCTGGCACATCGCGACGCATTCGGTATGCCAGCCCGGTCTTCCACGACCCCATGGCGTCGGCCAGGACGGTTCACCGGGTTTGGCGCCTTTCCACAAGGTGAAATCGCGTTCGTCGCGCTTGCCGGTCGCTACGCCCTCACCCTGGTGCACATCGTCGATCTTGTGACCGGACAGCTTGCCGTAGCCCGGCAGGCTGAGTACGTCGAAGTAGACGTCGCCGTTACCGACATACGCGTGGTCCCGCTCGATCAGCCGCTCGATCAGCTCGACCATCTGGGTGATGTGTCCGGTGGCGCGCGGTTCGGCCGACGGCGGCATCACCCCGAGCGCGTCATAGGCGGCCGAGAACGCGCGCTCATAGGTGGCTGCCCACTCCCACCACGGCCGTCCCGCGTCGGCGGCCTTGTTGAGGATTTTGTCGTCGATGTCGGTGACGTTGCGGATGAAGGCGACGTCGTAGCCCTTGGCCATCAGCCAGCGCCGAAGCACGTCGAAGGCGACTCCGCTGCGCACATGTCCGATGTGGGGCAGACCCTGAACCGTGGCTCCGCAGAGGTAGACCGAGGCGTGCCCGGGACGCACGGGAACGAAGTCGCGGACGGCACCGCTCATGGTGTCGTACAGCCGCAGGTCGGTCACGCGCTGACCGCCCAACCGTTCGTCTGATTCACGGCACCCAATCGTTCGCCCCCAATCACGAAGGGCCAGCTTACAGGCCTAATCGCGGTCGACCACTAACGCGGTCGCGATCGCCGCCAGACCCTCACCACGGCCGGTCAGACCCAGGCCGTCGGTGGTGGTCGCACTGACGGACACGGGGGCGTCGAGCAGTTCGGACAGGAGCGTCTGCGCCTCGATGCGGCGCGGACCGACCTTCGGACGGTTGCCGATCACCTGCACTGCCGCGTTGACGATCCGAAAGCCCTGATCGGTGACGAGCCCGTGGACGTGCCGAAGCATGTCGGCGCCGCCAGCGTCGCGCCACTCGTCGCGACCGGTTCCGAAGACCTCGCCGAGGTCGCCGAGACCGGCGGCGGAAAGCAGCGCGTCGCACAGCGCGTGCGCCGCGACATCACCGTCGGAGTGGCCTTCGCAGCCGTCTGCCCCGTCGAACAGCAGACACAGCAGCCAACACGGCCGCCCCGCCTGGATGGGGTGTACGTCGGTGCCGAGCCCGACCCTTGGCAGGCTCGTCATCGGCTTCAGGAAGCGGCGGCGAGTGCCTCGTCGAGGATGGTCGCGGCCTTCTCGTCATCGGTGTTCTCGGCGAGAGCAAGCTCGCCCACCAGGATCTGTCGCGCCTTGGCCAGCATCCGCTTCTCACCCGCCGACAGGCCACGCTCCTGATCGCGTCGCCACAAGTCGCGGACCACTTCGGCGACCTTGTTCACGTCACCCGAGGCCAACTTCTCGAGGTTGGCCTTGTACCGCCGCGACCAGTTGGTCGGTTCCTCGGTATGGGGGGCACGGAGCACCTGGAAAACCTTGTCCAGGCCCTCCTGTCCGACGACGTCGCGCACCCCGACATACTCTGCGTTCTCGGCTGGCACTCGAACCGTGAGGTCCCCCTGAGCGACCTTCAAGACGAGGTATTCCTTCTGTTCGCCTTTGATGGTCCGGGTTTCGATCGCCTCAATTAACGCAGCACCGTGGTGGGGATAAACAACGGTGTCTCCGACCTTGAAAATCATCAGTTTCGAGCCCCTTTCACACCTCAATGCTAGCACGGTGCCCAGACAGGGGTGGACCAACGGTGCAGGTCAGGGGCACCTCGGGGGAACGTTAGGGGTTGACACGCCGACGAATCCATGCATGGCTCAGGCGTCTTCGAGACGTCCATCCAGTAGCTGGGGCGGGGCATCGAGCATGGGGCAGTGGCACTTCCGGTGCCACTTTCGCGGTGCCGCCCGCGTATTCCCGACGGCGTGCCGGACCTCAGCTACCGCCGCCCGCACGCACCTACTACTCTGCATAGTCGAATCCCGCGACCGACCGGATCGGTCGCTTCGACGGCCCGAGCAGGAGGCAAGAGTGGACCGCTTCAAACTGGCCGCCTGCGGGTTGGCCGCTGCCGTTGCGCTCGTCGGCTGCAGTTCGGGACAGGTCTCCCAGATGACCACGCAGGAGCCGGCCGTCAACGGCACCAGCGCGAACCTCGGCGAGATCGCGCTGCGCAACGTTCACCTGCGGGCCCAGCAAGTGACCGACTTCGTCCGGCCGGGCAAAGAGGTCGAGCTGATCTTCGTGGCGGCCAACACCTCGCCTGAAGAGGCCGACAAGTTGGAGTCGGTCACTTCCGAGGTCGGCACCGTGACCCTGACCGGTGACACCACTGTGCCCGCGGGCGGCATGCTCACGGTTGGCGCACCGGACGGGCAGATCACCCCATTGGAGAGCGTCGAGGCCGCAGAAGCCGCCGAAGCCATGGTCACCTTGAGTAAGCCGATCACCAACGGCCTGCTCTACGACTTCACGTTCAAGTTCCAGAAGGCAGGCGAGGCGACCGTGCGGGTGCCGATCTCCGCCGGTGAGTCGCCGCGTCGAGGCGAAGCCGCCGAAGCGGGCGGACACGGCGGCGGGCACTGAGCGAAGTCCGCGACACGACCGCTCGGCGCTGAGTTTCTGTCGCTGTCTGTCGGAGGCGACGGCTACCGTCAACGCGTGGCCAAAAGTGGCGCCAAAGCGCGCTCGCAGTACCGCTGCTCGGAGTGCCACCACGTAACCCTCAAATGGGTCGGCCGCTGCCCTGAATGCGGCACCTGGGGCACCGTCGACGAGGTGGCCGTGTTGTCCGCGGTGGCCGGAGCCGGAGCGCGACGTTCGGTCGCCCCCTCCTCAGCGGCCGTGCCGATCAGCTCGATCGATCCCGGGCGCACCCGTCACTGCCACACCGGTGTCACCGAGTTGGACCGGGTGCTCGGTGGCGGCCTGGTGCCCGGATCGGTGACGCTGCTCGCCGGTGATCCCGGCGTGGGCAAGTCGACGCTGTTGTTGGAGGTCGCGCACCGGTGGGCGGCGGCGGGGAAACGGGCGCTGTACCTCTCGGGTGAGGAGTCGGCAGGCCAGATCCGGATGCGGGCGGAACGCACGCGCTGCACTCACGACGAGGTGTACCTGGCCGCGGAGTCGGATCTGGGCACAGCACTTGCACACATCGACGAGGTGCAGCCCAGCCTGGTGGTGGTCGACTCGGTGCAAACCATGTCCACCACCGAGGCCGACGGCGTCACCGGCGGCGTCACCCAGGTACGCGCGGTGACCACCGCTTTGACGATGGCGGCCAAGACATCCGGCGTCGCGCTGATCCTCGTCGGCCACGTGACCAAGGACGGTGTGATCGCCGGGCCGCGCTCGCTCGAACATCTCGTCGACGTCGTGCTGCACTTCGAGGGCGACCGCGCATCGTCGCTTCGGATGGTCCGCGGCATCAAGAACCGCTTCGGCGCCGCGGACGAAGTCGGCTGTTTCCTTCTGCACGACAACGGGATCGAAGGCGTGGCCGACCCGTCCGGCCTGTTTCGCGACCAACGACCCAAACCCGTTGCGGGAACGGCGATCACGGTCGCCCTGGACGGTAAGCGTCCGCTGATCGGAGAGGTGCAGGCGCTGATCGGGGCGCCTGCGAACGGGACCGCCCGCCGCGCCGTCAGCGGAATCGACTCCTCGCGTGCCGCGATGATTACCGCGGTCCTGGACAAGCACGCGGGCCTGTCGGTGGGCGCCCACGACATCTACCTGTCGACCGTGGGCGGCATGCGGCTGACCGATCCGTCGGCGGACCTGGCGATCGCGGTGGCCATCGCGTCTTCGAAGATGGACCTGCCCGTGCCGGCCGCCGCGGTGGCAATCGGCGAGGTGGGCCTGGCGGGCGATCTACGGCGGGTCACCGGCATGGACCGCCGCCTGGCCGAGGCGGCCCGGCTCGGCTTCACCTCGGCGGTCGTACCACCCGGCGTGACATCGGTGCCCGCGGGATTGCGGGCGATCGCCGCCCACGACATCGGCTCGGCGTTGCGAGTTTTGCGCGATATCAGCAAAGATCAGCAAAGATAGAGCAATGACGGCCGATCCTAGGGAGGGGCGATGGCCGTGAAGTCGGGTGGCAGATCGGGACGCACGGTGGTGCCGTTGGCGCGACCCACCATGCGCGAGACGATCGCCCGCTTGGCCCCGGGAACGGCGCTGCGCGACGGCCTGGAGCGCATCCTGCGCGGCCGCACCGGCGCCCTGATCGTGATCGGCTACGACGAGAGCGTCGAGGCTATTTGCGACGGCGGCTTCTCCCTCGACGTCCGCTATGCGCCGACTCGCTTGCGGGAGCTGTCGAAGATGGACGGCGCGGTGGTGCTGTCCAGCGACGGCGCCCACATCCTGCGGGCCAACGTGCAACTGGTGCCCGACCCGTCGATCCCGACCGAGGAATCCGGAACCCGGCACCGCTCCGCCGAGCGCACGGCGATCCAGACCGGCTATCCGGTGATCTCGGTGAGTCACTCCATGAGCATCGTGACCGTGTACGTCGCCGGTGAGCGGCACGTGGTCCCCGACTCGGCGACGATCCTGTCGCGCGCGAACCAGACGATCGACACCCTCGAGCGGTACAAGACGCGTCTTGACGAGGTCAGCAGGCAGCTCTCGACCGCCGAGATCGAAGACTTCGTCACGTTGCGCGACGTGATGACCGTGGTGCAGCGGCTCGAGATGGTGCGCCGCATCAGCCTCGAAATCGACTCGTACGTGGTCGAACTCGGCACAGACGGCCGCCAGCTCAAACTGCAGCTCGACGAGCTCGTCGGCGACAACGACACCGCCCGCGAGCTCATCGTGCGCGATTATCACGCCAACCCGGACCCTCCATCGGCGGCGCAGGTGAGCGCCACCCTCGAGGAGCTCGACGGGCTCTCCGACAGTGAGCTCCTCGACTTCACGACGTTGGCAAGGGTTTTCGGTTATCCGTCCACGATCGAGGCGCAGGATTCGGCGATGAGCTCGCGCGGCTACCGCGCGATGGCCGGCATCCCCCGCCTGCAGTTCGCGCATGTCGACCTGCTGGTGCGCTCGTTCGGGTCGTTACAGGGCCTGCTGGCGGCCAGCGCCGGCGACCTCCAGTCGGTCGAGGGCATCGGCTCGATGTGGGCGCGCCACATCCGGGAGGGCCTGTCGCAATTGGCCGAGTCGACGATCGCCGACCGGCTGGCCTGAATCTGCGCCGAACCTCAGTTGGGGACGGGTCCCGGCGGCGGGGCGACGCCCTGACCGTGCTCCGGCGACTGCGGCGCGGCGAGGATGAACGGCACCGTCGCCGACCGCAGATTGCCCAGCTGGACGACGAGGTTGTAGGTGCCCGGCCCGATGGGCTGACGCGGCAGCGGGCAGCCCGGAGCCGATCCCATGCCCGTCCAGGTGACCTCGGTGGTCACCTGCTCACCGGGCTGGAACGCCTTGACCAGCGTCTCGTTCGACGGCGCACAATCGAGGTTGGACCAGAGCCGGGCGTTGTCCAGCGAGTAGACGTAGGCGGCCAGCACCGCGGCGCCGACGTCGCGCTTGCAGCCGACGAGCCCGATGTTGGTGACGACCATCGTGAACTTGGGCTGCTCACCGACGACGTATTGCGGTTGGTTGGTGATGCCCTTGACCGCCAGTGTCGAGTCGGGGCAGTCGTCGCCCTCGTTGAGGATCGGTGGCGGTGTGACGGCCGCGGTGGGTGTCGGGGTGGGCGGCGGTGCGTCCTGCGCCGGCGGCATCACCGGCGTCTTCACCTCGGGGTTCTCCCCCGGCAGCGGCGTCGTTTCGCCTGCCGCAGCGGGGGCGGACGCGTCGGCGCCCTTCGTCTCGGAGCCCCCGGTGTTCTTCACGACCACGACCACGATGGCCGCGATCACGCCGATCACGAGGACCGCTATGCCCAACGCCAGTGCCCTGCGACGCCAGTAAATCTGCGTCGGTAGCGGGCCATGCGGTTCCAGATCCAGCACAACCTCACGGTAAGGCCAGGTCACGCCTTATCGGTCGAGGTCGCTCGGCGTGTCGCCCTCAGCTTTCGCCGATGTCGCCGAGGTGGTCCCGCAACACCACCCGGCCGTCGGCGAGGTGATAGGTGACGCCGACGATCGCCAGCTCGCCCGCGGCCACCTGTTCGGAGACGGTCGTGGAGCGGGACAGCAGTTGGGCGCCGGTCTCGCTGACGTGACGAGCCTCGAACTCGTCGACGCGGGTCAGCCCGTCGCGACGACCCAACAGGATCGACGGCATCACGCGCTCGACGATGTCGCGGACATAACCGCCAGGCACCACGCCCTCGTCGAGCGCCCCCAGCGTTGCCTTCACCGCCCCGCAGCTGTCGTGGCCGAGCACGACGATCAGCGGCACGTCGAGCACCGCGACCGCGTACTCGATCGAGCCCAGCACCGCCGAATCGATCACGTGCCCGGCGGTGCGCACCACGAACATGTCGCCGAGCCCCTGGTCGAAGATGATCTCGGCGGCGACCCTGCTGTCTCCGCAGCCGAACACCACCGCGGTCGGCTTCTGGGAACCGGCCAGGCTGGCGCGGTGCTCGACGCCTTGGCTGGGATGCAGGGGCTTGCCGGCGACGAAGCGCTCGTTACCCTCTTTGAGTGCTTTCCACGCGGTCACTGGGCTGGTGTTGGGCATGACCGACATTGTGCCCCAGTTGGTGGATTGGTATGACCGCGAACAGCGAGATCTGCCGTGGCGCCGGCCGGGGGTCACCCCGTGGCAGATCCTGGTCAGCGAATTCATGCTGCAGCAGACGCCGGTCTCACGCGTCGAACCGGTCTGGCTCGCGTGGGTGCAGCGGTGGCCCACACCGTCGGCGACCGCGGCGGCAAGCGCCGCAGACATCCTGCGGGCGTGGGGCAAGCTCGGCTATCCGCGCCGCGCCAAGCGGTTACACGAATGCGCGACGGTGATCGCCGAGCAGTACGACGACGTCGTACCGTCGGACGTCGAGACGCTGCTGACGCTGCCGGGCGTCGGGGCCTACACCGCGCGGGCCATCGCCTGCTTCGCATACCGCGACCGGGTACCGGTGGTCGACACCAACGTTCGGCGGGTGGTAACCCGGGTCGTCCACGGTCGAGCTGACGCGGCGTCGTCAACGCGCGACCTTGCCGATGTCGAGGCTCTTCTGCCCGAAACCGCTCTGGCGCCCAAGTTCTCTATCGCCTTGATGGAGTTGGGCGCGACGGTGTGTACCGCGCGGGCGCCCCGTTGCGGGCTGTGCCCGCTGAGTACGTGCGCGTGGCGGTCTCGGGGCTTCCCTGCGTCGCCTTCGCCGGCACGGCGCGTTCAACGCTATGCGGGCACCGACCGGCAGGTCCGGGGCAGGCTGCTGGATGTCCTGCGGGACAACGCCTCTCCGGTCACCCGAGCGCAGCTGGACGTCGCGTGGCTGTCCGACACCGCACAACGCGACCGCGCGCTGGACTCGCTTCTGGTCGACGGCCTCGTCGAACAGACCGCCGACGGCCGCTTCGCACTCGCCGGTGAAGGCGGCTGAGCGCGCACGGCATGAGGTCAGGCCGAGGCCATTTCCGTATCGGTGTCGGGCTCGGGTTCACAAGTGCTGCATGAGAACCGGCGGCGGTAGTCCGACGGTGTCACCCCGATGATCCTGCGGAAGTGGTGCCGCAACAGCGTCGCTGTCCCGAAACCGCTGCGCTCGGCGATCCGGTCGACGTCGAGATCGGTCTCCTCCAACAGGGTTCGCGCGTACAACACGCGTTGGTCGGTCACCCACTGCATCGGGGTACGTCCCGTCTCCTCCACGAACCGGCGGGCGAAAGTACGCGCCGACATGTGCGCGCGGGCGGCCAGGGTGGCGACCGTGTGCGGCTTGTCGAGGTTGCTCAGTATCCAATCCAGGTGCGGCGCAAAGCGTTCCGAACACCGCACTGGAATCGGCTGGTCGATGTACTGGCGTTGACCACCGTCTCGTTGCGGCGGCACCACCATGCGGCGCGCGATCTTGTTGGTGACCTCGCTGCCCAGCTCACGCCGGACCAGGTGCAGGCACGCGTCGATACCTGCTGCCGTGCCCGCGCTGGTGATCAGGTTTCCGTCGTCGACGAACAGCACGTTGCGGTCGACCTTGGCCGTCGGGTACCTGCGCGCGAGTTCGTCGGCGTGCATCCAGTGCGTCGTGCACTTCCTTCCGTCGAGGAGACCGGCGGCGCCTGCGACGAACGCTCCCGAACACACGGTGAGGATGATCGATCCCGACTCGGCGGCGGCCCGGACGGCGGCCAACGCCTCGGGCAGGTACTGGGACCCTCCGATCGCCGGGATGGCGACCAGGTCGGCGCCGATCAGGTCGTCCAGGCCGTGGTCGGGGGTCAGCGTCGCGCCGACGGAGGTGCGAAGCGGCTTGCCGGGAACCGGACCGCACACTTTGAAGTCGAAGTTGGGGACGCCGTCGCCGGAGCGGTCGATGCCGAAGACTTCGCAGATGACGCCGAACTCGAATATCGCCAGATCGTCCAGGACGAGCGTCGATACGCTCCTGATTGACATGGCAGCATTTTATCGCAAAGTGTCATTGCTGCCACTGTTGGCGGGATTTTGCCTGTCGAAGAATTACTGCCATGAGCACTTTACTGGCACTTCTGGTTCTCGTTTCCCCGGTCGCGGTCGCAGCCGCGTTCGCCTGGGCGGCCAGCCGCTCCGGGTACCTGCGGTTGCACCGCGACCAGTTCCGCATGGCCGCGCCGATGGCAGGCCGGGTGTTCGAAGACGACCGCGACCTGTTGCGTCTCGAGCGCGACATCGACGCGATCCGCACCCGTTTTGAGCGCCACCCCGTCTGGCCTTCCTCAGGTGCGCTCGGAGAGCGTCGCTAGAAACGACTCGACCGCCTGCCGATAGGCCTGCGGCGCATCGTCGTGGACGAGGTGACCGGCCTCGGGCACCCGCAGATACGTCGTGTGCGGGCCGGACTCCGCCATCTGGGCCATCTGTCCCGGCGGGGTGACCGAGTTACCCGCCTCGATCAACAATGCCGGCACGCGGACGCCCTGCCACTCGCGCCAGTAGTGGCGGGTGCCCCATTCCGCGGCGATATCGATCCAGACGTCCGTTCGGCCGTGCAAGCGCCAACCGCCTGGAATGCGATCGAACGCCTCGAGGAAATACTGGCCCGCCACCGGACCGAACTCGTCGTAAACCCTCTGGGCGGAATCGAATTCGACCGGTAACGCATGCAGCCACGGCTCCCAGGGCCCGGTGGTGCGGCCGCGAAAGTCCGGTGCCATGTCCTCGACCACCAACGCCTCCACGAGATCGGGTCGCGTCGCGGCCAGGCACCACGAATGCAAACCGCCCATCGAGTGACCGATCATGACCGCCGGCTGGCCGATGCTCGCCACCGCGTCGCCGAGTTCGGCGACGAACCGTTCGGTGCTGATCGGCCCGACATCGTCGGCGTCGCGGCCGCGGTGCCAGGGCGCGTCGTAGGTGTAGACCTCACCCAGCCGGGTCAACCACGGCAACTGGCGCGACCACGTGCTGCCGCGCCCCATCAGCCCGTGCACCAGGACGAGCGGTCGCCCCCTGCCGCCGCGGTGGGTGAGCGGGGCCCGCGTACCGCCTGGTGACTGCATCCCGACATCATCGTGCCTCCGGGTGACCCCGATGCATTCGGTAGCCTGATGCGCATGGCAAGCCAGAATCCCGTCGTGAAGATCAACGCGATCGAGGTACCGCCCGATGCCGGTCCCGAACTGGAGAAGCGCTTCGCGCACCGGGCCCACGCCGTCGACAACCAGCCCGGCTTCCTCGGCTTTCAGCTGCTGCGCCCCATCAAGGGCGAGGACCGCTACTTCGTGGTGACGCAGTGGGAGTCCGAGGAGGCGTTCCAGGCCTGGGCGACGGGCCCGGCCATCGAAGCCCACAAGGGCCAGCAGGCCAACCCGGTGGCCACCGGTGCGTCTCTGCTCGAGTTCGAGGTCGTCCTCGACGTTGCGGGTGCTGACAAGTAAAGGCTCGCTCATCGCGTGCCGGGCGCTCGCGCTGACGGTCGCGGCCTCGTTGGTCGTCGCCGTCGGCGGCTGCGCGGAAGTCGGGCCTGCACCGGCCGACGCCGCGTACGGCACGCCCATCGAGATCAACACACCCCAGGGGCTGCGGGCCAAGCAGACGCTGGACATGCTCAACTCCGACTGGCCGATCGGACCCGTGGGCGTGCGCACGATGGCGGAGCCCGAGAAGGTCGACGAGATCGTCGCCAAGCTCGACCGGATCTGGTGGGACCGGCCGTTCAAGGTGACCGACGTCGACATCCGAGCCGGACAAGCCGAGGTCGGGGTGGTGACGTCGTACGGCGTCGCCCAGGAGATCGACCTTCGCACCAACGACGCCGGCATGGTCGACCGGTTCGATGTGACGCTGCGCCCGCCGGAGATCGACGAATGGTCCGATATCGACACCGAGATCACGAAATCTGGGGCCCGCTACTCGTACCAGGTGTCGAAGGTCGTTGCCGACCAGTCGAAGTGCGATGTGGTGGCCGGAACCAACACCGAATTGTCGTTGCCGTTGGCATCGATCTTCAAGCTCTACGTGCTGCTCGCGGTCGCCGAGGCGGTCAAGGCGGGCACCCTGAAGTGGACCGACCCGCTGACCGTCACGAAACGAGCCAAGGCGGTCGGCTCCGCGGGCCTGGAAGAACTCCCTCCCGGCTCCCGGGTGTCGGTGAGAACCGCTGCGCAGCAGATGATCTCGGCCAGCGACAACATGGCCACCGACCTTCTCATCGACCGTCTGGGGACCGGCGCTGTGGAGCGGGCACTGGTCCTGGCGCGCCATCACGACCCGGCCAGCATGACGCCGTTTCCGACCATGCACGAGATGTTCTCGGTCGGCTGGGGCCGGCCCGATCTGCGCGAGCAGTGGCGCCAAGCGGTCGAAAAGGGTGGTCCGCAAGTCCGGGCGCAACTGCTCCAGCAGACCAATTCCCGCCCGTACGAACCGGATCCGCAGCGCACGCATACCCCGGCGTCGAACTTCGGGGCGGAGTGGTACGGCAGCGCCGCCGACATCTGCCGTGTGCACATCGCGCTGCAGGCCGCCGCCGTGGGTGAGGCCGCGCCGGTGAAGGACATCCTGTCGGCGATACCCGGCATCGATCTCGACGGGTCCAAGTGGGGCTACATCGGCGCCAAGGGTGGAAACCTGCCCGGTGATCTGACGTTCAGCTGGTATGCCGTCGACCACACGGGGCAGCCGTGGGTGGTCAGCTTCCAGTTGAACTGGCCCCGCTACCGCAGCCCCACCGCCGCGGGGTGGTTGTTGTCGATCGTGCGCCAGACCTTCGACCTGGTGCCGATCGGCTGAACGGCGTTTCGACCGCTCTAGCTCGACCGCTCAGGCTGATCAGCGGTTCGACCGCTCAGGCTGATCAGCGGTTCGACCGCAGCGTCCAGGCGTGCCCGCGAAAGTGCATCACCGTCCGGCTCACCGGGGCAATGTCGATGCGCCAGAACGACTTCGGCGGAGCGTCCAGCGCGATGAGGATCGCGGCACGGATCACCGCCGGATGTGTCACGGCGACGAGCCTGCTGCGACGGTCGGTCAACGAGTCCATCCAGTCGCGAACCCGGTCGACCACCTCGACAACCGATTCGCCGCCGTGCGGCGACCGGGTGGGGTCGGTCAGCCAGATCGCTAGATCCGCCGGTCGCACCCCGCTCAGCACGTCGCCGCGCCACCGGCCGCAGTCCAGGTCCGCCAACCGCCCTTCCACCTCGGCCTGCAGGCCGAGCAGTTCGGCGGTCTGCCTGGTGCGCTTCTCGGGACCGCACAGAGCCGCGTCGACGACGCCGAGGTTGATCGACGCGTCGACCTGCCGATGGCCGGTCGGATTCAACGGCTCGTCGGTGGGGAATCGTCCGGCCGACATCGCATCGGTCAGCGCGTGCGATACGAGCGTCAGCCGGACGACCTCACTCACGCAGGGATGCTCTCCCGGCGGTTCTGTTCGAGCAGCCGCGCGGCCATCGCACCGAAGACCAATGCGATCGTCGTGTACATGACGATCTGGGTGCCCAACGAGTACAGCCGGAACTCATAGAGCACATCCGCCGGGAAGCCCTCGTAGACAATGTTTCCGGCGTCGTCGGTCAACGGTCCCGGTGTCTCGTTGATGCTCGGCAGCACCAGCATCACGACCGCCACCGCGACGATGTAGGACCCCGCAGCGGCCAGCGCCGCATTCCATGTCCCCAGGCGTTCGGCCAGCCGTCGGCCCAGATACACCGCGCCGACCAGAAGCGCCGCCGACAAAACCACCGTCAGCAGGTACAGCAGCGTGCGCTGGCGGATGGTCTCGTCCAGGCTCAGAGCAGGCGGGCTGGGGGGATACTTCAGGGCGGGAACGACGTACAGGCTCAACAGCATTCCGCCGGCCACATACACCGACAGCAGGCGTGCCGACATATTGCCGATGCGGCCGTAGGCCACGGCGAAGATCACCGCGAAGATCGCGCCGATCGCCAGGCTGAACAGCAATACGCCCAGCCCCATACCGATGTTCATCTGAACGGCGCGCTCGAATCCGCCGCCCTCACCGTGGCTATGACCCGCGCCTTCGGCGTGTTCCAGCGCCTCGTGCGCGGCCCCGACACCGTCCTCATAGGCGATGGCCAGGTCGATCTGCGGTTCGACGAAGATGCGCGCGAAGACGAACGCGAGCACGCCGGCGACGGCACCTGCGAGCAGGCCACGCCAGATGATCTGCTTTTCCATGTTCGGTTACCTCGGCCCGTCAGTGGCAGGGGAAGCCGAGCAGGTGGCGAGCGTCGTGCACGAACTCGTGGATCGCGGTGTTGTCCGCACCGAACACCGACGTCGCGCCCTGGTCCAAGCCGATGAAGTAGAGCACCAACAGCGCCAGGAAGGTGGTTGCCGACAGCCACACGGCCGCTCCGGTGGCGGACAGGTCGAGTGCGGGTGCAACGCTTTTGCGGGCGTCGGGTGAGGTCATGTCGGTGTCCTTTCCGGGATTTTCGCGTCCCGAGTTCTAAGGTGACGGCGAGCGTCGGGTCTGACTTGACACAGTGGCGCGACCGTTCTGGATTCTCACCAGATTCCTTCGCCCGCCGATAACATCGCACATCCTAACCACTCGGTCCAGCGGTAGCGGGATCGGACGGAAAACGGGCGGCACCCGTGTGGGTACCGCCCGTTCTCTCTGCGTGATGCCGCTATTCGGCTGGGCCTGCAGCGCCTGCCGCACCGGCCTGGGCCAGGTCCGGCTCGGCCACCGGAGCCGGCCGCTTGGTGCCCTTGAAGGTGAACACCGCGTCCTCTCCGGCGCTTTCGCCGTCCCAGTTGTCGACGTCGACCGTGATGAGCTGGCCGGGGCCGATCTCCTCGAACAAGATCTTCTCCGACAGCTGGTCCTCGATCTCGCGCTGGATGGTGCGCCGCAGCGGCCGCGCGCCGAGCACCGGATCGAACCCGCGCTTGGCCAGCAACTCCTTGGCCCGGTCCGTCAGCTCCATCGTCATGTCCTTGGCCTTCAGCTGAGTGGACACGCGGCCGATCATCAGGTCGACCATCTTGATGATCTCGTCGCGGGTCAGCTGGTGGAACACGATGATGTCGTCGATACGGTTGAGGAACTCCGGGCGGAAGTGCTTCTTCAGCTCGTCGTTGACCTTCTGCTTCATCCGCTCGTAGTTGTTGTCTCCGCCACCCTGGGAGAAGCCCAGCCCGACCGCCTTGGAGATGTCGGACGTGCCCAGGTTCGACGTGAAGATCAGCACGGTGTTCTTGAAGTCGACTGTGCGGCCCTGGCCGTCGGTCAGGCGGCCGTCCTCGAGGACCTGCAACAGGCTGTTGTAGATCTCCTGGTGGGCCTTCTCGATCTCGTCGAACAGCACGACCGAGAACGGCTTGCGCCGCACCTTCTCGGTGAGCTGGCCACCCTCCTCGTAGCCGACGTAGCCCGGAGGGGCGCCGAACAGCCGCGAGGCGGTGAACCGGTCGTGGAACTCGCCCATGTCGATCTGGATGAGCGCGTCGTCATCGCCGAACAGGAAGTTGGCCAGCGCCTTGGACAGCTCCGTCTTACCGACACCGGACGGGCCGGCGAAGATGAACGAACCGGACGGCCGCTTCGGGTCCTTCAGGCCTGCACGGGTACGCCGGATCGCCTTGCTGACCGCCTTGACGGCGTCCTCCTGGCCGATGATCCGCTTGTGCAGCTCCTCCTCCATGCGCAGCAGCCGGGTGGTCTCCTCCTCGGTCAGCTTGAACACGGGGATGCCGGTCCAGTTGCCGAGCACCTCGGCGATCTGCTCGTCGTCGACCTCGG
This sequence comes from Mycobacterium neumannii, assembly GCF_002245615.1. Classification (NCBI taxonomy): domain Bacteria; kingdom Bacillati; phylum Actinomycetota; class Actinomycetes; order Mycobacteriales; family Mycobacteriaceae; genus Mycobacterium; species Mycobacterium neumannii. The sequence goes on along the minus strand of NZ_NKCO01000011.1, from coordinate 7,465 downwards.
CGACAACGTCGAGATCACCTGAGCGCCACTGCTTCTCGCGCTCGGCACGCTGCGCGACGAGCTGCTTCTCCTTGTCGCGCAGGCTGGCCGCCTTCTCGAAGTCCTGCGCGTCGATCGCGGACTCCTTCTCCCGGCGCGCGTCGGCGATCTTCTCGTCGAACTCGCGCAGGTCTGGCGGCGCGGTCATACGCCGGATGCGCATCCGGGCGCCGGCCTCGTCGATCAGGTCGATCGCTTTGTCCGGCAGGAACCGATCGTTGATGTAGCGGTCGGCCAGGGTGGCCGCCGCGGCAATGGCGCCGTCGGTGATCGAGACACGGTGGTGCGCCTCGTAGCGGTCGCGCAGACCCTTGAGGATCTCGATGGTGTGCGCGACGGTCGGCTCACCGACCTGCACCGGCTGGAAGCGACGCTCCAGCGCGGCGTCCTTCTCGATGTACTTGCGGTACTCGTCGAGCGTGGTGGCGCCGATGGTCTGCAGCTCGCCGCGGGCCAGCTTCGGCTTCAGGATCGAAGCGGCGTCGATGGCGCCCTCGGCCGCACCCGCACCGACCAGCGTGTGCAACTCGTCGATGAACAGGATGATGTCGCCGCGGGTGTTGATCTCCTTGAGGACCTTCTTCAGGCGCTCTTCGAAGTCGCCGCGGTACCGGCTGCCCGCCACCAGGGACCCCAGGTCCAGCGTGTAGAGCTGCTTGTCCTTCAGCGTCTCGGGCACGTCGCCGTGCACGATGGCCTGCGCCAGGCCCTCGACGACGGCGGTCTTGCCGACGCCGGGCTCGCCGATCAGCACCGGGTTGTTCTTGGTGCGACGGCTCAGCACCTGCATCACCCGCTCGATTTCCTTCTCGCGGCCGATGACGGGGTCGAGCTTGCCCTCCATCGCGGCCGCGGTCAGGTTGCGGCCGAACTGGTCGAGCACCAGCGAGGTGGACGGGTTGCCCGCCTCGCCGCCGCGTCCGCCGGTGCCGGCTTCCGCGGTCTCCTTGCCCTGGTAGCCCGAAAGCAGCTGGATGACCTGCTGACGCACGCGGGTGAGCTCGGCGCCCAGCTTCACGAGCACCTGGGCTGCGACGCCCTCGCCCTCACGGATGAGGCCGAGCAGGATGTGCTCGGTGCCGATGTAGTTATGGCCGAGTTGCAGCGCCTCGCGGAGGCTCAGCTCCAGCACCTTCTTGGCGCGCGGGGTGAACGGGATATGGCCCGACGGCGCCTGCTGGCCCTGGCCGATGATCTCTTCGACCTGGCTGCGCACGCCCTCGAGCGAGATGCCCAGCGACTCCAGCGACTTGGCCGCTACGCCCTCACCCTCGTGAATAAGTCCCAACAGGATGTGCTCGGTGCCGATGTAGTTGTGGTTGAGCATCCGGGCCTCTTCTTGAGCCAGGACGACGACCCTGCGGGCACGGTCGGTGAATCTCTCAAACATCGGTGGTTACCTGCTCTCCATCATTTGGTCGGTGCCACGCGCGCCCAACGGTCTCGAGTACGCACCACACCACCGTCCACTCTAGTGGGCAGTAGGGCGGCGCGTCCCGCCCGCCGGTCTGCTCTAAGCGGACACCCGGGGGGCATCGACGCGCACGGGATCGAATACCCGCCGCTATGGGAGAGCAACGCATCGGTGGGCCGATTCGTTTCCCAATCGAGCCCCGATGGCTTCGCGGCTAGCGAACAACCGACACGGCGCGCGTGAGGAGCACCTCTACGTGGCGGCGTGGAAGGCGTCGATCACATCGGCGGGAATGCGCCCACGCGTCGACACATTGTGTCCGTTACGCCGGGCCCACTCGCGGATCGCCGCGCTTTGCTCGCGATCGATCGCCGCCCGCCCGCGGCCCGACCCGGCGGCACGTCCGCGCCGACGGCCGCCGACCCGACGACCGGAATCGACCCACGGCTTCAGGGCGTCGCGCAGTTTTGCGGCATTCTTCGAAGAAAGGTCGATCTCATAGGTGACCCCGTCGAGGCCGAATTCAACAGTCTCGTCGGCCGCACCTTCGCCGTCGAAATCATCGACCAAGGTGACGGTAACTTTCTTCGCCATTTAAACACGCCCTTCTGCGCGATCACAGGACCGCAGTAAAGTATCGAACCCGGCACCAATGTGCCATATCTGTGTGCGCTATACAACAAAGATCATACGCCGCGGCGTTCAGTTGCCGTGGCGCCGAACAATCGGGAACAAAACCGTCTCTCTAATCGACAGTCCCGTCAGGGCCATCATCAATCTGTCGATACCCATTCCGGTTCCCGTCGACGGCGGCATGGCATACTCCAGGGCTGCCAGAAAATCCTCGTCAAGGACCATCGCCTCGTCGTCACCTGCGGCCGCCGCCCTCGCCTGGGCTTCGAACCTTTCGCGTTGGATTACGGGATCGATCAACTCCGAATAGCCGGTCGCCAGTTCGAAACGCCTGATATAGAGATCCCATTTCTCGGTGACGCCCTCAATACTGCGGTGCGGCCGCGTAAGGGGGGTCGTCTCGACGGGGAAATCACGGACGAACGTGGGCGCCCACAAGGTGTTCCCGACGGTGTGCTCCCACAGTTCCTCGACCAATTTCCCGTGACCGTAACCCCGGTCGCGAGGGATCTCGACTCCGAGACGATCGGCGATCGCCCATAACTTCTCGGCCGGTGTTTCCGGTGTGATCTCTTCGCCCAGAGCTTCAGACAGTGACGGATACATTTCGACGGACTGCCATTCGCCATCAAGATCATAGACAGTGCCATCAGGCAATGGCACCTCACGTGTTCCGATCGCCTCGTCTGCGACTTCTTGAATAATCTCTCGGGTCACGACGGCGGAATCGTCGTAGGTCCCGTATGCCTGATATGTCTCGAGCATCGCGAATTCCGGAGAATGCGTGGAATCGGCGCCTTCGTTTCTGAACACCCGATTCAACTCGAAGACGCGCTCGAATCCACCTACCAGTGCGCGCTTGAGAAACAGTTCGGGCGCGATACGCAGATATAGGTCGGCATCGAGCGCATTGGAGTGCGTCACGAACGGCCGCGCCGCAGCGCCGCCCGCGAGTGTCTGCAGCATCGGAGTTTCGACTTCCAGGAATCCGCGCCGTTCCAGCGCCGTCCGCACCGCGCGCACCACCGCGACCCGCTGGCGAGCGACAGTCCTGGCCTCGGGACGCACGATGAGATCGACGTAGCGCTGCCGAACCCGGGCCTCTTCGCTCATCTCCTTATGCGCCACCGGCAGCGGCCGAAGGGCCTTCGAAGCCATTTGCCACGAGTCGGCAAGGACCGAGAGTTCGCCGCGCCGGGAGCTGATCACCTCACCGCGCACGAAGACGATGTCGCCGAGGTCTACGTCGGCCTTCCACGCGTCCAGCGATTCCTGTCCTACCTTGTTGAGGCTGATCATCGCCTGCAGCTGGGTGCCGTCCCCCTCCTGCAGCGTGGCAAAGCACAGCTTTCCGGAGTTGCGGGCGAACATCACCCGTCCGGCCACACCCACGATCTGGCCCGTCTCGTCGCCGGCGGCCAGATCCGGATAGGCCGCGCGGATCTCGGCCAGGGAATGGGTGCGCGCGATCTCCACCGGATACGGCTCGCGCCCCTCGGCGAGCAGCCGCTCACGCTTGGCCTGACGGATCCGGTACTGCTCCGGAAGGTCAGGCTCGGCTGTGGCGTCCGCGGCCGGTGCGGTGCGGGAGGGGTCGGGTTCGGTCACGTCGTGCCAGCCTAAATGAACGTGCGCCGACGAGGAATTTCGGTGCGTCGACGCTGACCTGGCAACCGGTTGGGCACCGAAATCATCCTTCAGCGGGCCTGTTTGAGGCGGCCACGCTGGTTGTCGCGGTTGCGCTCGAACACCAGACGCAAGCCGTCGAGGGTGAGGTGCTGGTCGTAATGCTGAACCGTGCGCATATCCGGCAGCAGAAGCGGCGCGGTGTGCCCGGTGGCGACCACCGCGATGTCGGTGCCCCCGAAGCCGTCGACGTCGTCTCGGATGCGCTGCACGAGGCCGTCGACCAGGCCGGCGAATCCGAACACCGCACCGGCCTGCATGCACTCGACGGTGTTCTTCCCGATGACCGAACGCGGTCGGGTCAGCTCGACGCGACGCAACGCCGCCGATCGCGCCGCAGCCGCGTCAGACGACACCTCGACACCGGGAGCGATCGCGCCGCCGAGGAACTCGCCCTTCGCCGAGACCACGTCGACGCAGATCGACGAGCCGAAGTCGACGACGATGGCCGCGGTGCCGTACTTGTGGTAGGCGGCCAGGCAGTTCACGATGCGGTCGGCGCCGACTTCCTTCGGGTTGTCCACCAGCAGCGGGATCCCCGTGCGGACACCGGGCTCGATCAACACATGCGGCACCGACGGCCAGTACTGGCGCAACATTTCGCGCAGTTCGTGCATCACCGACGGGACGGTCGACAGCCCGGCCGCCCCGCTCAGGCGTTCGGAGTCGTCGCCGATCAGTCCGTCGATGGTCAGGGCGAGTTCATCGGCGGTGACTTCCGATTCGGTGCGAATCCGCCACTGCTGCACCACTTTGGCGTGCTCTCCGGAACCCGACACCAAACCCACGACGGTGTGGGTGTTACGGACGTCGATGGCTAGTAACACGGTCTCACCGTGGCGATATCAACTCGGCCGCGTCGGCCGGTACGAACGCCGGATCGTGACCGAGGTCGACCTGCTTATTGTCGGCGTCGACGAACACGATCCGCGGTTGGTACGCCCTGGCTTCGGCATCCTCCATGGTGCCGTAGGCGATCAGGATAACCAGATCCCCGGGATGCACGAGATGCGCCGCCGCACCGTTGATCCCGATCACGCCGCTGCCACGCTCACCGGTTATGGCATACGTCACCAGCCGGGCGCCGTTGTCGATGTCGACGATCGTCACCTGCTCCCCCTCGAGCAGGTCGGCGGCCTCCATGAGGTCGGCGTCGATGGTCACCGATCCGACGTAGTGCAGGTCGGCCTTCGTGACCGTCGCGCGGTGGATCTTCGATTTCAGCATTGTCCGTAACATCAGTTCCTCCAAGGAAGTTCGTGCTCGTCAAACGCGACGTCCGGGCCAGCCCCCGACGGCACCCCGATATCTATGGCGATGTTGTCCACCAGCCTGGTGGGCCCCAGCCGGCCGGCCACCAACATGCGCGCCGCCCCGACCTCCGGCGGGGGCCCGAGCATCGGGTCGCGCACGTCGAGATAATCGACCTCGATGGCCGGCACCGAGTCGAGCACCGCACGTGCGGCGTCCAACGCTGCCGCGGTCCCCTCCCCCGCGGCGTACATCCCGGCCAGCAGCGCGGCCGACAGCGCGCCCGCATGTTCGCGCTGCTCGGAGTCCAGATACCGGTTGCGCGACGACATCGCCAGCCCGTCGGCCTCCCGCACGATCGGCACACCCACGATCCTGGTGTCGACGTTGAGGTCGGCGATCATCTGCCGGATCAGCGCCAACTGCTGGTAGTCCTTCTCCCCGAAGAACGCGTGGTCGGGACGGACAATGTTGAGCAGCTTGAGCACCACCGTCAGCACACCAGCGAAATGCGTTGGCCGAGAAGCGCCTTCGAGGTCGGCACCGAGCGGCCCGGGATGGACCGACGTGCGGGTGCCGTCGGGGTACATGTCGGCGACGGTCGGCGTGAACGCGATCTCGACGCCTTCTTCGCCCAAGGCGGCGAGGTCGTCGTCGAGCGTGCGCGGATACGCCTCGAGGTCCTCACCCGCCCCGAACTGCAGCGGGTTGACGAAGATCGACACCACCACGACGGCGCCCTGGACACGCTTTGCGGAGCGGATGAGCATGCGGTGACCCTCGTGCAGAGCGCCCATCGTCGGGACCAGCATCACGCGCCGACCGGTGGCACGCAGCGCCCTGGTGACCGCCGTGACGTCACCGGGTTTCGAGTAGACGTTCAGTTCGCCCGCCGTGAACTGCGGTTTGCGAATGGTCATCGGCCCATCTCCGTCCGTCGCGAGCTCCCGCCGCGGTCCGGATCGGCGGCGAGCACGGCGACCACCTCGTCCGGTGCGTGCGCACGCTGGGCGGAGCGCAATGAGTTCGCCCGATATGCCTGCGCCAATTCGGGATTCACCTCCGTCAGGGCTTCCAGATGACGCGCCACAGCGGCGGCGTCCCCGCGTGCCACCGGGCCGGTCAATGCCGCCTGCCCGCGTTGCAGCGCGTTCTCCAAAGACGCGCGCGCCAGCGGGCCGACGACCCGCTCGGGCAGACCGCCCGGCGCATCGCCGACCAGTTCCTGGCCGAGCAGCTCCTGGCCCCACAGCGCCGACCGCAAGCCCTCGACCGCGTCGAGCAGCACCGTCACCAGGTGATTGCTGGCATGCGCCAGTGCCGCGTGATAGAGCGTGCGCGCGTCCTCGCGGACCCGGAACGGCTCCCCGCCGATCTCGAGCACAAGCGATTGGGCGATCGCGTATCCGACCTCGTCGGCGGCCGTCACCCCGAAGCAGGTGTCGGCCAAGCGGTCGATGTCCTCGTCGGTGCCGGTGAAGGTCATCGCCGGATGGATGGCCAACGGTATGCAGCCCTGCGATGTCAGCGGTGCCAGCACGGCGATTCCGTTTGCACCGGAGGTGTGCGCGACGATCGTGCCCGACCGCACCGACCCGGTCGCGGCCAGACCGGACACCAACTTCTCGAGCTCGGCGTCGGGCACCGCGAGGATCAGCAGTTCGGAACGGCTGGCCACCTCGTCGACCGGAAGCACCGCGGTGTCGGGCAGCCGGCGCTGGGCGCGGTCGCGCGACGCACGCGAAACCCCGCTGCACGCCACCACGACGTGCTCGGCGCGCTCGAGGGCGACACCCAGCGCGGAACCGACACGACCTGCCGAAACGATGCCGACAGTGAGCCGCGCCGGGCGGAATCCGCCAGGTGGGGTCCCCATGGCGACCATGAAGTCGACCTCGCTGCGAGTTGATGGGTGTACGTTCCAGTCCCGCGGTGCGGGTACCGGACGGTCGCTACGAGATTAACTCACTCCTCGCGGCGTCTGCGACGCCCGCCCGGTGTGGGGCTCGCCTGCAGCCGGGCCAACAGTTCGGCGACGGACTGTCCGGCGGTGTCGGGGTCGTCGGCGTTGCGGTGCCGCCGCCCGGTGGGAGCCGGTGATTCCGGGGAGGGTTCCGGCGGTTCTGTGGGCACGGTCTGCTGCGCGGGGCGCCGCGAATCGCCGCTGGCCGGCGGCGCCGAATGTCTGCCACGTGGCGGTTCGGGCGGCGGTGTCGAGAGGTCGGGCTCGGCGACCGGGCCGACGACATCGTCCTCGGCTTCTGGGGCCCGGCGCCTGCCGACGTACTCGGTCGTCGATCCGTTGCCGCGCGACACCCAGTTGCTGCCCGGGGCACCCGGCGGAATCCAGCGCCCGTCGGCGGGTGCCCCTATACACATCTGACGCCGCCGACGAAGGCCTAGGTGGTGCTCGTAGTCGTCCTCGTACTCTCTAAAATAATA
>NZ_NKCO01000010.1:0-192717 GCF_002245615.1 Mycobacterium neumannii | reverse complement strand
GCAAGCGTTCGTCGGCACGGTCGGATGGGTATAAGAGACAGGGGTACGCGGACCCCGGCGGCGGATACGGATCGGGCGGCTGCCCGCCGTAGGACGGCGGTGGTCCGTACGGCGGGGGAGGACCCGGCGGCGTTGTCACGCGGCAACCGTATCGCGGTCACCGCCTTCTAGCTGCGGATCGAACCCCAGCGCTCGTTCTTGGCCATCGCGACGCAGACCACCGACCGCGCCCCCTCCGACCATGCCTGCGCACTCGGATAACCGATCGCGAGCCGAAAGGTCGGCCCCTCGGGGATATTCGGCGCGTAGTCGAAGAACTTGCCACTGCACTGATCGCCGATCCTTCTCAAGGCGTCCTCGCCGGGATACTCCGGCGCATCGGGCGCGCGCAGGATCGCGAACACCTCTCCGTAGTGGGGACCGTCGCAGTCCACTCGCTTGACTTCCTGCGGCAGAACGTCGGACTCACGCGTGCGCACGCAATCTCCGAGCCGTAGGAGATCGGCGCGCACCGTCGTCGTCATGCGTGGTTCGACGATGTAGAACCAACCGATCGCAGCCAGGGCGCCGATGCCGATCACGACAACCGCGACGATCACCCAGTTGCTAGGACGCACCCGACAACCGTAATGCCGCATCCACAGCCAGCGCAGGCACATTGAGTGTCTTGGAGACCAGATCGTGGCGGGCGCCGGTGATCTCGACGACCTCGGCGGGTGCGCCGATCAGGGCGGCGGCGGACCGGAGTTCGTCGATCGATCCGAACGGGTCGGCGGTGCCGTGCGTGAACACCGTGGGTACCGTGATGCGCGGAAGATGTTCGGTGCGTGCGCGTTCGGGCTTTCCGGGCGGATGAAGTGGATACGAGAACAGTGTCAGAACGTCGATGTGGGCTGCTCCGTCGGCCACCGCCATCGATGTCATCCGCCCGCCGTAGGAGTGCCCGCCCGCGATGACGGGGCCGTCGGCGAGCGTGCGGGCGACGTCGATGGCCTCGATCACTCCCTCCTGGTCGACCTTGGCGGATCCAGACGGCGGGCCCTTGGGCCGGCGGCGCCGGTAGGGCAGGTTGTAGCGCACCGCAAGCCAACCGCGTCCGGCCCACTCGTCACAGAGCCTCTTGAGTAGCGGTGCTTCCCTGCTGCCGCCGGCGCCGTGGGTGAGGACGACGACACCGGCGGGGTCGGCGTCGGGTTCGTGGGCGACACCCGCGATCGGTTCGAGGTTCACTCGGTGAGCCTGAACAGCGCCGACACCGGGCCGTGACCGCGTCCCAACGGGTAAGCGGCACGCAGACATTCGGTGACCCAGCGTTTACCGAACGCGACGGCGTCGGGTACCGAATAGCCGTGTGCCAGCGCGCTGGCGATGGCTGCGGCCAACGTGTCACCGGCGCCGTGGTCGTGGCCGGTGTCGATGCGCGTGGCGTCGAATTCGTGGAACTCGGTGCCGCCGAACAGCAGATCGGGGCTCTGCGCCGACGCTCGCAGGTGGCCTCCCTTGACCAGTGCCCACTGCGGTCCGAGTGCGTGCAGTGCGCGGGCCGCCTCCCGCTGGGATGAGGGGTCGATGACCTCGATGTCGGTGAGCAGGCGCACCTCGTCGAGGTTCGGTGTCACCAGTGTCGCCAACGGGAACAGTTGTGCCCGCAGTGAATCCAGCGCACTGGGATGCAAAAGGGGATCACCGTGCATGGAGGCGCACACAGGGTCGACGACCAAAGGCACCGAACCGGCCATGCCCTGTGCGCGCCAGGTTTCGGCGACGGTGTCGATGATCTCCGATGACGCCAGCATCCCCGTCTTGGCTGCCTGCACGCCGATGTCGGAGGTCACGGCTTCGATCTGTCCTGCGATGACGTCGAGGGGAATCTCGTGAAAACCCTTGACCCCGACCGAGTTCTGAACGGTGACGGCGGTGACCGCAACCAGGCCGTGAACCCCGAGCAGAGCGAACGTGCGCATGTCGGCCTGGATTCCCGCGCCTCCGCCAGAATCGGATCCGGCGATCGTCATCACCCGCACCGGGGTGGTACGGGGCGGCGGCAGTGGTAGGTAGGTCATGCCAGCGGCAGGTACACGCGGTTGCCGTGTTCGGCGAATTCGCGTGACTTCTCGGCCATCCCCATCTCCATCGCGGCTTCGATCGCCTCCTCGCTGTCGAGCCCGTGCTTGGCAGCATAGTCGCGGACGTCCTGCGTGATGCGCATGGAACAGAACTTCGGCCCGCACATCGAGCAGAAGTGTGCGGTTTTGGCCGGTTCGGCGGGCAGCGTCTCGTCGTGGAACGCGCGGGCGGTGTCGGGATCCAGCGACAGTGCGAACTGGTCGTGCCAGCGGAACTCGAAGCGTGCGCGGGACAGCGCGTCGTCGCGTTCCTGAGCGTGGGGGTGGCCCTTGGCGAGATCAGCGGCGTGCGCGGCGATCTTGTAGGCGATGACGCCATCCTTGACGTCTTTGCGGTCGGGTAGGCCGAGGTGTTCCTTCGGCGTCACGTAACAGAGCATGGCGGTGCCGGCCTGCGCGATGATCGCGGCGCCGATGGCGCTGGTGATGTGGTCATAGGCCGGTGCGATGTCGGTCGCCAGCGGGCCCAGCGTGTAGAACGGCGCCTCCTCGCACCACTCCTCCTCGAGCCGGACGTTCTCGACGATCTTGTGCATCGGCACATGGCCGGGACCCTCGATCATCACCTGTACACCATGCGATTTCGCGATCTTGGTGAGCTCGCCGAGCGTACGCAGCTCGGCGAACTGGGCGGCGTCGTTGGCGTCGGCGATCGAGCCGGGCCGCAGGCCGTCGCCGAGTGAGAACGTCACGTCGTAGCGCTGCAGGATCTGGCACAGCTCATCGAAGTGGGTGTACAGGAACGATTCCCGGTGGTGTGCCAGGCACCATGCGGCCATGATGGAACCGCCGCGACTGACGATTCCGGTGACACGCTTGGCCGTCAGCGGAACGTAACGCAGTAGCACGCCGGCGTGCACGGTCATGTAGTCCACGCCCTGTTCGCACTGTTCGATCACGGTGTCGCGGTACAGTTCCCACGTCAGAGCGGCCGGGTCGCCGTTGACTTTCTCCAGGGCCTGGTAGATCGGAACCGTGCCGACCGGCACCGGGGAGTTGCGCAGGATCCACTCCCGAGTCGTGTGGATGTCGCGGCCGGTGGACAGGTCCATGATCGTGTCGGCGCCCCAGCGGGTGGCCCACACCATCTTGTCGACCTCTTCGGCGATCGAACTGGTCACCGCCGAATTGCCGATGTTGGCATTGACTTTCACCGCGAACGCCTTGCCGATGATCATCGGCTCGGTCTCGGGGTGATTGTGGTTCGCGGGTATGACGGCCCTGCCCGCCGCGACCTCGTCGCGGACCAGCTCGACAGGGACTCGCTCGCGGGCGGCGATGAACGCCATCTCGGCGGTGATCTCGCCGGCACGGGCCCGCTGCAGCTGCGTTCCGCGGTCGCGCACCACGCCCGGGCGCGCGGGCAAGCCCGCCTGCAGGTCGAGGGTCGCCGTCGGGTCGGTATACGGACCGGAGGTGTCGTAGAGGTCGAGGTGCTCGCCGTTGGTCAGGTGCACCCGGCGCAATGGGACTCTGGCGCCGGGCACATCGTCGAGCTCTCGATACACCTTCGTGCTGCCCTGGATCGGGCCGGTGGTCACGGACGGATTGACAGGACTGTTCGCGGCGTGCGTCATTTGAGCTATCTCCCTACGCCGGCATTACCCGGTCAGGTTCGTACGGTCGACGGGCCCACCCGTCCTCTCAGCGCGCTGGTGCGCGCTCCCGTGTGTGGACGCCTGCCACGCTAGCGCAGACGCGGAGGAATCGGGAAGGGGCAACGGGAGAATCGTCGGAAGTGGACCGTCGCGGTCACCCCAGTTCGATCAACACCGGGGCGTGATCGCTGGGCGCTCCGATGCGGTCCTTGCCGCTCTTGCGTTCATCGCGGACGATCTCGGCGTGCGTGACGCGGTCGGCGAGCGCGGGTGAGCCGAGGATGAAATCGATGCGCATGCCGCGGTTCTTCGGAAACCGCAGCTGTGTGTAGTCCCAGTAGGTGTAGACCCCCGGTCCGGGAGTGAACGGCCGCACCACATCGGCGAAACCCGCTTCCACCACCGCGCTGAACGCCTCGCGTTCTGGTGCGGTGACGTGGGTGCTGCCTTGGTAGAACTCGACGCTCCAGACGTCCTCGTCGGTCGGCGCGATGTTCCAGTCCCCGACGAGCGCGATCTGCGCGGTCGGGTCATCGGACAACCACTTGTGTGCCGTATTGCGGAGCGCGGCAAGCCATTCCAGCTTGTACGCGTAGTGCGGTGAGCCGACGAACCGGCCGTTCGGCACGTACAGGCTCCACACCCGGACTCCGTTGCAGGTGGCGCCGAGGGCGCGGGCTTCGGCGGCCGCCTCCACGTCGGGCTTGTCGCTCCAGGTCGGCTGATCGTCGAAGCCCACCTGCACGTCCTCGATCCCGACGCGGGACGCGATCGCCACGCCGTTCCACTGGTTGAAGCCGCAGTGGGTCACCTCATAGCCGGCGGCCAGGAAGGGCATGACCGGGAATTGCTCGTCGTTGCACTTGGTCTCCTGCATCGCCAGCACGTCGACGTCGGCTCGCTCGAGCCAGTCGGTGACCCGTTCGACCCGAGCCCGAATCGAGTTGACGTTCCAAGTGGCGATCCGCATGGCTTACATGCTACGAGCGTCGACATAGCGGCTGCGGTGCTGCGTCTGGAATCCCATCGACCTGTAGAGGCCGAGGGCCACCGCGTTGTCGACCAGCACCTGCGCGTAGCCGCCGGTCGCACCCCGCTGGGTCCCCCAACCCAACAGCGTCGAACACAGTGCGCGCGCCAGACCCGCACCGCGGGCCCGCTCGTCGACCCGCACCGCCGACAGCCCGACCCAGCGCCGGCCGCACGGCGCCGTCGTCACGGCGGCCCTGCCGACGGCCGCACCGGGGATCGTCGCGAACGCGACCTCACCGTCGATGACGGCGGTCAGCACGTCGACAGGCACGGCGCGGCGGTACAGGTGCAGCCATGCGGCGTCGGGTGTCGCGGTCAGGGTCACGCGTTCGTCGACCACCGTGTCGCTCAAATCGCTTGTCATGACCTCGGTCTCGAGGTGCGGCGACTTTAGGATCGGGCGGAACAGCCGATCGGGTATGGAAAGCCACGGCGTCAGCCCCCGCTTGCCGTACCAGCTGATGATCGTTGGAATGGCCGTGGCGTCGGCGTCAAAGCCCAGCGGGACAGCGGAATTGCCGCGGTGCGTGTGGCGTCCTGCGGCGCGCAGCAGCCAGCCGCCCAGCCATTCCTGCTCGACACCCGGCCACGCCAACGCCGCCGCGTGTTCGACGTTGCGGATGTCGGCGGTGCGCACTGGTGCGGCGGGCAGCTCCTTGATGGCGACGACATCGCCGAGGTCTACCCGTACGACGACCCCCCGTTTGGTCCGAATCCCCAGTGCCGCACCGTTGTCGACGACATGACCGACCACGTCGGTCAGCGGGGGTGTCGAACCGGCCGGCCGCCGGTAACGCACGGTCACCCGTGTGCCGATCGCGGGCAGCGCGGGCACGGTCAGTGACCGAACGGATCGGGGTCCTTACCGGGCATCCACGACAACCCCGGCACCCCCCAGCCGTGCGACTTCACCGCACGCTTGGCGCTGCGCGCATGCCTGCCGACCAAGCGGTCCAGGTAAAGGAAGCCGTCGAGGTGACCCGTCTCGTGCTGCAGCATCCGGGCGAACAGGTCGGTGCCTTCGAGGGTGATCGGATTGCCTTCGGCGTCCAGCCCCGTCACCCTCGCCCAGTCGGCCCGCCCCGTCGGGAACGACTCCCCGGGCACCGAAAGGCAACCCTCGTCGTCATCGTCCGGATCGGGCATGGTCTCGGGAACTTCGGAGGTCTCCAACACCGGATTGACGACCACACCGCGGCGGCGCGTGATGCGACCGCGCACCTCGGCGCAGTCGTAGACGAACACCCGCTTGGAGACGCCGATCTGGTTCGCGGCCAAGCCAACCCCGTTCGCCGCGTCCATCGTGTCGAACAGGTCGGCGATCAAATCCGCGAGATCGGCGGGCAGCGAACCGTCCTCACCGACCGGCACGGGCTCGGTGGCTGTGTGCAGGACGGGATCTCCTACGATGCGGATCGGAACGACTGCCATAGTCGAAAATCTTAAGTCGGCAATCCTTGCTGCCCGACTCGCGGGCATGTCGAACCGCTCATCAGCCCATCACGTGGTTGAATGAGCGCCGAACCACAGCGATGTCATTCAAGTTGTCGGAAGGGTCCAAGAGCCAGATGGACGGCGCGATCGCGCGGACTGAACAATCCGGAGACAACTCTGAACTCTCCGACGGGCTGACTCGACGCGAGCACGACATTCTCGCGTTCGAGCGGCAGTGGTGGAAATACGCGGGCTCCAAGGAAGACGCCATCAAGGAGCTGTTCTCCATGTCGGCCACCCGCTACTACCAGGTGCTGAACGCGCTCGTCGACCGACCCGAGGCGCTCGCCGCCGATCCGATGCTGGTCAAGCGGTTGCGGCGACTGAGGGCCAGCAGGCAGAAGGCGCGGGCGGCACGCCGTCTCGGCTTCGACGTCACCTGAGTTTCCCGGGCCGTGAGGCCCGCTCGATAAGGTGGGCGCAATGAACCAGCGAGATTCGTCAGGGCTGCCCCTGCGCGCCATGGTGATGGTGCTGCTCTTCCTTGGCGTCGTTTTCCTGTTGGTGGCGTTTCAGGCGATGGGTTCCGACAGCGACGAGGAGGACGCGCCGCCGCTGGCGACCGCGACCACGACCACCGCGACCACGACGTCGGAGGCGCCGGCACCGGCCGATGCCGAGGTCCGGGTCTTCAACATCTCCACCGTTGCGGGCGCGGCCGAGGGCACGGCCGGACGGCTGCGCGAGGCCGGCTGGAACGTCACCGAGACCGGCAACCTCGAACTGGCGGACGTGGCGGCCACCACCGTGTACTTCAGCGACGCGCCCGGCGAGCGGGAGGCCGCAGAAGAGGTGGGACGTCTGCTCGAGGCGCCCGTCGAACCGCGATTGCCCGCACTCGCCGAACAACCGCCGGGCGTCATTGTGGTGGTCACCGGTTAGGCTCGTGCACATGTTCAAGACCGTCGCCGCCGCTGCCTTGTTCGCTGTCCCCGCACTCGCCTTGAGCGCCTGTGCGGCGCCCGAGGAGCCCAGCAACGTGCAGGGCACCCCTCCGCCCGTCTGGACCGGATCTCCGCCTCCGTCGGCCCCGCCGGGTGAGGGCGGTGGTCACGGCGGCGGGCAGGCAGAAGGCCAAGGTCAAGGGCAGGGCGAAGGACAGGGCGCAAGCGAAACGCTCACCGCCGAATTGAAGCTTGCGGACGGCACACCGGTGGCGACCGCTGACATCCAGTTCAGTGGCGGCTACGCGACGATCAGCGTCGAGACCACCACGCCCGGGAGGCTGACGCCCGGCTTCCATGGCATGCACATCCATCAGGTCGGCAAGTGCGAGGCCAACTCGGTCGCGCCCACCGGTGGCGCGCCGGGGAACTTCAACTCGGCGGGTGGGCACTTCCAGGTGCCCGGCCACAGCGGTCATCCCGCGAGCGGTGACCTGACGTCGCTGCAGGTCCGCGAGGACGGTTCGGCCAGGGTCCTGACGACGACCGACGCGTTCACCGCCGAGGAACTCACGTCGGGCGCGGGCACCGCGATCATCATCCACGAGAAGGCGGACAACTTCGCCAACATTCCGCCGGAGCGCTACCAGCAGGTCAACGGTGACCCGCCGCCGGATGCGGCCACTCTGGCGACCGGTGACGCCGGATCGCGGGTGGCATGCGGTGTTATCCGTACCGGCTAGCAGCCACATCGATTTCGTCGGCTCGCCCCGACCGACGGTCGGGGTCGAGTGGGAGTTCGCGCTCGTCGACGCGACGACGCGGGACCTGAGCAACGAAGCCACTGCGGTCATCGAGGAGCTCGGCGAGAACAACCCGCGTGTGCACAAGGAGCTGCTGCGCAACACCGTAGAGATCGTCACGGGCATCTGCGATTCGGTGCCCGAGGCGATGAACGATCTGCGTTCGACGCTGGTGACGGCCCGCGAGATCGTCCGGGGTCGCGGGATGGAGTTGTTCTGCGCGGGCACGCACCCGTTCGCGAAGTGGTCGCCGGGCAGCCTGACCGACGCCCCCCGCTATGCCGAGCTGATCAAGCGCACCCAGTGGTGGGGCAGGCAGATGCTGATCTGGGGTGTGCACGTGCACGTCGGGGTCCGCTCCGCGCACAAGGTGATGCCGATCAACACCTCGCTGCTCAACCACTACCCGCATCTGTTGGCCCTGTCGGCGTCGTCCCCGTTCTGGGACGGTGAGGACACCGGCTATGCGTCCAACCGGGCGATGATGTTTCAGCAGCTGCCGACGGCCGGGCTGCCGTTCCACTTTCAGTCGTGGGCGGAGTGGGAGCGTTTCGTCTACGACCAGAAGAAGACCGGCATCATCGACCACATGAACGAAATCCGTTGGGATGTCCGGCCTTCGCCGCATATCGGGACGGTGGAGATCCGGATATTCGACGGTGTCTCCAATCTGCGCGAGTTGGGTGCGCTGGTGGCGTTGACGCATTGTCTGGTCGTCGACCTCGACCGGCGGCTCGACGCCGGTGAGTCGCTGCCCACCATGCCCCCGTGGCACGTGCAGGAGAACAAGTGGCGCGCAGCGCGTTACGGCCTCGACGCCATCATCATCCAGGATGCCAACAGCAACGAACGGTTGGTGACCGAGGACCTCGACGAGCTGCTCAACCGTCTCGAACCGGTTGCCGCGTCGCTGCACTGCGCCGACGAACTACGGCACGTCGCCGACATCTACGGGGGCGGCGGGTCGTATCAACGTCAACGCCGCGTCGCCGAGGAGCACGACGGCGACCTGCGCGCCGTCGTCGACGCCCTGGTCGCCGAACTGGAGCTGTAGACGTGGCGGCCATCCCGATGTTCCCGCTGCAGGTGGCGATGCTACCCGGCGAGGAGCTTCCGTTGCGGATCTTCGAACCTCGTTACAGCGCACTGGTTTCGGACTGTCTGGCTACCGAGGACCCGGCGTTCGGCGTCGTGTTGATCACGGCGGGCAGGGAAGTGGGCGGCGGGGACGTCCGCAGCGACGTCGGCGCGCTGGCACACATCGGCGAGGTCGCCGATTTCGGTGACGGCCGCTACCGCCTCAAATGCGCGGTTGGCGAACGTATTCGGGTCATCGAGTGGCAGCCCGACGACCCGTATCCACGCGCAGCGGTAGAACCGTGGCCCGATCAGCCGGGTGAGCCCGTCGAGGCGGACGCGATCCGCGACGTGGAGGACCGCATGGTCGCGCTGTTCGAACGCATCGCCGCCGCACGCGGGGCCGACGTCAACGGCCGCGAATTCGTGGCGGGTGCGGACGCGTCCGGCGATGCCGGTAAGTGGTTGTACACGTTGACCTCTCGCCTGCCGATGGGGCAGGCCGACCGCTACGCGGTGCTGGCTGCGCCGACCGTCGCCGAGCGGCTGGCTGCGCTGAGCGACGCCGTCGAGACCGTGACCGCAATGGTCGAGTTCCAGCTGTCGGGGGAGTAGCGGGATCCGGGTCCGAAAGATCGGCTCACGTCCGGCGACAGCGGTTGTCAGCAGGTCCGTTGTCCCTCGACGAATACCGTCCGCGGAGTTGTGTCGTCGGGTTCGCCCGCGGCGCACCGGCCGTAGCGTTCCATCAGGTCCGCGGCAGCGATCGAGGCGACGTCCCAACCGTGGTCGGTGAGCCAGTCGGTTACCTCGGTGCGTTCCTCGGTGTACCAGAGGTCCTGTACGTCGAACGCGTCGTCGCTACCGTCGTTGCCGGCCTGCCTGCGGTACTCGGCCAGTTTCTCGCGGCGACTGGCCAGGTACTCCGGATCGAAGAAGTCCGCCCCGAACGACTCGACGGCGATGCGGCTGCCTTGCGCGCTGAGCTTGTGGATCCGTTCGAACAACACGTCTTGTCCGCGTGCGGGCAGATAGGGGAGAAGCCCCTCGGCGGCCCACGCGGTCGGCTCGCTCGCGTCGAACCCCGCGTCCCGCAGAGCCCGCGGCCAATCCTCGCGCAAGTCGATCGGCACCGGGATGTACTCGGCGGCCGGCTGAACTTCGTGTCGACGCAACGTGTCGACCTTGAACGTCAGCACCCGGGGCTGGTCGATCTCGTAGACGACGGTGCCACCGATCCACGGCAAGCGCCAGGCCCGCGCGTCGAGCCCGGCCGCCAGAATCACCACCTGGTCGATGCCGTTGGCGCCCGCGGCGATGAAGAACTCGTCGAACCATTTGGTGCGCGACGCCGCGTAGCCGCCGATCGAGCGGATGCGTTCGGCCATGTGGGCAGAGGGCGGTTGCCAACCCTGTTCCACTGCCGCGTCGACGAACATCTGGGCGTACGGATCGGTGAACAGCGGGCAGTCGGTGTTCTGCTCCAGCGCACGAGACCAGGCCACCCCCAGCGCCGTCGCGCCCACACTCTCGGTGATGCCCCAGCTGTCGTCGTCAGTCCTGGCCATCGGCGCCGCTTTCCGTGTGGTCGGCGAACTCGTCAATCTCGTCCGCGGTCAACAGATCGTCTCGGACGTTCTGTTCCCGATACGCGAGCTGACCAACCCGGTTCGCCACCACCGGTGCGGTGATCACCGTGAACAAGCCGGTGAGTACGAGCATGCCGATATCGGCGTTGCCGCGCAGCCGTATCCCGGCGCCGATGATCACCAGCAGGAGCCCGAGTACCTGCGGCTTGGACGCCGCGTGCATGCGCGTCAACGTGTCAGGGAAGCGGACGATGCCGATCGCGGCGGTCAGCGCGAGCGACGAGCCGCCCAGCACCAGCACGCTCGTGAGGATGTCGAGTCCCGTCATCCTCGCCCCCCGATGGTGCGGGACTTGTCGACGTCGGGGACGCGGAATCGGGCGACGCTGACCGTGCCGACGAAGCTGATCAAAGCCAATGCGGCCATGCCGTAGGTGACGGTGCTGTCCAGGCTGTAGGCGCTCCAGATGCCGATCCCGCACATCGCCACGGCGATGAGCGTGTCGACGGCGACCAGGCGGTCCAGTGTGCTCGGCCCGGCAAGGAGACGGAACATCGTGATCGCGGCGGCGGCGGTCATCATCACCGCGGCGATGACCCAGACGGTGATCATGCGCGCTGCGCCTTCGTATTTCGCTGGGGGCTCATGCTTCGTGCTCCTCGTGCTCATGCGCCGGGCGCCAGTCCTCGGGACGCTCGAATGTCGCGACCAGCAGCCGTTCGATCACAGCCACCTGGTGGTAGAACGCTTGCAGTGCGCGGTCGGAGCCGACATCGATGACATGCATGTAGAGCAGCCGGCGGGTCTGGTCGATCTCGAGCACGATCGATCCGGGGATCAGGTTGAAGATGACGACCGCCAGCGACAGCACGAGGTCCGACTTCACGGAAAGCTGCGCGCGCAGCACCGCTGACAGTGGTGGTCGGGGTTTCAACGACAGCACCGCGACCTGGACCGAGGACAGCACCAAACGGTAGGCGACCGTGAGGATGAGGCGGATCAGCGACAGCACGTGCACCTTGCCTTCGACCGGCACGGCGGGCAGGGGCAGCAACCATGTGATCAACGCCGCAACGGCCGCACCCGAGAGCACATTCGCCGCGGAGAAGTTGCCCCACAGCAGGATCCAGACGAACACCAGCCAGCAGAAGATCCAGACGCGCAGCGCAACGCTTCTCATCGGTGTCCTCTGCTCTTCGCGCAAGCGCTCATCGCGGCCCCACCACGGCAGTGATGTACTCGCTCCGGTCGAGTACCTCGTTGGAAGCCCTTTCGCTGTACGCGAATATCGGTCCGGCGAGCACCGTCAGCGCGAGCCCGGCCGCAATCAGCGCACCCGTGGGCCCGACCATCCCGGCCGGCATGCGGCCGACGTGGTCGCGGTCGACGAACTGGATGTCCTCGGGTTCGTCGAGCAACGCCGACGGCAGCGCCGCGGACAGATGGCCTTCGGGCGCGTCCTCGCGCGAGCGCCAGAACGCCTTGGTCCACACCCGCACGACCACGTACAGCGTCAGCAAGCTCGTCACCACACCGCCGGCCACCAGCGTCCAGGCCAGTACCGAGCCGTCCTGCGCGCCGGCCTCGAGCAGCGCGACCTTGCCGATGAAACCGGAGAACGGTGGTATGCCACCGAGATTAAGCGCGGGGATGACGAACACGAAGGCGAGCAGCGGACTGGCTGCCGCCAAACCGCCCAAGCGGTCCATGGTCGACGCCCCGGCCTGGCGTTCGATCAACCCGACGACCAGGAACAGTGTGGTCTGCACCAGAATATGGTGCGCCACATAGTAAATGGCACCGGACATGCCAAGCTGGTTGGACAACGCGATGCCGAACACCATGTAGCCGATGTGGCTCACCAGCGTGAACGACAGCAGTCGTTTGATGTCGCTCTGCGCGATCGCACCGAGGATGCCGATCAGCATCGTCAACAACGCGGCGACCAACAGCACCGGGTCGAGCCCTCCGTCGGGGAACAACAGCGAGTGCGCCCGAATGATCGAATAGACGCCGACCTTCGTGAGCAGGCCGGCGAACACGGCGGTGACCGGTGCGGGTGCGGTCGGATAGGAGTCGGGCAGCCAGGCCGAGAGCGGGAACACCGCGGCCTTGATGCCGAACGCCACCAGCAGCACGGCGAACATCGCCGAACGGACTCCGCCCGACACCTCCTCGAGTCGCACGGAGAGTTCCGCCAAGTTCAGTGTCCCGGTGGCGCCGTAGACGAGGGCGAGGCCGAACAGGAAGATCAGCGACCCGACCATCGACACCATCACATACGAGATGCCTGCGCGGACACGGTCCTTGCTGGCTCCGACCGTCAGCAGCACGAAGCTCGCGGCCAGCAGCACCTCGAAACCGACGAAAAGGTTGAACAGGTCACCGGCGAGGAACGCCATGCAGACGCCGGCCGACAACACCAGGTAGGTGGGCATGAAGATCGACACCGGTTGGCGTTCGTCACCGTCGCGGACACCCTGTCCGATGGCGTAGAACACCACGGCCAGCAACACGATCGCCGAGACGACGAGCATCAGCGCCGACAACCGGTCCACCACCAGCGTGATGCCCAGCGGACCCATCCCGGGCACCGACTGTCCCCAGCCGCCGACGTGGAGCACGAGCGTGCCGTCCCTGTCGGCGAGGTAGAGCAGCGCGCCACACACCGCGACGACGACAGACAACACGACGAGGGTGAGGAGCCGCTGCAGTCGTGGCCGCCGGCCCGCGATCAGCGTTGCCGCCGCGCCCAGCGTCGGGAGCAGGACGGGCAGGGGTATCAAGGTGGCCGCCAACGTCATGCGCAGTCCGCCTTCACTAATCGCCCCCGCATCACTTCGATCCTTCGTAACCGGGCAGGGCGTCCAACTCGTCGGGTGCATCGGTGTCGCGGGCGGCTTCAGGCTGGGGTCGGTCCTCTTCGACGGCGGCGATGTCCTTCGAGGCCAACTCGGAGACCTTGGCATCCTCGGGGTCGTCGCCCACTTCCTCGGCGGTGGTCAACCGATAGGTCCGGTAGGCCATCGCCAGCACGAACGCCGCGACGCCCATCGTGATGACGATCGCGGTCAGGATCATGCCCTGGGCCAACGGATCCGCGGTGGTGGTGTGCTCGTCGCTGCCCCGGCCCCAGATAGGGGGCTTACCGGACGGGCCGCCGGCGATGAGGATCAGTAGGTTGATGGCATTGCTGATGAGCAACAGCCCCAGCAACATTCGGGTCAGGTTGCGCTCGAGCAGCAGGTAGACGCCTGCGCTGGTGAGGCCGCCGAGCAGGATGAGGGGCACGAGAGAGGTGGTCATTGCGTAGACACCACCGTCTTCTGCTCCTGGCCCAACTCCACGTCGATGCGGGCACCGAGGCTACGCAACACGTCGAGCACCAGACCCACGACGATGAGGTACACCCCGAGGTCGAAGAACAATGCGGTGACGAACTTGACGGTGCCCAACACCGGCACGTCGATCTCGATCAGCGCCGACGACAGCGCGGGCGCCCCCACCAGCAGCGAGGCGAACGCGGTACCGGCGCATAAAGTGAGTCCCGCGCCCAGGATCTTGCCCGCGTCCAGCGGCAGCGTCTCGCCCAGTTCGTAGCGACCGCCCGCGAGGTAGCGCAGCACCAGCGCGAGCCCGGCGGTCAATCCGCCGGCGAATCCGCCGCCGGGAGTGTTGTGTCCCGCGAAGAAGAAGTACGCCGACAAGACCATGATCAGCGGGAAGATGACGCGGGTGGCGACCTCGAGGATCAACGACCGGTGCCGCGGGTCACGCAGTTCGCTGCCGCGCAGCCAGGTGATGTCGCCGGCCGCCGGGCTGGTGTTCACGATCGCCGGTAGCCGGCCGATGTCGGGCTGACCCGCATCCGAGACCCGCGGCGGTGCCCCGAACCTCCTGTGCCGGAACACCATTGAGGCGACGCCGGTCGCCGCGACCACGAGCACCATGACTTCGCCCATGGTGTCCCAGGCCCGGATGTCGACCAGTAGCACGTTGACGGCGTTGGCGCCGTGGCCGCGGTAGTACGCCGCCTCGGGGATCAACGAGGCGATCGGAGTTCCGGTGCGCGCGGCCATCGCGTACACCGCCAAGGTGGTCACGGTCGCACCGACCGCCAGTGCCAGCGCCGCCCGCGGCCACCGGTATCTGCGGATGTGGACCCGGTCGGCTTCGGCGGGCAACGTGCGCAGCACCAGGACGAACACCACGAGGGTCAACGTCTCGACCAGGAACTGGGTCAGGGCCAGATCCGGCGCACCGTGCAGCGCGAAGATCACCCCGCACCCGTATCCGGTCACGCCGACGAGCAGCACTGCCGCCAGGCGGTTGCGCATCACCAGAGCGCCGAGCGCGGCGGCCAGGATGATCAGACCGATCACCACCTGAAGCGGTGAACCCCACAGCCTGAACTGCGGGTGGTCGCGCGCACCCACCGCGAGCGCGATGGTGGGCACCAGCACCAGCGTCGACAGGATCGCGGCCTGGGTGGCCGGGATGGAACCGCGCTGGGTGACAGCGGTGAGTTCCACCGCCCACAGGTCGAGCCGGCGTATCACGGCGTCGTACACGTGGTCGGCGTTGCCGAGTGGTTCGCGCATCGTGCGGAACCGGCGCAGCCGTTCGCGGCCGACGAAGGCCGCCACGCCGGTGGCGATCACCAGCACCGACAACAGCAGCGGCACGTTCACGCCGTGCCACAGCGCGAGGTGGTACTCGTTGTTGCCGCCGGGCACCGTGTCGGCGTAATCCTCCAGCACGTCGCCGACCCCGACGGGCCAGATCCCGAAGGCCAGGCCCGCGGCCGCGAGGATGCCCGGCGCGATCATGAACGTGCGCTCGGGCCGGTGCATCTCGGCGACGCGGGTGCTCGGCTCGGGGCGCCCCTTGCGGCCGAACGCACCGAACAGGAAGCGCAGGCTGTAGATGGTCGTGAACACCGAGCCGATCACGACGCCGACCAGCACCACCGGGGCGAAGACGCCGAGGGTGGGGGTATGCAGCACGGTGGCCAGGTCGGTTTCCTTGGCGACGAAACCGAAGAACGGGGGCAGCGCCGCCATGCTGGCAGATGCGCCGACGGCGATGACGAACAGCGGCCGCGCCTTGGCGCCGAGCCAGGCCAGTCTGCGGATGTCGCGGGTGCCGGTGGCGTGGTCGATGATGCCGACGACCATGAACAGCGCCGCCTTGAACATGGCGTGTGCCACCAGCATCGCCAGTCCGCCGAGCATCATGTCGCTGCCGCCGGTGCCGACCATGACCGTGATCAGCCCCAGCTGACTGACCGTGCCGAAGGCCAGGATCAACTTCAGGTCGTACTCGCGCACCGCGCGCCAACCGGCCAGCAGCATGGTCAACAGGCCGAGCGAGACCACTATGGGCCGCCACACCGGGGAGTCGGCGAAACTGGGGCTCATGCGCGCGATCAGATAGACGCCGGCCTTGACCATCGCCGCGGCGTGCAGGTACGCGCTCACCGGGGTCGGTGCGGCCATTGCGCCCGGCAGCCAGAAGTGAAGCGGCACGATCGCCGACTTCGACAGCGCGCCGACGAGGATGAGCACCAGCCCGACCGACGCCGCCACCCCCGTCGGCGGAGATTCAAGGAGTTCGGAGAGCAGGTAGGAGCCTGCCATGTTGCCGAGCACGATGATGCCGACCAGCATCGCCAGGCCGCCGAACGTCGTGACCAACAACGCCTGGGTTGCCGCCCGCCTGCTGGTCAGGCGTTCGGCGTAGTGGCCGACCAGAAGGAACGACAGCACCGAGGTGATCTCCCAGAACACGTAGAGCATCAGCAGGTTGTCGCTGGTGACCAGCCCGAACATCGCGCCAGAGAACGCGACCAGTTCGGCGGCGAAACTCGGCAACCGGTTCTCGATGCGGCCGTCGTGGTGGTGGAAGTAGTCGGCGCAGTAGAAAAGGACCAGCGCGCCGATGCCGAGAACCAGCACGCTCATGATCGCGGCGAGCGTGTCGAAGCGCAGCGTGATGTTCATCGACAGCTCGGGCACCCACGGCACGTCGACGGTGCTCGACCCCCCCGCGGACGGCCAGTTCTGCGCCACCCACACCAGGGACAGAAGCGGCACCAGCGCCAGCGGATAGAAGGCCTTGCGCCCCCACTTGTGGACAAGCAGGGGCGCCAGCGCGGCGGCGACCGCGTGTGCGAGCAGGACGGCGAGCAGGGCACTCCGATCGGTTGTGTTGGTCAGCACGCGGCCGCCAACCGGAGAACTTATGGTCGGGGTGTCAGCCGAGTAAGGCTTCGGATCGTCATTCTACGTGGGTCGATCGGGGCTACTATGCCCCGTCGTTGACACCACCGACCTCGCGGTGGTCGGCGCAGGCCGGACCGCACGGGTGCTCAGAAGTACCGCAGCCACACATATACCCAGGCCAACAGGGTGCTGAGCAGCGTGACGACGATGCCGTAGCGGGAAAACTGCCAGAAGCTGATTCGGTGGCCGGCGCGCTGGGCGATGCCGATTGCCACGACGTTCGCGCTTGCCGCGATCGCGGTGCCGTTGCCGGAGAAGCAGGCCCCCAGAGCGAACGCCCACCACAGCGCCCGCCCGGTCGCGGCATCGGGCGCCTGTGCCGCCATGTCCTCGACCACCGGCGCCATCGTGGCCGTGTACGGGATGTTGTCGACGAACGCGCCCAGGACGGCGGAACCGAACAGCAGACCGGTGGCGGCAAGGAAGAAATCGTCGCCGAACAAATTGACCGCCGCATCGCCGATCCAGCCGATCACCCCGGTGTGCACGAGGCCGGCGACCATGACGAAGAGCCCCATGAAGAACACCAGGGTCGGCCACTCCACCTCGGGCAGAACCTCGTTGACGTCGACCTTGGTGACCAGCAGCATGATGCCCGCGCCGAGAAGCGCGACGATCGACGGTGCCACGTGCAGCACCGAGTGAAAACTGAACCCGACGATGACCAGCGCGAGCACCGCCATCGACCGCACCAGAAGGCGAAAGTCCTTGATGGCCCGTCGTTCCTGCAGCGCCATCACCTTGTCGACGCGCATCTCGCTGGCGCGCAACTCCGTCCGGAACAGCACTTTGGTGAACAGCACGAACAGCACGAAAATGATCGCCACGATCGGTGCCATGTGGATCAGGAAGTCGTTGAAGGTCAACCCCGCCCGGCTGCCGATGATGATGTTGGGCGGATCGCCGATCAGCGTCGCCGCACCGCCGATGTTGGACGCCAGCACCTCGGCGATGATGAACGGCTGCGCGGCGATCTCCAACCGGTCGCAGATGACGAGTGTCACCGGGGCGACGAGCATGATGATCGTCACGTTGTCCAGCACGGGCGAGGCCACCCCGGTGATCACCATCAGCATCACCATGAGCCGAAAAGGTTTGCCCCTGGCGCGTTTTGCGGCCCAGATGGCCAGGAAGTCGAAAATGCCGGTCTGTTTCACGACTCCGACGATGACCATCATGCCCAGCAGCAGGAAGATGACGTTCCAGTCGATGCCTTCGTGTTCGGAGTAGAAGACCTCCTCGCCGGGCGCGAGACCCAGAAGGGTCATCAGCCCGCCGGCGACCAGAACCGTCGTGACCTTGTTGGCGCGTTCTGTGGCCAGAAACCAAAAGGCGACGACGAAGATCGCTAGCGCCAGAAGCGGAGCCAGCACCGAACCGACGGATCAGTCGCTGGGGCCGGCCACGGCCAAGCTGGTGAGCAACCGCTCCAGGGTCACCGCGCCGACGAGCTTGCCGCCGCTGTCGACCACGGCGATCAGCGGGCTGCGCTTGGTCGCCATCACCGTGGCGATCTCGAGCAGGGTGGCATCGGGTGCGACGGTCACCGGTTTGGCCACCGGCGTCGGCAGGCAGTCACCCACCGTCAGCCTGCCCGGCCCGTGCCAGAACAGGTCGGCGTGGATCTCGTCCACGGTGCGCACCAGGGCGGGGTCGTCGCGGTAGGACTCCGGGATAGTGAGTCGCAGCACCTGGGTCCCCGGCAGCACCGCGACGGGGTTGCGGTCGTCGTCGACCACGACGAGTCCGGGCAGTCGGTTGACCACCATCAGCTGCACGGCCTTGGACACCGGATCATCCATGCGGACCGTGGGAGGGGTCACGGCGATCTCATGTGCTTGCATGACTTCGTTCCATCCGGTCCCGGGGGTGTCGGCGGTAAGTGTCATCGTCCTCGATCTCCGTTCAGTTCGTGGACTCTCCGACGTTGTGTGAGCATCTCGGCCAGCCGTTCGGCGTCATCCGGGTCGAGGACGAGCTCCCACCCGGGCGCGTCGAAGCCGCAGCTGTCGGCGACGAACAGGTGGCGGACGCCGTGGTCGTCGATGATCAGGCTCAGCTGCTCGCCGTGCCGGGTGGTCATCTGGTGTACTGCTCGGTCGGCCGGCTCCGCGGTTCGAGAGTCATGCATGGTGAGGAAAGTTTCTGCGCCCGACGGCGGGCGCACCATCAGGGCTGACACCCATTCGGCGGGGGCGGCGCAGTGTATGGACAAATCCCGATCGGACGGTCCACGCTAAGAGCATGAAACGGGCGCGCACGCCGGCGACCGCGCTGTTTCGGCGGGTTTTCCTGATCAACGGGCTGATCTTCGCGTTGGGCACGTTGGCCCTGGCGCTCTCACCCGCAACTGTGTCATCGCGCATCAAGCCGACCGAGGTTCCAGTGCTTCTCATCGGGTTGGCGGTCATCTTGACCGCCAACGCGCTGCTGTTGCGCTCGAGTCTCGCCCCGCTCGACCGGCTCGCGACCTCGATGCGCAGGGTCGACCCGCCGCGCCGAAGCGACCGCGTCGACCACAGCGGCAACGGCGACCTGCGCCACCTGATCGCGTCGTTCAACACGATGCTGGACCGGCTCGAAACCGAACGCACCACGGCGAGCGCGTCGGCGTTGGCCGCGCAGGAGAACGAACGCCAGCGCATCGCGCGCGAGTTGCACGACGAGATCGGTCAGACGTTGACGGTCGCGCTGTTGCTCCTCAAGCGCGCGGTGGACCGCGCACCCGCCGAGATCCACGGTGAGCTCGCCGACACCCAAGACGCTGTGCGCGCAGGCCTCGACGAGGTCCGCAGCATCGCGCGGCGCCTGCGGCCCGAGGCTCTCGAAGACCTCGGCCTGCACAGCGCGCTCAACTCGCTGTGCACCGACTTCACGAACGCGACCGGTTTACCCGTCGTCAAACACATTGTGCTGCAAGCGGATCGGCTGAAGCCCGATGTCGAGCTGGTGTGCTACCGCGTCGCTCAGGAGAGCCTGACCAACATCGCAAGGCACGCAGGAGCCACCAAGGCGTGGCTCGACCTGCACACCACCGCTGATCGGTTGACGATGCGCATCGCCGATGACGGCGTCGGCGGGGTGGTCAGCGAGGGGGCCGGGATCAACGGCATGCGTGAGCGCGCACTGCTGGTCGACGGCGACCTGACGATCACCTCACCGGCCGGTGAGGGCACCGAGGTGCTGCTGGCGATCCCGTCGCGGCGGTGCTGGTGATGCTCGCGCAACCGGCTCGCATCCTGCTGGCCGACGATCACGCTCTGGTGCGCAGCGGGTTGCGGATGATCCTCGACGCCGAGTCCGACCTGCAGGTGGTGGCCGAGGCGGCCGACGGTCACGAAGCGCTGGCGGTTCTCGAGAACACCCCGACCGACCTGGCCATTCTCGACATCGCGATGCCGCGCATGACGGGCCTGCAGGCGGCGCGGGAGATGAACCGGCTGCACCCGCACGTCCGGATCCTGATCCTGTCGATGTACGACAACGAGCAGTACTTCTTCGAGGCGCTCAAGGCCGGTGCATCCGGATACGTGCTGAAATCGGTCGCCGACCGCGACCTGCTCGAGGCGTGCCGGGCCACCCTGCGTGGGGAGCCGTTCCTGTACGCGGGAGCGGTGACGGCGCTGATCCGGGACTATCTACACCGCGCACGGCAGGGCGACGGGCTGCCCGACACCATCCTCACGCCGCGAGAGGAGGAGGTGCTCAAACTCATCGCCGAGGGCTACTCCTCGCGCGACATCGCGAACACGTTGGGCATCAGCGCCAAGACCGTCGACCGGCACCGGACGAACCTGCTGGCCAAGCTCGACCTGCAGGATCGAGTTGCGTTGACCCGCTATGCGATTCGTGCCGGGTTGATCGAGCCGTGACGGCGTTGGC
Organism: Mycobacterium neumannii; assembly: GCF_002245615.1. NCBI lineage: Bacteria > Bacillati > Actinomycetota > Actinomycetes > Mycobacteriales > Mycobacteriaceae > Mycobacterium > Mycobacterium neumannii. Next base: position 171,948 of record NZ_NKCO01000010.1, on the reverse strand, counting down.
ACGGCGCGGGCGCTAACCGGTACCGCACCGGAAGCGCGTGGCCCAACAACCCGATCCCCGCGCCGAGGATCGGCCAGACCGGCCAGAAGTACCACGCACCCGCGGTGAGGCCGACTGCCAACCACACCGTCAGCACGATCGCGACCATGGCCAGGTAGCCGGCCAGGTGGACCTGAACACTGCGACGGGCCAGCTGCCTGCGAGCTTCCCGGCGGCGGGGGTCGTTGCGCCTGAGGCGCTCGACGGGCAGATCGGCGGTGAGCTCGTGCAATTCCGGGCGGGTCGTGGCGGCAAAGGCGGCCTGCAGCCGCGCCTCGTACTCCGGCATCGCGAGGTAACCCTGCGCGAGGGCCTGGCCGAGTACGTCGGCCGTCTTCTCCCGGTCAGGGTCTCCGGCGCGGACAACCGGTGCGATGGCGGGCATGCCGACCTCCTCGATCTTGACAATGACAAGTTACCTCGACTATGCCGCATGAACTTGCCACTGTCAAGATGCCTCCCCTTGTCCCGCGAACGTGGGTTACCCGCACGCGTCCGGGGCGTTTGACGTGCGTGAAGCCCACTCTCGGGGAGGGATGCGCGCGCGTCGGGTGCGCGCCGGTCGAGTACGCGGCGGCGGAAGTAACTGCGGCGGCGAAAGGAACTGCGGCGGCCGAAGGAACTGCGGCGGCCGAAGGAACTGCGGCGGCGAAAGGAGCCGCTCGCGGGCGAAAGGGCCAGCGGGCGGAAAGGAGCCGCTCGCGGGTGAAAGGTCAGCGAGCGGCCGAGAACGCCCGCAGCGATTCGACCTGCGCCGCGTCCAGCGATGGGCGCACCGCCTCGCGTGCGGCCGCGACGTCCTCGGCGGTGACGTCTGCGGCGTCGATCGAGCGCCGCATCGCGGTCAGCGCCGCCTCGCGCAACAACGCGACGCAGTCGGCGGCGCTGTAGCCCTCGAGTTCCCCGGCCAGGGCGCCGAGATCGACATCGTCGGCGAGCGGAACGGACTTGCCGGCCGTGCGCAGGATCTCGCGACGGGCCTCGGCGTCGGGCGGTTCGACGAACACCAGCTTCTCCAGCCGGCCGGGACGCAGCAGCGCCGGGTCGATCAGATCGGGCCGGTTCGTCGCACCGACCACCACCACGTCGCGTAGCGGTTCGATGCCGTCGAGTTCGGTCAGCAGCGCCGCCACCACGCGGTCGGTCACACCCGAGTCGAAGCTCTGCCCGCGCCGCGGCGCCAGCGCGTCGATCTCGTCGAGGAACACCAGCGACGGGGCTGAGTCGCGGGCACGCCGGAACAGTTCGCGCACAGCCTTTTCCGAAGAGCCGACCCATTTGTCCATCAGCTCGGCACCCTTGACGGCGTGCACCGACAACCGCCCCGAACTGGCCAGCGCCCGCACCACGAACGTCTTGCCGCAACCGGGTGGGCCGTAGAGCAGCACCCCGCGCGGCGGCGCCACGCCGAGACGCTGAAACGTGTCGGGGTGCTGCAGCGGCCACAGCACCGCCTCGGTGAGCGCCTGTTTGGTGTCGGCCATGTCGCCGACGTCGTCGAGCGTCACCGAGCCGACCGACACCTCTTCGGTGGCCGAGCGTGACAGCGGGCGGATGACGGTCGTCGCGCCCAGCAGATCGTCCTGGACCAGCGCGGGCGGCTCACCGTCGGCGCTGGCGCGCGCCGCCGCCCGCAGTGCCGCCTCGCGGACCAGCGCGGCCAGGTCGGCGACCACGAATCCCGGTGTGCGCTCGGCGATCTCGTCGAGGTCGAGGTCCTTGGCGGGCACCTCGCGCAACAGCACCTCGAGCAGCTGCTTGCGGATCGCGCCGTCGGGCAGGCTCAGCCCGAGTTCGCGGTCGCACAGGTCGGGCGCGCGTAACCGGGCGTCGACGTTGTCTGGCTGCTGCGACGTCGCGACGAACGCCACACCGCGGGTGGCGACCGCGTTGCGGAGTTCGGTGAGGATCAACGTGGCCACCGGTTCGGCGGTGGCAGGCAGCAGCGCGTCGATGTCGGTGATCAACAGCACGCCGCCGCCGTCGCGGACGGTCGCCACCGCCGACGCCACCCTTGCAATCCGGTCCTCGGCGCGTAGCGAGCCGACCTCCGGGCCGTCGAGTTCGACCAGTCGCCGGTCGGCGCAGACCGCGCGCACCAGCGCTGCCTTGCCGACACCGGCCGGACCCGACACCAGAACGCCCAGATTGGCCGTGGCACCCAGGGTTTCAAGCAGCTCGGGCCGGTCGAGCGCGAGCTTGAGCCATTCGGTCAGGCGCTGCGCCTCGGCCTGAGACCCCTTGAGGTCGTCGACGCTCAGCGCCGGCTGCGATGTCTCCGGTGCGGTCACCACCGCCTGGCCGATCGCAGCGTCCGAAGCGGGTGCGACGGATCCGCCCGAAGAGCCGTCGGCCCAGCAGACCGCCGAATTAGGTTGCACGCTCACAGGTCCCGCGGGATCGGTGCCGGTCACCGTCAACAGTTCGGAGGTCCAGGTGATGCCGACCGACGAGGCAAGCGCCGCGGTCGCGCGCGAGGACGGGATGTCGGGTCCCAGCTCCCGCGGCAGCAGCGACACCGTGTCACCGACCGTCATCACCTTGCCCAGCAACGCTTGTCGTAGCGTGGCCTGCGAGATCGACTGACTGGCCAGCCGCGAGCCCGACAGCGTCACCGATCGTGCGCCGTAGACGGTCACGGGCGCGACGAGCACGGTGGTGTCCTCGCGCAGCCCGGCATTGGACAGCGTGACGTCGTCGAGCAGCGCGTTGCCGGTGGGAACACCGGTGGGTGCCTCGGCGGCCACCGCGGCGGTGGTGCGCGAACCGGTCAGCGACACCGCATCCCATTCGCGTATGCCCAGCGCGGCAATGGCTTCCGGATGCAGGCGCACTACACCCCTGCGCGAGTCGAGCGCCGAGGTGTTCAGCCGCGCGGTCAGCGTGAGGTGCGCCCGGGGGGCCGGGCGGTCGGACTGCAGTTCAGTCATGTCGGGAGCCGGGTCTGCGCAGTCCCAGTCGCATCACCGACCGGCGGTGCGGCTGGGCCCGGCGGATGGCCCGCCGGGCGGCACGCTGCTGGCGTGGTTTGTCGTCCCAGACTTCGGGGTGCGCTGCCAGGAACCGGCGGGTGCGGATGGCGAACGGGATGTGTAGGACGTAGGCGGCGATGATGATCAGGATCACCAGGTAGCCGTAGAGGATCGCGGCGGCCACGCCGATCGCCACGAACGCCAGCAGCGGCGCGACCATGTTGGGCGGCACCGAGAACGTGTGGATCTTGCGCATTGGGATCGTGCTGACCACCAGCGCCGAGACGCCGAGCATCCAGATGACGACGGCGGGTTCGGAGGTCCACCAGCCGTCGCCGAACTGCATCTTGGCGGCCAGCGGACCGATCGCGCCGATCGCACCTGCCGGCGCGGGCATACCCACGAAGTACTTCTTCTCGTAGTCCGGTTTGTCGACGTCGAGCATCGCGTTGAACCTGGCCAGGCGCAGCACGATGCACACCGCGTACACCAGCACCACGATCCAACCGACCTCCGATTTCGACAGCAGCGTGCCGTACACGATGAAAGCCGGTGCGACGCCGAAGTTCACGGCGTCGGCGAGTGAATCGATCTCCTCGCCCATCTTCGACGTCGCCTTCAGGGCGCGCGCGATGCGGCCGTCGAGCGCGTCGAGTATCGCGGCGACCGCCAGAAACGCCATCGCCTCGGTCGGCCGGTCGTCCAGCGCCATCTTGACCGCACTCAGCCCCAGGCAGATCGCGGCAACCGTCATCGCGCTGGGCAGGATGCGCAGGCTGACGACGGAGCGCTTGATGCGGGGCCGGATCATGCCGGAGCCATCCGGCCGGCGACATCGGACTCTAGTTCGGCCAACACCGTCTCACCCGCCAGCGCGCGCTGTCCCACCGTCACCAGGATGCGCGATCCGGCGGGCAGGTACGTGTCCAACCGCGAGCCGTAGCGGATCAGCCCGTAGGTCTCGCCGATCGCCAGTTCGTCGCCCACCTTGGCCTCGCACACGATGCGCCGCGCCACCAGGCCGGCGATCTGTACGGCGATCACCTCGACGCCGCCCGCGGTGCGGATCAGCACGCTGTTGCGCTCGTTGTCCTCGCTGGCCGCTTCCAGTTCGGCCGAGCCGAACAAGCCCGGCCGGTGCTCGACCGCGACGACCGCACCGCTGACCGGGGCGCGCTGCACATGCGCGTCGAACACCGACAGGAAGATGCTGATGCGGGGCAATGGTGTTGGGGGCAAACCGAGTTCGGCCGGTGGCGCAGCCTCCTCGATCAGGCAGATCAAGCCGTCGGCGGGGGCGACGACCAGACCGGGCCGGGTGGGCGGTACGCGCGGCGGGTGGCGGAAGAACGCGGCGTTGGCGGCGGCCGATACCAGCCCGGCACCGCGCAGCCACGGGTTCCGGCGCCCGAGCGCGGCCAGCGTCAGGCTCGCGCCGACGAACGGCAGCCCCGCCGGATGCATCGGGGGGATCGTGGTACGGGCCAGCGCCAAGAGCCGCGCGGGGCCGGATTTCAGGTCGGGGCGTCTGGCCATCGTCCCGCGATTCTACGGGCCGGGTGCGCGACGCGGCATTGGCCGCCTGACCTCCCTGCTCCCCGAACCGCTGGCGAAACTGAAGATGTGTGCGACGAAACGCCGCAATTTCGTGCAGAGCCTCAGTTTCGGCGCGGAAAGACGGAAGCCGGAAAAGGAAACTCAGGTCAGCTCAGGTCAGCTCAGGTCCCACACCTGGACCGTCGACCCGGCCGAGAGGGCGTCGACATCCTCGGCGATCTCGAGCAGACAGTTCGCCGAGGCCAGCCACCGCAGGTGGTGTGAGGCCGGCGGTCCGTAGCTGGTCACCGTCCCGGCGGCCGCGTCGAGCACGCCGCGACGGAACTGGCGTTTTCCGCGCGGCGAGGTGAGGTTCTCGGTCAGCACGGCGTCCCGGCGCGGCCGGGCGGGGTTCGGCAGCCCCATCGCGGCGCGTAGCGGCGCGCGCAGGAACACCTCGAAAGAGACCAGCGCGCTGACCGGGTTGCCGGGCAGCGTGACGATCGGGATGTTCCGCCGCGGTGATGCGGGCGAAGCCGCGGTGGTGATGACGCCGCAGCCCTGCGGCATGCCCGGTTGCATCGCGACCTTGACGAAGTCCACCGACCCGCCGTGGCCCGATGTCGCAGGCGTCGGAGCTCCGAGCGCATCCTTGACGACCTCGTACGCGCCCGCGCTCACCCCACCCGTCGTGATGATCAGGTCGGCGTCACCGGTGTGCTCCGCAAGGGCGGCGCGGAACGATTCGACGTCGTCGCCGGTCATGGGGGAGGCCACCACGTCGGCGCCGGCGTCGCGCAGCGCCGCGGCGAGCATCACCGCGTTCGATTCGTAGATCTGACCGGGTGCCAGGGGTGTGCCGGGTGCGACGAGCTCGGTGCCGGTCGACATCACCAGCACACGCTGGCGCGGTATCACCGTCAACTCGGCAAGACCCAGTGCGGCGGCCAACCCGAGCGCGGCCGGTGTGACGAGCTGGCCCGCGCGCAGCACGGCAGTACCGGCCGTGACGTCCTCACCGGCGCGCCGGATGTGCTGGCCGTCTCTGGCGGCTGCGCGGATCTCCACGGTGTCGGTCGCCGCGTTCGTCGCCTCCACCGGCACCACCGCCGTCGCGCCGGTGGGAAGCATCGCTCCGGTCATGATCCGGTGCGCCGCACCGGGGTTCAGCGTCAGAAGTTCAGTACGGCCGGCGGGGATATCCTCGGCGACGGGCAACCGGACCGGGTTCTCGGGCGTGGCCGAAGCGACGTCGTCGACCACGACGGCGTAGCCGTCCATCGCAGAGTTGTCGAAGCCGGGCAGCGACATCGGCGCGACGACGTCCTCGGCCAGCACCAAGCCCAGCGCGTCGGCGATGGGAACGCTGACCGCTGGACGGGCGGTGATCAACGCGGCGACGACGCGCTGATGCTCTTCGACGGTCCGCATCAGACGGGGTACGTGACGCCGGTCAGTTCCTCGGACATGGTCCACAACCGGCGCTGTATGTCTTCGTCGTGCGATTGTGCGCTCGAGGCAACGAGTTTCGGATGACCCTTCACCTCGCCGATACCGTCGGGGCCGTAGTACTGCCCGCCCTGCACGCCCGGGTCGGTGGCGGCGCGAAGCGTGGGCAGCGCACCCTTGTCCGCGGGTTGGGTGAAGATCTTCCACACGATGTCCGGAACGAAAACCGGTAGGTAGCGCATCAATTCGGTGTCCGAGAAGCCGGGATGGGCAGCGGCCGCGATGGTCGGCGCGCCGTCGGCTGCCAGACGCCGCTGCAGTTCGTAGGTGAACAGCAGGTTGGCCAGCTTGGACTGTCCATAGGCTTGAACCCGGTTGTATCCGGTCTCGAAGTGCGGGTCCTCGAAGCGGATTCGAGCCATGATCCGGTGGCCGACGCTGCTGACCGTCACAATGCGCGACCCGTCGACGCTGCGCAGGTTGTCGAGCAGCAGGCCCGTCAACGCGAAGTGGCCGAGGTGGTTGGTGCCGAACTGCATCTCGAAACCGTCTTTGGTGGTCTCGCGGCTCGGCAGGTACATCACGCCTGCGTTGTTGATCAGCAGATCGATGCGCGGGTGTGCGGCGCGCAGCTCGTCGGCGGCCCTGCGGACGCTGTCCAGCGAGGAGAGGTCGAGTTCCTGCAGGCTGACCACGGCGTCGGGACTCGACTTGTTGATGCGGTCGACCGCTTCCTTGCCTTTGTCGAGGTTGCGCACCGCAAGCACCACCGCAGCGCCCGCGCCTGCCAGGGCGGCCGCGGTGTCATAACCGAGCCCGCTGTTGGCGCCTGTCACGATCGCCGTCCGCCCGGACTGGTCCGGCATGTCGGCCACGGTCCATTTGCTGCCCATGACGATCAACATACTCAGCGGCCGATGGACTCGCGGTTACCTAGGCTGGACGCCTGATGACCGAAGTCGTGGAATTCTTGGACCCCGCGAACAAGCCGAGCCGCAAGGCGCCACTGGTGTGGGCGATCGGGGCGGCGTTCCCGTGGTCGTTCGCGGTGCTCGGACAACTGGTGTGGTTCGCGGTGGACCCGCGGCCCTGGTGGGTGCATGCGCTCGCGGCGCTGGGCACGCTGCTCGGCATCGTGACGTTCGTCGTCGTCGTTCCGTGGTGGCGGTACCGGGTGCACCGGTGGGACATCGATCCGCGGGCGGTGTACACCCGCACCGGTTGGTGGACCCAGGAGCGCCGCATCGCGCCGATCTCGCGCGTGCAGACCGTCGACACCGAACGCGGTCCGCTGGACCGGTTGTTCGGGCTCGCGAATGTGACGGTGACGACGGCGTCGTCGGCGGGCGCAGTCCGCATCGTTGCGCTGGACACCGACGTGGCCGACACGGTCGTCGCCCGTCTCACCGACATCGCCGCGCTGGGAACCGAGGACGCGACGTGACAGTCACCGGGTGGCAGCAGCCAGCTGGCGAGGAGTGGCAGCGCCTGAGCCCCCGGATGCTGTTGGTGCACCCCGTGCACGAGGTGATCCGTCAGATCCCGGTGCTCGTCGGCACGCTGGTGCTCGGCTCGGCGACCGGTAACCCGCTTCTGGCTGTCGCGGTGCTGGGCATCACCGTCGCGATCGGCTTGGCGCGCTGGTTCACCACCACATTCCGCGTCGGGCCGAGCGATGTGCAGCTGCGAACCGGTGTGTTGCAGCGCAAGGAACTCTCGGTGCCGCGCAACAGGATACGGTCGGTGTCCACCGACGCCCGCCTGCTGCACCGGTTACTGGGGCTTACGGTGCTGAGGGTCAGCACCGGCCAGGAGGCCAGGGGTGACGCAGAGTTCGCGCTCGACGCCGTGCCCACCGAGCAGGTCGGCAGGCTGCGCGCGGTGTTGCTGGCCGAATCCCTTGCGGTGGAGGAGGACAAGCCGTCGGAACCCGGTCGCGTGCTCGCGCGGTGGACGCCGTCGTGGTTGCGCTACAGCCCGCTGAGCTTCACTGGCCTGGCGATGATCGCCGCCGCGGTCGGCGTGGCGTATCAGGTGGGCGTCGACAGCGGCGTGCACGAATCGGGCCTTGCCCGATCGTGGCTCGACACGGCCAGGAGCCTCGGCGTGGCGGCCGGCATCGCGCTCGGCGTGGCGGTGCTTGTGCTGGCCTCCGTCGTCCTCTCGGTGCTGCAATCGTTGTTGACCTACGGCAACCTCGAACTGCGAAGGGACTTCGAGGTGCTGCATCTGAAATACGGGCTGATCCGCGTCCGCGAAAACACCTTCGACATGCGCCGTCTGCGCGGCGGCACGCTTCGGGAACCGTTGCTGGTGAGGCTGTTCGGCGGCGCACGCCTCGACGCGGTGATGACCGGTGTCGGCGGAGAGGGTGAGTCGTCGCTGTTGTTGCCGCCGTGCCCCAAGCGCACCGCCGACGAGGTGTTGACGAATCTGATCGAATGCCCCGACGCGGTGACCGGGCCGCTTCGTGCACACGGCCCCGTCGCCACGCGCAGGCGCTGGAGCCGGGCGATGGTGCTGCCCGCCGCGGCGGCGGTGGCGCTGTTGGTGGCGCCGACCCCGATATGGGCGTGGGTGCTCTGGGTTCTGTTCTCCGGGTGCTGCGCGCTGCTGGCGTTCGACCGCGCACGGTCGTTGGGGCATCGCGTGGGAGACGGTTGGTTGGTCGCGCGTACGGGAAGCCTGCAGCGCCGCCGCGACTGCATCGACGCCTCGGGCATCATCGGCTGGACCGTGCGCCAGACGTGGATGCAGCGGCGCGTCGGGGTGGCGACACTGGTGGCCGCGACGGCCGCCGGGGTCAAGCACTATCAGGTGATTGACGTACCCGCGGCGCTGGCGTGGTCGATTGCGGCGCAGGCGTCACCGTGGGTGGCCGACACTGCATGGGCGCGCCGATAGCCGGACCCCTGGGTTCGCAGCACGCTCCACATGAACGCGGGTGAGAAGAGTTTCGCCGGCGGATCCACCATCCCTAGAACGCGCAGGAACCGCAGCGTGACCGCCGCATCTGTTTCGCAGGCCGTCAACACGCGTTCCAGGTAGGCGTTGCTCAGCCGGATCGACAGTGGCACAGTTCCTTCGACTTCGGGCAACGCCAGATCCGATCCGACGGCGGTCTGCCACGCGATGCGGATCGTCTTGGCGCTGGACCGGAAGAAGCGGCGGGCCAGATTCCTGTCGCCGCGGCGCAGGCAGTCGCGCAGCACGGTCGCCTCGACGGCCGCGACGGTCATGCCCTGTCCGTAGATGGGGTTGAAGCTGCACACCGCGTCCCCGAGCACCAGCAGCCCGTCCGGCAGCCGGCGCATCTTGTCGTAGCGGCGCCACCGGTTGGACGGCACACGGTAATTCACCACGGGCCCGAGCGGTTCGGCGTCCGCGAGGGCGGCCAACACATCTGGCGGCACGAAATCATCGACGAAATCCAGCATTTCAGCGGCCGTATCCGGTACCTGGTGGCCGGCCATGGCTCCGATCGCGAACATCGTCGCGTCGTTCTCGTAGCACGCGGTCGCGAACATTCTGGGCCTGCCGTGCTCCGGCATGATCGCGATGAAGTGCTCGGCGATCCTGCCGGGTCTGATGCGCACCGGCTGGCAGGCGTACGCCAACTGCACGACCACCTCGTCTACCGGCGGGCGGTCATAGCCCAGTTGTTCGAGGAACAGCGGTGTCCGGGAACCGCGCCCGGTCGCATCGACGACGAGGTCGCCGTCCAGCATTCTCACCTCGCGGGTGTCACGGTCGATCACGTCGACGCCCGTCACCCGGCTGCGGTCGGTTGTCGCCCGCAGCGAGACCACGTCGTGCCGCTCCAGGATCGTCACGTTGGGAACCTCGCGCATGCGCCGCAACACATGCCAATCGAGAAACGGTCGGCTCTGGAAGTAGAAGGGCATCGAGTCGGGGGAGGGGCATCGGCCCGATTGCACGAGCCGGTGGCCGCCGGGCGAGAAGCAGAGCTTGGAGTAGTCGCCGTCCCATTTGACGGCGCCGTCCGCGACGAGTTCGTCGAGGATGCCCGGCAACAACTCCTCGAGCACCTGGGCCCCACGCGCGAGCAGGGCGTGGATCAGCTTGCCCTGCGGGACTCCGCGCCTGGGCGTCGGCCCGGTGGGCAGCGCGTCGCGCTCCACCACGGTGACCGTCCGATAGCTGTCCGCGAGAACCCTGGCGGTGAGCAATCCCGCCATACTCGCGCCGAGAACGACCGCTCGTTCGCCTACGATTGGCATCGCCCACCCCTCACCTCGAGATCCGTGGTCCGGTATCGGCCCTGGTAAGGAACAGTTTTCGGCGTCCAGCGAAGGCGCACTAGCGTAGGCCACTACTCGAATCCGTCAGACCTCCACGATTTGCGCGCACGCTTAGGCCGTTTACTGTCGGGCCATGGCTATCGGTGGGGTGCTGTTCGACATCGATGGCGTGTTGGTGACCTCGTGGCGTCCGATCGAAGGCGCGGCACAGACGGTCCGTTCGTTGACCGACAACCAGGTCGCCTGTGCGTACCTGACCAACACGACGACCAAGACCCGCGTGCAGATCGCCGAACTGCTCTCCGAAGCGGGGATGGCGGTCCGGCCCGACGAGGTCATCACCGCGGCGGTGCTGACCGCGCAATACGTGCGCGACCGGTATCCGGATGCGCGTTGCTTCCTGGTCAACAGCGGACAGATCGCCGAGGACATGCCCGGCATCGACATCGTCTACTCGCACGAGTACAGCGGTCCCCGCGCACCGGAGACCCCGGACGTCATCCTGCTCGGCGGTGCGGGTCCGGAGTACAGCCACCTGACGTTGTCGTGGGTCTACGACTGGATGGCCCAGGGCGTGCCGGTGGTCGCGATGCACCGCAGCACCGCATGGACGACGACCGACGGGTTGCGCGTGGACACCGGCATGTACCTGCTCGGCATGGAGGAGACCTCCGGACGCAAAGCCACCGCGGTCGGCAAGCCCGCCCCCGAGGGCTTCCTCGCCGCGGCGAGTCGGCTCGGGGTAGAAGCCGACGAGATGTACATGGTCGGCGACGATCTCAACAACGACGTGTTGGCGGCGCAGGTGGTCGGTATGACCGGCGTGTTGGTGCGCACGGGCAAGTTTCGCCAGGATACGTTGGATCGTTGGGCGGCAGATGAATTCGCGATGCAGCCGAATCATGTGATCGACTCCGTGGCCGACCTGCCGCAGCTTCTCGGACTGTAGGGGACATCGATGTGGGAGCGGGTGCAGCAGCTGTTGCTGCAGCGGGGTATCAACACCTACCTGGAGCTGGCGCTGTGGATCACGCTGGTCTACATCGTGATCGGAGTCGGTTACGCGATGTTCCACATCGAGCTGATCGGCCAGCTCGAGGCGGCGCTGTCCGGCGACTTCACCATCTTCGCCAACATCGCGGCTCTGGTCGTGGCCGTCGCTCTCTGGCCGCTGCTGTTGATCAGCTCGTGGGCGTGCGGGGTGGCCGGGTGCGGGGTTTTCTGACGATGACTTTCCGTGCCCGCCGCGGTCTGTATCGACATGACAGAACAACGCATCCACGCGACCACCACCGTCAACGCCCCGATCGAGACCGTGTTCGAGGTGCTCGCCGACCCGTCGACGCACCAGGCGATCGACGGCACCGGATGGGTCCGCGAGCCGCTGGACGGTGAATTCCTGACCGAGGTCGGCCAAGTCTTCCGGATGGGCATGTACCACGACAACCATCCCGAGAAGTACTACGAGATGGCCAACCGGGTCGAGGTTCTCGACCGGCCGCGCGCCATCGGGTGGCTGCCAGGCCAGGGTCCCGAGCAGCGCGGCTATCTGATGAACGGCACCGAACTCCAATGGGGCGGATGGCTCTGGCGATACGACCTCGACGCGGTGGCCGAAAACCGGACGGCGGTCACGTTGACCTACGACTGGTCGAACGTGGCGCCGGACATGCGCGACATCGAGTTCCCGCCGTTCGAACCGCAGCACCTCGACAACTCGCTGAAGAACCTGGCCTTGCTCGCCGAGTCGCGCGGGCAGGACCGCTAGGACTGCAGGGTGCGTACCGCCTCGATGCGGGCGCGGAGCTGATCGGTCGTCGCCGCCGCGACCGCCGGGCCGCCGCAGATCCGGCGCAGCTCCTTGTGGATCCAGCCGTGTGGTTTACCGGTGCGGTGGTGGGCGATGGACACCAGCGTGTTGAGTTCCTTGCGCAGCTCGCGCAGTTGGCCGTGTGTGGAGACCCGCGGCACCTCGCCGGAGGCGGTCTGGCGGGTGAGTTGTTCTTCTTGCCTGCGTCGCAACAGGTCCCGCATCTGGTCGGGGGCGAGCAGGCCGGGGATGCCGAGGTAGTCGGCCTCGTCCTCGCTGCCGACGGCCGCTGCCGTACCGAACGACGAGCCGTCGAAGATCACCTGGTCGAGCTCGGCGTCGGCGCCCAACATCTCGAAGCCGTTGTCGGTCTCGCCCGGCTCGTCCTTCGTCTTGTTGGCGTCCTCGAGGGCCGCGTCGTCCCACTCGCCCTGCGACTCGCGGTGCGGCTTGCCGAGCACGTGGTCGCGCTGTGCTTCCATCTCGCTGGCCAGGTCGAGCAGCGCGGGCACCGACGGCAGGAAGATGCTCGCGGTCTCGCCGGGGCGCCGGGAGCGGACGTAGCGTCCGATCGCCTGGGCGAAGAACAGCGGGGTCGACGCGGACGTCGCATACACGCCGACGGCGAGTCGCGGCACGTCGACACCCTCGGAGACCATGCGCACCGCGACCAGCCAACGACTCGTACCTGTCGCGTATTCGGCGATGCGGTCGGAGGAGCCGGGGTCGTCGGACAGAACGAGCGTCGGCGCCTCCCCGGTCAGCGTCGTCAGCACGTTGGCGTAGGCGCGGGCGGCTTTCTGGTCCGAGGCGATCACCATCGCGCCCGCGTCGGGCACTCCGCCGTTGCGCAGCTGGGACAGCCGGGTGTCGGCGGCCTGCAGCACCGCCGGAATCCACTCGCCGTTCGGGTCGAGCACCGTGCGCCAGGCCCGCGCGGTCTGCTCGGCGTTAAGCGGTTCGCCGAGGCGCGCCGAAAACTCCTCGCCCGCACTGGTGCGCCAGCGTGCCTCACCGGAGTACGCCATGAACACCACGGGCCGCACCACCCCGTCGGCCAGCGCGTCGGAGTACCCGTAGATGTGATCGGCCCGCGACCGCATTACGCCGGTGCCGTCGGGCTCATAGGTGACGAAGGGGATCGGGCTGTCGTCGCTGCGGAACGGTGTACCAGTCAGCGCCAGCCGGCGGGTGGCGTCGTTGAACGCCTCGCGCATGGCCTCGCCCCAGCTCTTCGCATCGCCGCCATGGTGGATCTCGTCGAAGATGACCAGCGTGCGGTAGTTCTCGGTGCGCACCCGGTGCCGGGTGGGGTGGCTGGCCACCTGGGCATAGGTCACGACGACGCCGTGGTACTCCGACGAGTGGTGCGCGGCGCTGTTGGAGAACTTCGGGTCCAGCGACAGGCCGAGCCTGGCGGCCGCCAGCGCCCACTGGATCTTGAGATGCTCGGTCGGCACGACGACGGTGACGCGCTCGACGGTGCCGTCGGCCAACAGCTCGCCGGCCACGCGCAGGGCAAACGTCGTCTTACCCGCGCCGGGGGTGGCGACGGCGAGGAAATCGCGCGGTTTGGCGCCAAGATACCGCACCAATGCCCGACGCTGCCAGCCTCGCAAAGCCTGGGTGTCGGGCGCCGTGTCTGCCCGCACCCAAAGACTCCTCACTGATCGGACAGCAGCCTAGCGCAACGGATTACGGCCGCGCATCTCTGCTTGGCGTGTCGCCGGACCGCCGGTGTGTCGAACATGACCGGCGGCTGCGAACCACCGCTGAGCGCCGAGCGGCCGACACTGCGAGGCGACCCTCGTGGAACTGCGCGCAGCAAACACGGTGCTTGTCCTGGCGCGAGGTGGGTACTCTGCGCCAACCATGTCGCCAACCCCCACTACCCGCAGCGACGACATCGACCCGTGCGTCCGCGTCTTCGGTACCCGCGTACACAACTTACGGGGCGTCGACGTCGCCGCCCCGCGCGACGCGCTGGTGGCGTTCACCGGCATCTCCGGTTCCGGCAAATCGTCGCTGGCATTTGGCACGGTCTACGCCGAGGCGCAGCGCAGGTACTTCGAGTCGGTGTCTCCGTACGCGCGGCGCCTGCTGCTGCCGACCGGCGCGCCCAAGGTGGACGACATCACCGGGCTGCCCCCAGCCGTGGCGTTGCAGCAGCGCAGGGGGGCGGCCACCTCACGGTCCACGGTCGGCACCGTCACGACGCTGTCCAACCTGCTGAGAATGCTGTTCTCCCGTGCCGGGACGTACCCGCGCGGCACCACCGAACGTCTCGACTCCGACGCGTTCTCCCCGAACACGGCCGTCGGCGCCTGCCCGAAGTGTCACGGTCTCGGCCGGATCCATGAGGTGACCGAGCAGACGCTCGTCCCGGACCCCTCGCTGACCATCCGCGAGGGCGCCGTCGCGGCGTGGCCGGGCGCCTGGCAGGGCCAGAACCTGCGCGACATCCTCATCACGCTGGGGTTCGACATCGACAAGCCTTGGCGGAAATTGCCCAAGCGGCAACGTGATTGGATATTGTTCACCGACGAGCAGCCCACCGTCGAGATCGATCCGAGCCAGCATCCGGTCACGGCTGACTACTACTACAACGGAACCTTCTCCAGCGCCGAACGCCACGTCCGGCACACGCTGGCGAACTCGCAGAGCGCGATGATGCGCCGACGCGTCCTGCAGTTCGTCGACAGCGTCGAATGCGGGGTGTGTCACGGATCGGGGCTGCGACCCGAGGCGCTGAAGGTCACCTTCGCGGATCGCACCATCGCCGACTACGTGGCGATGCCGTTGGCCGAACTCGCCGATGCGCTGCGGCCGACCGCGGCCCGCAAGGACGCCGCCCCGGCGTTCGAGTCGACCGCATCCGGTGAGTTCACCGAGGTCGCCACGATGATCGCCGCCGATCTGGTCGCCCGCATCCAGGTGCTCATCGACCTCGGACTCGGCTATCTGACGCTGAACCGCCGCACGCCCACCGTGTCACCGGGTGAACTGCAGCGGCTGCGGCTGGCCACGCAGCTGCGAGCCGGTTTGTTCGGGGTGCTGTACGTGCTGGACGAGCCGTCGGCCGGCCTGCATCCCGCCGATGCCGAGCCGTTGCTCGACGTGCTGGATCACCTTCGGCGAGCGGGCAATTCGCTGTTCATCGTCGAGCACGACATGGATGTCGTGCGCCGGGCCGACTGGATCGTCGACGTCGGGCCCGGCGCGGGGGAGCACGGAGGGCGGGTGCTCTACAGCGGACCCGTCTCCGGGCTGAAGGACGCTGACGAGTCGATCACCCGTCGGTACCTGTTCGGTGACCAGGCGGCCGAACCGCGGACCCCGCGCGAGCCGTCGTCGCGGCTGCGATTGCGCGGCATCTGTTTTCACAATCTGCGCGACGTGGATGTCGACCTGCCACTCGGCGTCTACACCGCGGTCACCGGTGTGTCCGGTTCGGGCAAGTCGACGCTCGTCGTCAAGGTTCTCGGTGATGTGGTGAACCGCCATCTGGGCCGTGCCGTGGGTATGGCCGAAAGCGACAGCGACACCGACGATTCCGACGCCGAGATCGTCGACCTCGATCACGACGCCAGCATCGGGGTCAGGGCCGAGGGCGTCGAGGGGATAGACCGACTGGTCGCCGTCGACCAGCGGCCGATCGGGCGCACCCCGCGTTCGACGCTGGCCACCTACACCGGCCTGTTCGACGCGGTCCGACGGGTGTTCGCCGCGACGCCGGCCGCGCGCCGCCGGGGCTGGACGGCGGGCCGGTTCTCGTTCAATGTCGCAGAAGGCCGATGCGAGACCTGCCAGGGGGAGGGCTTCGTATCGGTCGAACTGCTGTTCCTGCCGGGCACCTACGCCACCTGCCCGACGTGCGGGGGCGCCCGCTACAACGAAGCCACGCTGCGGGTGCGCTACCGCGACCACACCATCGCCGACGTCCTGGCCATGACCGTCGACGAGGCCGCACAGTTCCTCGAAGACATCCCAGGTGCCTCGCGCAGCCTGACGACGCTGCGTGAAGTCGGGCTGGGATATCTGCGTCTCGGTCAGCCCGCCACCGAACTGTCCGGAGGCGAGGCCCAACGTATCAAGCTGGCGTCGGAACTGCAGCGGCCCCGTCGCGGCCACACGCTCTACGTCCTCGACGAACCGACGACGGGACTGCATCCGGCGGATGTGGATCTCCTCGACGCCCAACTGCATCGCCTCGTCGACGCGGGCAACACGGTGGTGGTGGCCGAACACGACATGCGGATGGTCGCGGGGGTGGATTGGGTGATCGACCTCGGACCGGGCGCGGGCCACGACGGCGGCCGCGTCGTCGCGGCGGGCACACCGCAGAAGGTGAGCCGGGCGAAAGGCAGTCGCACGGCGCCGTATCTGGCCGCGCGGCTGGTCACTCGATGAAGAAGTTGTCGTTGGCGATGAACCAGTCCCGGCGCTCCTCGTCGGTCAGCTCACCGAGCTTGGCCATGCCCTCGAAGTAGTGCTCGCGCGGGGCGCCGGGTGCGAACAGCATCAGCAGCGTCGTCGGTGAATCGGACTCGTTGCGAAAGCCGTGTATGCCGCCGGGCGGTACGTAGAGGAAGTCGTTGGGTTGTCCGTCGGTCCAGTGAGTGCCGTCGTAGAGCTTCACCGTTCCGGACAGCACGAAGAACGCCTCGCTCATAGCGCGGTGGAAATGCGGCCCCGGCCCGCCGCCGTTCGGCGCGATGTCGACGCGGTAGAGCCCGTAGTCGCCGTCGGTGTCCTGCTGGTTGGCGAGGTAGTGATACTTCACCAGGCCGAACGATTCATAGTCGGCGGGCGGGCCACCGTTTTCCGGCGCCCGCCGCAGCGACGCACTGACCTCGGGCTGATCTTTGGTGAAACGGGCCGGCGGATAGGGCGGCACGATCAGTGACATGACAACTCACCTTGCCAGGTGTACGCGATCGGACGCGCCTCGTGGCTCGGAGGCGGGTTTGGAAAGGCTCCTCGACTCCCAGTGGCTGTTCATCCGGTCGAGTTCGCATCGATGAGTGTCCGGAGTACCGCGCGTGTCTGCGACAGCTTCGGGGCGTCGAGTGTCGAGGCCAGAATGGAGTTCAAACGGTGCGCCCGATTGTTGATCCGGCCGAGGACGGCCTGCCCTTGCGAGGTCAGCTCCAACAGCGAGGAGCTTCGATGGTCGGGGTTGGGTGTGAGGCGGACAAGACCTTCGTCGACAAGATCGTTGGCCACCCGTTGAACGCCTTGGCGGGTGATCCCCAGCCGCCGAGCGACCTGCGGGACCGTCATGGGACCACCCGATACGACACTCATGAGTTGCCACCGCGCCTGCGTTTGTCCTTCGGCGCCTGCAATGGTCTCTCCCGAGCGACGGAACGCCCCCGCGGCCTCGTAGATGTCGGCAATGAGCAAAGCCACCTCGCGCGCCCGATTATTGACAACATGTTGTCGGGTTGACACCATGTTCCCATGGTACCTCCACTTCGGCCGTCGAGGCCGAATGCCACTGCGGGCGGCGTCATGTCAGGCGCACTTGACCGGTTAGAGACGGCCCAGCGACACGCAATCGCCATGCGTCCGACCGTGGGCGGCTTCCCGGTGTTCGCCGAGGTGCTTCGGCAAGCCGGCGTACGCCACAACGAGTGGTTCCTTCCCTCGACCCAGAGCCTCTATCTCACGGATGCGGGCGCGGTGGTGCAGATGGACGAGCCACTGGTCAGGGGTGGAGCCATGATCCCCCGGTTCGACCGCTCGGCCCTGGTCCGTGCCATCGAGACCGACCAGGCCGGGAACTGCACCTTTCGTCAGTTTCTCGAAGAGATCTGGCGAGGTGGGGTTGTCCGGTACCTCGTCGACTTCGACGCCCGCACAGTGACCTACTTCGGTGCCGGCGGCGAACAGCACTGCGAAAGCTATCCGCTGGTGCGACTTGCACACGGCAGGGGAAACAACGATGCCTCGGCAGGCAGCCGCCAGGATCACGAAGACGGTGACGATCAACCGCGCGACAGCTGAGGTGTTCGACTTCGTGTCGAATCCCTCGAATTGGCCGAAAACGTCTACTGCGTCCGCCCGACACCGGACCCGGCGCGGTCTTCACGACATGACCCGTATGCGGCACCCGGATTCTGCGATGCCTACTTCGAAGAGCGAGCCGACTTGGTCGACGGTTCTCCTCGGTAGAGTGTTAAGCGGAGTGGGCACCCCGATTCCCTGCGATATGCGGGACGCACGCCCCGTTGAGTTTGATTCCCGAGGTGACGACGTGAGTGTGACCGGTCGAGCGCCGCGTGCCGACGCCCTGCGCAATCGCGCCCGCGTGTTGGAGGTCGCTTACGACGCGTTCGCGACCGACGGCCTCGCGGTGCCTATCGACGAGATCGCGAGGCGCGCGGGTGTCGGCGCGGGCACGGTGCACCGCCACTTCCCGGCCAAGGTGGACCTGTACCGCGCGGTCGTCGAGAACCGCATCGACAGCCTCGTCGCCGAGGGCCGCGCCCTGACCGAGGATGTACCGCCGGGGGAGGCGCTGTTCGTCCTGCTGCGCTCCCTGGTCCTGCATTGGGGAGCGGCCGATCGCGGCCTGAAGGACGCCCTGGCGGGAGAGGGCATCGACGTCGCAGTGGCCATCCCGGAGACCGAGCGGGCCTTCCTCGACCTCCTCGGCGGCCTGCTCGAGGCGGCTCAGGATGCCGGGGCCGCCCGGCGCGATGTCGACGTGCTCGACGTGAAGGCGATCCTTGCCGGCTGCTTCGCGATCCAGGACGCCAATCCCGAACAAGCCGAGCGGCTCACCGAGGTGGTACTGGACGGCCTGCGAGCGGCCTGAACGGGTCGCATGCGATCTTGCACTCGCCATGCCCGAGTGCTAGAAAGGCAATTGGCACTCGCGACCGGTGAGTGCTAGGTCGGGACGGTGAGGCAACGGGCCGCATCTGCGGAGCACACCCGAGCCGTCCGTCGCGGGCACTGCACCCGACCGCAGACGTGCCATCCCCAATCCGGAGGAACACTTCGCAATGGCCAAGACAATTGCGTATGACGAAGAGGCCCGCCGCGGCCTCGAGCGGGGCCTCAACAGCCTCGCCGACGCGGTAAAGGTGACGTTGGGGCCCAAGGGTCGCAACGTCGTCCTGGAGAAGAAGTGGGGCGCCCCCACGATCACCAACGATGGTGTGTCCATTGCCAAGGAGATCGAGCTGGAGGACCCGTACGAGAAGATCGGCGCTGAGCTGGTCAAGGAAGTCGCCAAGAAGACCGACGACGTCGCCGGCGACGGCACCACCACCGCCACCGTGCTGGCCCAGGCGCTCGTGCGCGAGGGTCTGCGCAACGTCGCGGCCGGCGCCAACCCGCTCGGCCTCAAGCGCGGCATCGAGAAGGCCGTCCGGAAGATCACCGAGACGCTGCTGAAGTCGGCCAAGGAGGTCGAGACCAAGGACCAGATCGCCGCCACCGCTGCGATCTCGGCCGGCGACACCCAGATCGGTGAGCTGATCGCCGAGGCCATGGACAAGGTCGGCAACGAGGGTGTCATCACCGTCGAGGAGAGCAACACCTTCGGCCTGCAGCTCGAGCTCACCGAGGGTATGCGCTTCGACAAGGGCTACATCTCGGGTTATTTCGTGACCGACGCCGAGCGTCAGGAAGCGGTCCTTGAGGATCCGTACATCCTGCTCGTGTCGTCCAAGGTGTCGACCGTCAAGGATCTGCTCCCGCTGCTGGAGAAGGTCATCCAGGCCGGCAAGCCGCTGCTGATCATCGCCGAGGACGTCGAGGGCGAGGCCCTGTCGACCCTGGTGGTCAACAAGATCCGCGGCACCTTCAAGTCCGTCGCCGTCAAGGCCCCGGGCTTCGGTGACCGCCGCAAGGCGATGCTGCAGGACATGGCCATCCTCACCGGTGGTCAGGTCGTCAGCGAAGAGGTCGGCCTCTCGCTCGAGACCGCCGACATCTCGCTGCTGGGCCAGGCCCGCAAGGTCGTCGTGACCAAGGACGAGACCACGATCGTCGAGGGCGCCGGTGACTCCGACGCCATCGCCGGTCGGGTGGCCCAGATCCGCGCCGAGATCGAGAACAGCGACAGCGACTACGACCGCGAGAAGCTGCAGGAGCGCCTGGCCAAGCTGGCCGGCGGTGTTGCGGTGATCAAGGCCGGCGCTGCCACCGAGGTCGAGCTCAAGGAGCGCAAGCACCGCATCGAGGACGCCGTGCGCAACGCCAAGGCGGCCGTCGAGGAGGGCATCGTCGCCGGCGGTGGCGTGGCCCTGCTGCAGGCCTCCCCGGCGCTGGACGAGCTCAAGCTGGAGGGCGACGAGTCCACCGGCGCGAACATCGTGCGCGTGGCGCTCGAGGCTCCGCTGAAGCAGATCGCCCTCAACGGCGGCCTGGAGCCCGGCGTGGTGGCCGAGAAGGTCCGCAACTCGGACAAGGGCGTCGGCCTCAACGCCGCGACCGGCGAGTACGAGGACCTGCTCAAGGCCGGCGTCGCCGACCCGGTCAAGGTGACGCGTTCGGCGCTGCAGAACGCGGCGTCCATCGCGGCGCTGTTCCTGACCACGGAGGCTGTCGTCGCCGACAAGCCGGAGAAGGCGGCCGCTGGTCCGGCCGACCCGACCGGCGGCATGGGCGGCATGGACTTCTAAGTCTGGAAACCCGTTCTACTGGGAAAGCCCGGCTCCTCTCGAGGGGCCGGGCTTTTTCATGTCCGCTCGTATCGCCGAACGTGGGTTACCCGCACGCGTATTCGCGCAGACCGTGACACAACCCCACTCTCGGCGGAACTAATTTTTCAGCGGGACGCAGTCGTGCAGGCAGTCCGGGCTCGTCGACGGCGACTCCGCGGTGGCCTTGCGGTGCAGAACCGCGCGCGACGGTTGGACCGACAACGACTCGCCCGCCTGATGCGCCTGACCGTCGACGATCAACGAATATCCACCGGCCTCACTCGGCGGCCACACGATGGTGACGTCGCCGTGGCGGGCGGTGTTCTCCCGCGTGTGCCGACCGACGGTCCCGACGTCGAGCCTGCCGTCGCGCAACACCGGGTCGACGGCGACGGTGTGGGCGCGGTAGTCGTCGCCCACGGAGATCAGATAGGCGAAGCCGAAGTCGGCCAGCACGTCGGTCAACCGGTCGAGATCCACCT
This sequence comes from Mycobacterium neumannii, assembly GCF_002245615.1. Classification (NCBI taxonomy): domain Bacteria; kingdom Bacillati; phylum Actinomycetota; class Actinomycetes; order Mycobacteriales; family Mycobacteriaceae; genus Mycobacterium; species Mycobacterium neumannii. The sequence goes on along the minus strand of NZ_NKCO01000010.1, from coordinate 150,738 downwards.
TCACGCTCATAGGGCGAGGATACGTCTGCGCAGCGGCGCGTTAGATTTTTTGTATGCCCTTACCGCAGCCATCGTCTACCACCACCGCCGTCGTCACCGGAGCGTCGGCGGGCATCGGCGCCGACATCGCCCGCGAGCTCGCCGCGCGCGGTCACGGCGTCACGCTCGTCGCTCGTCGCGAAAAGCGGCTGCGCGATTTGGCCGCCGAGCTCGGCGACGGCGTCCGCACCGAGACCATCGCGTGCGACGTCGCCGACCCTGAGGCCCGCGCGGCCCTGTTCGACCAGGTCGCCGAGCGCGGCCTCACCGTCGATATCCTCGTCAACAACGCCGGGATCGGCACGATCGGGTCGGTGACGAAATCGCCTGTGGCCGACGAGATCGCGCAGGTGCGCGTGAATGTCGAGGCCGTCATCGACCTCACCACCCGCGCGGTCCAGCAGATGGTGCCGCGTGGTCGCGGTGCGATCCTCAACGTGGGGTCAACCGCCGGCTATCACCCGTTCCCCGGCCAGTCCGGCTACGCGGGAACCAAGGCGTTCGTGAAGACCTACACCGAGGGCGTGCGGGCCGAGCTGGCGGGCACCGGCGTCACCGTCGCGATGCTCGCTCCGGGGCCGGTGCGCACCGAGTTCCTCCGGGCGGCGGGCATGGACGAGCGCGCGTTCGCCGCGGCATTCCCCAAGTTCATGTGGGTGCCGTCGCGCGAGGTGGCCAGGATCGGTGTCGACGCGCTCGAACACGACCGCGGCACCGTGATCGCAGGACGCCAGAACGTGCTGAGTACCCGCCTGCTGCAAGCGCTTCCGCGCGCTGTTCTGCTCAGGACGCTGCGCAGTCAGCATCCCGGGCTGCGCCGCGACCGCTCAGCGGTCTGACAGCGGCCAGCGCCGCATCCAACCCTCGACCGGCAAGGCCATGCCGTTGCACAGCGTGCAGATGGTGCGATACCAACCGACCGCGACCAGCAACTCCATCCGCTGCTCGTCATCGAGCTCGTCGCCAAGGGCGTGCCACGTCTGATCCGACCAGGTGCCGGTTCTCTCGACCTCGTCCACGGCGGCGATCAGTATCCGCTCGAAGTCGCTGAAGCCGGGGTCGTCGTCGAGAACCAGTGCGTCACATTCGCGTTCGCTGACCCCGGCGATGGGACCCCAGAACGCGGCCTGGCCGCCCCATTCGTACTCGCACCGCAGCAATGCGCAGACCCGCAGGATCGCGATCGTGCGCAACCGCGGCGGCAGACGCGCGTCGACGTAGAGCGACTCGCCCAGTTTGCGAAGCCGCGCAGCCAGATTCGGGTGCCTTTGCAGGCAGCGCACCAGCAGCAGCGGCTCGTAGGTGCGGGCGGGATGTCCCCAGCCGTCGATGGCTGCGGCGTCGTCCTCGCTCCACGGGGGAGCCAGCGGCGCGACTCTGCTCACGCAGTGGGCGCGGGTCGGCGGCCGCGGATCAACTCGCCCGGACGCGCGGCGGTGGGAGTGCCGTTCTCGGCGATGATCTCGCCGGACACGACGGTCGCGACGTACCCCTTGGCGCCCTGGTCCAGGCGCCGGCCGCCGGCGGGAAGGTCATAGGCGATGACCGGCCGGTGCAGACGCATTCCGTCGTGGTCGATGACGTTAAGGTCGGCCTTGTAACCGACGGCGATCCGGCCGCGGTCGGCCAGGCCGGCAACCCGGGCGGGCACCGAGGTCAGTTCGCGCACCGCCTCTGCCACCGACAGTCGACCGGCCCCGCGATCACGTGACCAGTGCGTCAGCATGTACGTGGGAAAGCTTGCGTCGCAGATCATTCCGTAGTGGGCCCCACCGTCGCCGAGTCCGAGCACCACATCGTCGCGACGGATCAGCTCCGCGACCGTGTCCAGGGTGCCGTCGCGGAAGTTGGCCAGGGTCACCAGAAGGATGGCGTGGCCGTCGTCGTCGAGCAGCCGGTCGTAGGCCTCCTCGAGCGGGCTGACGCCGCGGGCATGGGCGCGACTCGCGATGCTCTCGGACCGCGGGGGTTCGTAGTTCGGGGGATCGCCGAGCGGGAACATCCACTCGAACGCCTGCGCCGCGAACATCAGCGGATGGCCCTCGCCGACCGGCTGGTCCGACAGGATCCGTTGCCGCACTTCAGGTTTGCGCATCTCAGCGACGCGTTCGGCCAGCGGCAGGGGAGCCAGTTCCTGGTAGCTGGGGTACATCACGAACGGGTTGCCCGACAACTCGAGGCCGAGCACCAACCCGATCGGCCGCGGGAAGATCTGCGCGGTGATCTCGCCGCCGTCGATGTTGGCCTTCTCGACCATCGTCAGCGCGTCGAGGAAGAACGGGTCGCCGGCGTTGCCGATCGCCAGGGTGAACGTCACCGGCAGGCCGACCTCGGCGGCGACCTCGAACACCGTTCGCAGCACGGGCTCGTAGTCGCCGGCCACCAGGTCGGGCACGAACTGGATCAACCCGCCACCGGCGTCGTCGATTCCGCGGGCGATCGCCTCGATCTCGGCGCGATCGGCGTCGTAACTGGGGATCGGCCGCCCGCTCTCAGTCTTGTGCAGCGTGAACCGCGACGACGCGAAGCCCAGCGCGCCGGCCTGTACGGCTTCGGCGGCGAGTTTGCGCATCATCGCCAGGTCCTCGGCGGTGGCCGGTTCGCGGTCGACACCGCGCTGCCCCATCACGTACACCCGCAGCGGGGAGTGGGGCAGCAGCGCGGCCACATCAATGTCCCGGCGTCGCTCCTCGAGCGCGTCGAGGAACTCCGGGAACGTCTCCCAGTGCCACGGCAACCCGTCGACCATCACCACACCGGGGATGTCCTCGACCCCGGCCATCACGTCGACGAGGACGTCGTGGTCCTCCGGCCGGCACGGTGCGAACCCCACCCCGCAGTTGCCCATCACCACGGTGGTCACACCGTGCGCCGATGACGGCGTCAGGCGGTCCGACCAGATCGCCTGGCCGTCGTAGTGGGTGTGCAGGTCCACGAACCCGGGGGTCACCAGGAGGCCCGTCGCGTCGATCTCCCGCGCGCCGGGCTCATCGACCCGTCCGACGGCCGAGATGACTCCTGCCGAAACCGCGACGTCACCGACGTAGGGTTGCCCGCCCAGGCCATCGACGATGGTGCCGCCTCTGATCACGAGTTCATATGTCATACGTCGAATCTACGATGAGCCCGTGATCGACCACTTCGGAATCAACTGCGCGGACTTCCAAAGGTCGAAGGCGTTCTACGACACGGTCCTGGGCGTGCTCGGCTACACCCGCCAACTCGACTATCAGGTCGCCATCGGTTACGGCAGGGACGGCAAGCCCGACTTCTGGATCGCGGACATGAACGCCGGCGACGCGGCGGGCCCCAACCGCGAGGTGCACTTCGCGTTCGCGGCCGCCGACACCGATGCCGTGCAGGCGTTCTACGACGCTGCGATCCAGGCCGGCGCGGAGTCGCTGCACGCCCCACGGCTGTGGCCGGAGTACCACCCCGGTTACTACGGCGCCTTCGTCCGCGATCCGGACGGCAACAACATCGAGGCCGTCTTTCACGGGGCGCGACCACCGGACTGACGTATACCGTCGAGGTCATGGCTGACTCAGGCGTGGCAGTGGCCCGCGAAATCCTGCGCGACGCGTTCACCCGGCTCAGCGAGCACGTGGAGAACCTCACTGACGGGCTGACCGACGAGACCGCGTTCTTTCGTCCCACCCCGACCGCCAACAGCATCGCGTGGCTGGTGTGGCACAGCGCCCGTCAGCAGGACGTCCAGCTCGCCGACCTCGCGGGCGCCGAGCAGGTCTGGTTGCGCGATGGGTGGGTCGACCGGTTCGGACTCGACCTCCCCCGCGAAGACATGGGTTACGGGCACAGCCCCGAGGAGGTGGGCCGCGTCCGCGCCCCTGCGGATCTGCTCGCCGGCTACGCGCACGCCGTGCACAAGGTGACGCTGGAGTACATCGCGTCGGTCACCGCAGATGAATTGAGCCGCGTCGTCGACGAGAACTGGGATCCACCGGTGACGGCGAGCGTGCGGCTGGTCAGCATCATCGACGACGGCGCCCAACACCTCGGCCAGGCGGCCTACATCCGCGGAATCACGTGACCCGACTGTGGCCGGCGCTCGCGCTGGCGGTGATGCTGCTGCTCGGCTGGGCGGTCGGCAAATCCTCGACGCCGGTCGACGACTGGTTCCAGGGTTTCGGCGACACCCCGGTGCGGCGCCTGGCCGTGATCGCCGATGCCCGCGTGCTGCTCGCCCTGACTGTCGTGGTGTTGGCCGCCGCGTGCCTGCAACGGCGGTGGTGGCTGGCGCTGATGACGGTCGTCGCGCCGGTGGCCGGAATCGCGGCCGTGCGGGCGCTCAAACCGATCTTCGACCGCCAGAAGGGAGGCGGGCTCGCCTATCCGAGCGGACATCTCACCGCGACCACCATCGTGTGGGGGCTGGTCGTCCTCGTGGCCGGTGCGGCGTGGTGGGTCGTGGTGACCGCGGTTCTCGCCGTGGCGTTGGCGACGCTCGGAGTCGCCACGACCTTCCACTACTTCACCGACGTGGTGGGCGGTGTGCTGTTCGGTTCGGCGGTCGTGTGGGCCGCCGCGCTCATCGCCCGGCGCGACCGCAGCGGGGCCTCGATTCCCCTGCGGCCTCGGCTGGCTAACTCGACGCGGTGCCACAATTGGCTGATGGCGTTGTCCGATAAGCCTCTGGGCTTGCGCGAGCGAAAGAAGCTGCGAACTCGTGCGACGATTCGGCGGGAAGCGTTTCGCCTGATCCAGGAGCGGGGTTACCAGGCCACCACCGTCGAGCAGATCTCCGCTGCCGCCGACATCTCGCCGCGCACCTCTCCCGCTACTTCCCGACCAAAGAGGCGGTGCTGATCTCCGACGATCACATCCCGCCGATCATCGACGCGTTCGTCGCGGCGCCCGCCGACCTGTCGGTCATCGACGCCTACCGGCACGCCGTCGAGACCACGTTCAATTCGCTGACCCCCGAGCAGCGCGAAGAGGCCATGATCGGGCAGCGGCTGATGTACACCGTGCCCGAGGTGGCCGGCCTGCTCTACGCCGAATATGTCCGGTTGATCGGCCTGATCGAAGACGCGCTGACGCAACGTCCCGGGGCGCCGACCGACCCCCGCGAGCGCCGCGTGCTGGCAGGGGCGATCGTCGGGGTGCTGATCGGCGCCTCGCACGGCACCCCACTGCCCGGCGACCCGATCTCGGACAGCCTGCAGGTGCTAGACCGGCTCATGAAGTAGGCGCGCGCGAACTTGACACGTGTCAACCCTGCTGCGATCTAGATCACATGCGACCGCTAGCATGGGGACATGACTGCGACGTCCGACGTTGAGCTGCCCGATACCAGCACCATCCGCAATCCCGCGACCGGAGCCGTCGCGGGCACCGTGCGATGGACCGACCCCGCCGACGTGCCGCGCATCGCGGCCGGCCTGCGCCAGGCCCAGCGCCAATGGGAGGCCCGCGGCGCCAAGGGCAGGGCCAAGGTGCTGGCCCGCTACGCCGTCTGGCTCGGCGACCACCGCGACGAGATCGAGTCGCTGCTGATCAAGGAGACGGGCAAGTCGGCCGTCGACGCGGCGCAGGAAGTGCCGCTGCTGATCATGATCGCGTCGTACTACATCAAGACCATGGAGAAGGCGCTGGCGCCCGAGAAGCGTCCTGCGCCGCTGCCGTTCCTGTCGATCAAAAAGATCGAGGTGCATTACCGGCCCCGTCCGGTCGTCGGCATCATCGCGCCGTGGAACTACCCGGTGGCCAACGCGCTGATGGACGCCATCGGTGCGCTGGCGGCGGGCTGCGCGGTGTTGCTCAAACCGTCGGAGCGCACACCGCTGACGGCCGAGCTGCTGCTGCGCGGCTGGCTGGACTCGGGTGCACCGGAGGTGCTGGCGCTGGCACAGGGCGCCCGCGAGGTGTCCGAGGCCCTCATCGACAACGCCGACTTCATCCAGTTCACCGGTTCCAGTGCGACGGGGGCGAAGGTCATGGAGCGCGCCGCGCGCCGGCTCACCCCGGTCAGCCTCGAGCTCGGCGGCAAGGACCCGATGATCGTGCTCGAGGACGCCGACATCGACCTCGCCGCCCACGCCGCGGTGTGGGGTGCGTTCTTCAACGCCGGGCAGACGTGCGTGTCGGTGGAGCGGGTCTACGTGCTCGAATCCGTCTACGACAAGTTCGTCGACGCGGTGGTGCGCGACGTCGAGAAGCTGAAGATGGGCGCGGGTGACGGCTTCGACTTCGGCTCGCTGATCGACGAGACACAGGTGGCCGTCACCACCCGCCACGTCGACGACGCGCTCGCCAAGGGTGCGCGGGCGCTGACCGGCGGCAAGCGCCCCGAAAGCGAGGGCAACTTCTACCCGCCCACGGTCCTCGTCGACGTCGACCACTCGATGCTCTGCATGACGGAGGAGACGTTCGGGCCGACGCTGCCGATCATGAAGGTCGCCAGTGTGGACGAGGCGATCCGGCTGGCCAACGACAGCCCGTACGGGTTGAGTGCCGCGGTGTTCTCCAAGGACATCGAGCGGGCCAACGACGTTGCGGTCGAACTGGATTGCGGTGCGGTCAACATCAACGACGTGATCTCGAACTTGATGTGCACGACGGCGCCCATGGGCGGCTGGAAGACCTCGGGTCTGGGTGCACGGTTCGGCGGAGCGGACGGCTTGCGCAAGTACTGCCGCCAGGAAGTGGTGGTCGCGCCGCGCACCAACGTCGGCGCCGGCGGCAACTACTACAACAACTCGCCCAAGGCGCTGAAGCGGATGAACACGTTGATGACGAAGCTGGCGCTGATCACCCCGAAGCGGGCCGCCAAATAGCGAGCTCCTCGCCACCGCGTCGAGACTGGCTTCTGAGGCGGTTACGCGCGGTTCGTGTCAGAAACCGCGGTTTCGGGTAGGAGGATGCGCGTGCGCATGGTGGTGACGGTCTTCTTATGGGTCGTCACGACGGCGCTGCTGGCCGTCGCCGTCCCCACCATGTGGGCGCAGCGCAACGTGGTCGACGAGGGCGGATATGCCGCGCTGGCCCAGTCGGCCGCCGAGGACCCGCAACTGCAGAAGGCGATGGCGGGGGTGCTGGCCACCGAAGTCGCGTCGTACATGGGCGACAACGGCTACGACGCCGACAGCACCATCATCAGCGGGGTGGCCGCGGCCTACACCGCGAACCCGACGTTCCCCGAACAGTTCGCCCTGGCCAACATCGTCGGCCACCGCTGGATGTTCACCGACGGGGCCCAGCAGGTCGAGGGCACCGACGAGTGGATCCTCGACCTCGGCCCGATGCTCGCCGACGAATCGTTCCGCAGGACGCTGGGCAACGTCGGCGTCGCCACCCCCGAGTCGCTACCGGTCTCCGTGTCGATCACCGACAGCTGGCGGCCCGGTCAATTCAAACGGGTGTCGACGTGGGGGCCGTGGGTCAGCATCGGCGCGAGCATCCTCACCGGAGTGTTCGCCCTGTTGACGCTCGCGGCGGCCCGCAGTCGCGGCAGAGCACTTGCCGCCCTTGGCGTTTCGGCGCTCATCGTCGGTGCGGCCGGGTGGGCGGGCCTCGAGGTGGCGCGCCACTCCGTCAACGACACGTTGAACCGGCTGTCGGGGGACATCCGAGTGGTCGCCGACGTGATGGTGGCCCACGCCGAAGACAGCCTGCACCACTGGCTGAACCTCACCCTGGCCGCAGGCGGAGTGCTGGTGCTGTTCGGCGTGCTCGTGGCGATGCTCGGCGGGTTACGACGACGCGACGTTTAGCCGACCTCGGTATTGCTACCGTCAAGCCATGCCGTTCGTCACCGACATCGTGGGCCCGCAGCGGCCCGTCGAGACGTGGCCAACCCTGGTGGCGGGCGCACTGCGGCGGACCAGCACCATCGACACCCATCCGGATGGCGCTGCGGATTCCGATGTGGACCTGAGGGCGCGTGACGTCGTCGTCCGGCGCGGTGCGGTGGAGGTGCTCGACGAGATCGCCGTGCGCGCCCGCTTGGTCGACCGGGCCATCGAGACGATCGAGGCGGTCCCGGGCGACGACCGGCTCGGTCGCCTCGTCGGTAAGCGGGTAGGTCCCGGCTTCCGCTCCACGGTCGGTGAACTGCTGCCCGCCGAGGTCCATGGCTCGACCCTGCTGCACCTGCTGCTCGACGATTGGGTCGGTGCGGCGCTGGTCTCCGGTTACGCGCTGCAGCACGCGACGATCATCGCGGGTACCGAGGAGAAGTTGCCGCCCGGCACCGCCGATCGCATGGCCGGTATCTGCGCAGGTTTCGCACCTGAGGCGTCGCTCGTGGCATACGCGCGACGCCTCGGCACCATCCCCTCGGTGCACGGCCCGCAGGCTCCGCCGATCGAACTCGACGGTATGCACGCCGTCGAACCTCTTGGTGCACACGGCATGCGGCGATTGCGGCGCCTCGACCTGCACCCGGCGGAGCAGGGTGTGTCACGCTTCGACGCGCACTTCCGCGACTCCTACGTCGACGGCGACGGGGTCGAGACGATCGTGCACGAGTACACGCTCGCCGGCGCGGTCGACGTCGCGACGCGGACGATCACCGCGATCAGCGCGGACGTGCGTGTGCTGCCGTGGCAGGAATGCCCGGGCGCCGTCGGAAGCGCGCAACGCGTGCAGGGGATGAGACTCGTCGAGGTTCGCGACCGCGTCCGGCGAGAGTTCGTCGGCACCAGCACGTGCACGCACCTCAACGACACGCTGCGTGCGATCGCCGATCTCGACGCGCTCTTCGAGCTGCGTTCAGGGCTCGATGACGTGTGACGGATCGGGGCGCTTATCCGACGGCGCCTGGCTGTAGTCGCCCCATGGGCCGTCGCGCTGCTCGACAGCGGCCCGAACCCCCTGTGCGGCAGCGGTTTCGATGAAGGACAGCGCATCGGGGGTATTGCGCATCAGCCCGTCGAGGATGCCGCCGAGAGTTTGGGTGGAGGCCAGTCCCATGTTCTCGTAAGCCTGGTTGACGATCAGCTTCTGCGCCTGAAGCTGCGACAGCGGAATCGCGGCCAGCTTGCGTGCGATCTCTTTGACGCGGGCCTCGAGGTTCTCGAACGGTACCGACTCGTTGATGAGTTCGACTGCGGCGGCTTCCTTTCCGGTCAGCGGCTCACCGGTCAACGAGTGCCACTTCACCTTCGCCAGGCTCAGCCGGTACAGCCACATGCCGGTGAGGTAGGCGCCCCACATGCGGGCGTAAGGAGTGCCGATCACCGCGTCGTCGCTGGCGATCACGATGTCGGCACACAGCGCGTAGTCGCTCGCGCCGCCCACACACCAGCCGTGCACCTGGGCGATCACCGGCTTGGACGCCCGCCAGATCGCCATGAACTTCTGCGTGGGGCCGGTTTCGCGCGCGCTGACCATGGCGAAGTCCTTGCCCGGATCCCAACGACCGTCGGTGTTCATCGCATCGCCCCAGTGCGCGAAGCCACCGCCGAAGTCGTAGCCGCCGGAGAACGCGCGGCCGGCGCCACGCAGCACGATCACCTTGACGGCGGGATCACGCTCGGCCGCACCGATGGCCTTCTCGATCTCGTCGGGCATCGGCGGGACGATGGTGTTGAGGTGGTCGGGGCGGTTCAGGGTGATGGTGGCGATGGGTGGCTCGGCGGCATAGAGCAAGGTCTCGAATTGCGGCCCGGATTCTGGCGGCGTCATGGCCCAAGTTTGACAGAGAGGGCGCTGGCGCCGATTCTCGCGCCGAGGCGGTTCGCGCTTGATGGTGCACTCGGCTCGCAATGCCGATTTAGGCTTGCCTCGCCTCTGACCAGCCAGAAGTGCTATGTTCAGCCTCTCCTAACTTCGAGGTGCTAATGAACCGGTTTCTTGCCTGGGCAACTCCCATCGCCGTCGTCGGCCTGATCCTGTCCGGATGCTCGAATGAGAGCTCTTCCGGTAGCGAGACGACGTCGGCCACTGGAACCGCGACCGAGACGACGAGCGCCGCTCCCGCAGTCGATCCCGCGGTACTCGACAAAGCGGCCGCCGACTACAAGGCCTACGCGCAGAGCAACATCGACGAACTTCAGCGCGTGGTCAAGGTCTTCACCGATGCGGTGCGCGCCGGAGACCTCCAGGCCGCCCAGGACGCGTACGCGCCTTCTCGTGCCCCGTGGGAACGCATCGAGCCCATCGCCGCCCTGGTCGAGGAGATCGACGGCAAGATCGACGCTCGCGTTGACGATTTCGCGGGCGTTGACGACCCGAAGTTCACCGGTTGGCACCGCCTGGAATACCTGCTGTTCGAAAAGAACACCACCGAGGGCGGGGCACCGTTTGCCGATCAGCTCGACAAGGACGTCGCCGACCTGAAGGCGCAGTTCCCGGCGGTCGAGGTGAAGCCGATCGATGTGTCCAACGGCGCTGCCGAACTCATCGAAGAGGTGTCCGAAGGCAAGATCACTGGCGAGGAGGACCGTTACTCCAAGACCGACCTCTGGGACTTCGACGCCAACCTCCAGGGCTCCCGCGATGCCGTGAACACGCTGAGTGCCGCTCTGGTACAAGCCGATCCGGCTTTGCTGGGCAAGATCGAAGCGGGACTCAACTCGGTGTTCGACACGATGCGGCCGTTGCGCCGCGGTGACGGCTGGGTGTTGTTCTGCACCGAGAACGACCCCTATCCGTCGCCGCGCTGCCCCGAGGTCACCGTGACACCGGACGTCATCGACAAGCTCAAGGCCGAACTCGCCGGGCTGTCGGAGAACCTGTCGCAGGTGTCGGGAGTGCTGAAACTGAAGTGAGCGAAGGCCGCTCGGGTCTGTCGCGCCGGGGCTTCATCACCGGCGCGCTGGGCACGGGTGCCGCGGTGGGCGCCGGTGCCGCCCTCGCCGGATGCTCAAAGGATGCCGCTCCGCCCGCTGCCGCGGGGGCGCTCGTCCCGTTCGAAGGCGCCCACCAGACCGGCATCACCGCGCTGCCCATCCCCGAACAGGGATTGATCGCCTCGTTCAACGTGCTGTCGAAGGATCGGGACGGCCTCAAGCGTGCCCTCCAGGAGCTCACCGAAGAGATCCGCGGGCTGATGGCGGGCAGGCCGCCCGAGGTGCGCGACCCGGAGTATCCGCCCGTCGACTCGGGAATCCTCGGCGAACAGCCTCCCGCCGACAACCTGTCGGTGGTGGTCGGTGTGGGCGCGTCGCTGTTCGACGACCGGTTCGGGCTGGCCGATCGCAAGCCCAGGGAACTGGTCACGATGCCGTTTCTGGCCAACGACCGGCTGGATCCCAAACTGTCGCACGGTGATCTGTCGATCGTGATCGAGGCCGGGCACAACGACACGGTCATCTTCGCGCTGCGCCAGCTGATGCGCCGCACGCGCAGCGATCTGGTGATGCGGTGGATGGTCGACGGATACGCCAGGGGCATCGGCGGCGGGCGGGCCTCAGAGGCGGCGACTCCGCGAAACCTGTTGGGCTTCAAGGATGGGACGGCCAATCTCGATGTCGACGACGGCGCCGTCATGGACCGCCACGTCTGGGTCGGCCCGCAGGACGGCGAACCGCAGTGGGCGGTCGGCGGCTCCTATCAGGCGATCCGCATCATCCGCATGTTCGTCGAGTTCTGGGACCGCACCCAACTCGTCGAGCAGGAAGCGCTGATCGGGCGCAGCAAGGTCAGCGGCGCACCACTCGGGCTCAGCGGTGAGTTCACCGACCCCGATTACCCAGAAGACCCCGACGGCAAGCGAATTCCGCTCACCGCTCACATCCGGTTGGCCAACCCGCGAACGCCGGAGACGGACGAGAACCTGATCCTGCGGAGGGGCTTCAACTACTCCCGGGGCTTCGACGGCGCGGGCCGACTGGACCAGGGTCTGGCCTTCATCGCCTATCAGCGCAGCCTTGAGAAGGGTTTTCTGACGGTGCAGCGCCGCCTCGCCGGGGAACCGCTCGAGGAGTACATCCTTCCGGTCGGCGGCGGCTTCTTCTTCATCCTGCCGGGCGTCACGGGTCCCGACCGGTACCTCGGCGATCAGCTGTTCAGCTGAGCATCGACCACAGGAACTCGTAGATGAGCGCCGAACGGAATGCGGTCTGGGCGTTGTCGGTCGCGCCCGCGTGACCGCCCTCGATGTTCTCGTAGTAGTGGACCGGATGACCCGCATCCTCCAGGGCCGCGGTCATCTTTCGGGCATGGCCCGGATGCACGCGGTCGTCGCGCGTCGACGTGGTGATCAGCACGGGCGGGTACCGACGGTCTGCCGAAATATTCTGATACGGGGAGTATTTCGAGATGAACTCCCAATCGTCGGTATCGTCGGGGTCCCCGTACTCGGCCATCCAGGAGGCGCCTGCGAGCAGCAGGTGGAACCGTCGCATGTCCAGTAGCGGCACACTGCACACCAACGCGCCGAACAGTTCCGGGTACCGCGTCAGCATCACGCCCATCAACAGGCCGCCGTTGCTTCCGCCCTGCGCACCGAGCTGCTCGACGGTGGTGATGCCGCGCGCCACCAGATCGCGTGCCACAGCGGCGAAATCCTCGTAGACGAGATGCCGGTTCTCGCGCATCGCCTGCGTATGCCACGTCGGCCCGTACTCGCCCCCGCCGCGGATGTTCGCCAGCACATACGTGCCACCACGGCTCAACCACAACCGGCCCAACACACCGGCGTAGCTTGGCGTGTTGGCCACCTCGAAGCCGCCGTATCCGCCCAACAGCGTGGGGCCCAGCGCCTGATTGTGATGGTGCCCCACAACGAAATACGGGATCATGGTGCCGTCGTCGGAGGCCACGAAGAACTGCTCGACCTGTAGGTCGGCGGCGTCGAAGAACGACGGCGCGCGTTTGACCTCTGCGACGGCGTCACCGGCCACGCCCCATAACAGCCGCGACGGCGTGTCGAAACCGCTGGAGTCGACGAAGATCTCGTCACCGTATTCGTCGGCGTCGACCAGCACCGTGTTGGTGTTCGGCGGGATCCCCTCAATGCCGGCTCGCTGCCACGCTCCCGGTGTCACAACCTCGACGTGGCTGACCACATCGACGAGCGTGACGAGGATCAGGCGGTCACGCGTCCACGCGTAGTCGTCGAGGCTCGAGTGCTCGTCGGGTTCGCACACCACGTGCAGATCCCGTGCGCCATCGAGGTATTCGAGGTAGTTCGCGGCAAGCAGGGAACCGGCGCGATAGGTCGTCGACCCGACCGTCCAATCTGTGCGCGGCCGGATCAACAGCCACTCGCGGTGCACGGATATCCCGGCGTCGGTCGGCACGTCGATGGGTATCAGCGTTTCGCCGCGCAACTCGTAACGCTCGCGATTGAAGAAGTCGAAGGCCCGCGTGATCAGCAACCGTTCGAATCCCGGTGTCGCGTCGTAGCCGCACCCCACGCTGACGTCGGCGATCTCACCCTCGAACAGGGTCTGCGCCTCGGCGAGCGGTTGCCCGCGCCGCCAGCGCTTCACGATCCGGGGATAGCCGGAGTCGGTCAACGAACCCGGTCCGAAGTCGGTGCCGACCAGCACGGTGTCGCGGTCCTGCCATGTGACGCTCGACTTGGCCTCGGGAAGTGCGAAACCGTCCGTGACGAACTGCCGTGTGGCCATGTCGAATTCGCGAACGACGGTGGCGTCGGCGCCGCCGCGGGACAGTTCGACGAGCGCGAGGGAGAAGTCCGGTTCGAGCACGTCGGCGCCGGCCCACACCCAGTTCTCGTCGTCTTGGTCGGCGAGCGCGTCGACATCGATCAGGACGTCCCACTCCGGCTGCTCGCTGCGGTAACTGTCCAGCGTCGTGCGCCGCCACAGCCCCCGAGGGTGGTCAGCGTCGCGCCAGAAGTTGTACAGGTGATCGCCCCGCCTACGGACGTAGGGAATGCGGGCGTCGGTGTCGAGTACCTCCAGCGCCTCTCGCCGCATCTGCTCGAACCTCTCACCGCCGAAGCGCGTGATCGTCGGCTCGTTGTGCATGCGCACCCAGTCCAACGCAACATCACCGGTGATGTCCTCGAGCCACAGATACGGGTCCTCATCCACGCGACCCATTGTCGCGGTCCGGTGCCCGACCGGCTCAGCCGGTGTGCCGTACCGGGAGCGACGCCTTTGCGGAGAGTCAATTTCTGCCGGAATGCCCCGCGCGAGCGCCCATGGTGAGTGATCATGACCTGGTCATCTTTTTGTCCTAGTGAAGGAGATCGTCATGGCCGACCCCCAGATCGTCGACACCGACGAGGTTCGAGAAGAAGAGGTTCAGCAGGAAATCGACCTGCTGCCGTCCTGATGACTGACGACTCATCGACGGCTCGACACGTCGGTGAGATCGAAGAACTCGGCTACACCGTCGTCAAGGGAGTCCTCGACCACGAGGCGATCGACGGCTACCTGAGCGATACGCGTCGGCTCGAGCGTGAACTGCCGACGGTGATCGCCAACTCGAACACCGTCGTCAAAGGTTTTCCCCGCCCGGGACAGAAGGCGCTCAACGGCGCCGATCACGACTGGGTGCGGATCGACAACCTGCTGCTACACGGTGCCCGATACGAGGCGCTCCCGACCAACCCGCGGTTGTTGCCGATCATCGAGGGGGTGCTCGGTCGGGACTGTCTGCTGTCCTGGTTCATGACGAGCAACCAGCTGCCGGGGGCGGTCGAGCAACGCTTGCATTGCGACGACGAGATGTATCCGATTCCGCGGCCACACCAACCACTGCTCTGCAACGCGTTGATCGCGCTCTGCGACTTCACCGACGAGAACGGCGCAACCCGCGTTGTGCCGGGCACCCACCGGCTGGCAGCGATGCCGTCGGAACCCTACCCACCGAGCACCCCGGTGGAGATGGCCGCAGGTGACGCGCTGGTGTGGAACGGCAGCCTGTGGCATACGGCCGGCGCCAACCGGACGAACAAGCCGCGTCCCGCCCTCACCGTCAACTACTGCGCGGGGTTCCTGCGCCAACAGATCAACCAGCAGCTCAGCATTCCCCGCGAGTTGGTGCGACGGCTGGACCCACGACTCCGCGAACTGATCGGCTACGGCTTGTTCGCGGGAAAGATGGGCCGGATCGATTGGCGCCCGCCCGCCGACTACCTGGGTTCCGAAGAGCATCCGTTCCTCGACTCGGTCCGCGACCGCTTGGAGCGGCCGCTCACGATCTGACGGTCGGCTGTTCGGGCAGCCGCAATACGATGATCAGCGCGACGGCCGTGATGGCGGCGGCGACCGCGATGGTCGCCTGCGCCCCTGTCGAGAGTGCCGTCGCGAGCGCGGATATATCGGCCGAGGGCGTCAGTCGCGAATGCGACGGCACCGCCGCGTCCAGCGCCGACCGGCCGGCTACACCGCTGAAGACTGCCGTGAGAATCCCGGCACCGAGGGCACCGGCCAGAAGCCGCAGCGCGCTCTGAACGCCACCGGCAACCGCTGAGTCCTGTTCCGGCACTTCGTAATAGGATATGTTCACCAGTCGCGCGTAGGCGACACCCCAGGCCACGCCGTAGGCGACCAGCACCGCTCCCACAGCGGCCAGCGGTGTCTTCCAGGAGAGCAGGGCGATCAGGCCGAGCAGCAGCAGCGGCAGTGCCGCAAGGGCGTATCGGGCCACCGTGCGGTCGTCGAGTCGGCGAGCAAGGGCAGCCGCCGCCGGGCCGCTGAGCACCGCGCCCGCGCCGTAGCAGGCCAGCACGACGCCGACCCCCAATTGGCCCACGCCGAGGACGAACCCCAGGACCAGTGGTAGGGCCAGTTGGAATCCGGTGTCGCCGATGGACATGAACGCGGAGCTGAATGTGGCCAACCGAAAAGACCGGTACCGGAACAGGTGTGGCGGGGCGATGGTTTCTCGTCGCCGACGGATTCGCCTGCGCTGCACCGCGGCGAAAGCGGCGACGGCCGCGATGGTGACACCGAAAAGGCCGACGGCCGTGCGCACTTGGTCGTCGTAGCCGCCGCCTCCGAGGTCCACGGCCAGGGCAAGGCTGCCCGCACTTGCCGCCAACAGGAGCGCACCCCAGACGTCGATGTCGGCAAGACGCTTGCGGGGGTTCTCGGCCAACGTCGTGGCGATGCCCACCGCGGCCAGCGCGCCAAGTAGCGCCGACCCGAAAAAGGCCCAGCGCCAACTGATCGCGGTGGCCGCCGCCGCGCCCCCGACAAGAGGTCCTATCACCGCCGCCAGCCCGATCGCCGCCGCCCACAAGCCGAAGGCGCGCTCACGCTGCGGCCCACGTTGCGCGAACAGCGTGTTGAGCACGCCGAGACCGTTCGGCAGAGTCGCCGCCAACGCCAACCCGGACAGCACGCGGCCGGCGAAAAAGGAGGGCAGATCCCAGGCGATGCCGCTGAGCACGCTTCCCGCGATGAACAGGGCGGTGGAGACGAGCAGCACGAAGCGGCGTCCGAGGACGTCACCGAGCCTGCCGAACAGGACCATGAATGCCGCCGCTGAGGCGAAGTATGCCGTGAACGCCAGGCCCAGATCGGCCACGGACAAACCGAGATCCCGTACCAGTGACGGGATGACGGCGTCGGCGATCGTGAAGTCGCTGATCGCCAACGTCACCGCCAGCAACACGAACCCGTAACTTGTCGAGGGCCGCGAACCGGGCGCGCGGTGTCCGGCCGTCGGTGACGGATGCACGCGACCATTGTGGAGGTCGCGAGGCACGGTAGGGGCACGCTGGCGCACCGATGTGATCGCGAGCACAATCGGCCATGATGCGAAAGACCGACCGCCATCGACCCGTCGCCTTCGCCGATGGCGACCGGCCGTCACAGGTCTCGTCAGATGTCTCAACGAGGAGGACACGATGACCGTTTACGCCCGCCCGGGTGCCGCCGACGCCCTGATGTCGTTCGAGTCGCGCTACGGCAACTTCATCGGCGGAGAATGGGTGCCGCCGGCCTCCGGGGAGTACTTCGAGAACCCGACGCCGGTGACGGGCCAGTCGTTCTGCGAGGTGCCGCGATCCGACGAAACCGATATCGAGGCAGCGCTGGACGCCGCACACGGCGCGGCCACCGCATGGGGCAAGACCGCCGCGGGGGAGCGCGCCGTCATCCTCAACAAGATCGCCGACCGCATCGAAGCGAACCTCGAGTCCCTCGCGCTGGCCGAGTCGTGGGACAACGGCAAGCCCATCCGCGAGACGCTGAACGCCGACCTGCCCCTGGCCGTCGATCACTTCCGCTACTTCGCCGGGGCGATCCGCGCCCAGGAAGGCTCGCTGTCCCAGATCGACGACGACACCGTCGCCTACCACTTCCACGAACCGCTCGGCGTCGTCGGGCAGATCATCCCGTGGAACTTCCCGATCCTGATGGCGACGTGGAAGCTGGCTCCCGCCCTGGCCGCCGGTAACGCGGTCGTACTCAAACCCGCCGAGCAGACGCCGGCGTCGATCCTCTACCTGATGAGCCTGATCGGGGACCTGCTGCCACCGGGCGTGGTCAACGTGGTCAACGGGTTCGGGTTCGAGGCGGGCAAACCGCTGGCGTCGTCGAACCGCATCGCCAAGATCGCGTTCACGGGCGAGACCACCACCGGCCGGCTGATCATGCAGTACGCGTCGCAGAACCTGATCCCCGTCACGCTCGAGCTCGGGGGCAAGAGCCCGAACATCTTCTTCTCCGATGTGATGGCCGAGGGCCCAGAAGGTCAGGACTACCAGGACAAGGCGCTCGAAGGCTTCACGATGTTCGCGCTCAACCAGGGCGAGGTGTGCACGTGCCCGTCGCGCAGCCTGATCCAGGCCGACATCTACGACGAGTTCCTGGAGTTGGCCGCGATCCGCACCAAGGCCGTGCGACAGGGCGATCCGCTGGACACCGAGACGATGATCGGATCGCAGGCCTCCAACGACCAGCTCGAAAAGGTGTTGTCCTACATCGCGATTGGTAAAGACGAAGGCGCCCGCGTCGTCACCGGCGGTGAGCGCGCCGAACTCGGCGGCGACCTGTCCGGCGGCTACTACGTGCAGCCGACGATTTTCGAGGGCAACAACAAGATGCGGATCTTCCAGGAGGAGATCTTCGGGCCCGTCGTCGCGGTCACCTCGTTCACCGATTACGACGACGCGATCGCCATCGCCAACGACACGCTGTACGGGTTGGGCGCCGGAGTGTGGAGTCGCGACGGCAACACCGCCTACCGTGCCGGTCGCGATATCAAGGCGGGCCGGGTGTGGACGAACTGCTACCACGCCTATCCCGCGCACGCGGCGTTCGGCGGCTACAAGCAATCCGGCATCGGGCGGGAGAACCACCGGATGATGCTCGACCACTACCAGCAGACCAAGAATCTGCTGGTGTCCTACAGCAACAAAGCGCAGGGGTTCTTCTGACGAGCGCTTGCGCGAGGAGGCGAGGATTCTGACGATGCCCGACCGGCGCGAACGTGGGTTACCCGCACACCAAACCGGACTTTCGCGTGCGGGTAACCCACGTTCGGCGCAACAAGAAGAAGAGCCGGCGCCGCCGCGGGCGTTGATCACCGCCGCGGCCGCCGATCTGCTGACCCGACTGCAGGACAAGCATGGCGCGCTGATGTTCCACCAGTCCGGCGGCTGCTGTGACGGGTCGTCGCCGATGTGCTACCCCGACGGGGAGTTCATCGTGGGCGATCGCGACGTGCTGCTCGCGGTGCTCGACGTCGGCGACGGGGTACCGGTCTGGATCGCGGGCTCGCAGTTCGAGGCGTGGAAGCACACCCAACTCGTGATCGACGTCGTCCCGGGCCGCGGCGGAGGGTTCAGCGTCGAAGCCCCCGAAGGGGTGCGGTTCTTGAGCCGAGGCCGGGCGTTCACCGGGGCAGAGATGCAGGCACTGGCCGCCACACCGCCTGTGACCGGGGCGGATTTCGAACGGGGCGTCCGACCGCCACCGCCGGAAACGCATATCGTCGGTGACCCAATCGATGCCTGTCCGATACCTGACGCGCCGGGCGGGTGAGCGGGGCTAAGCCGTTGTCCGCGTAGCCTTTCAACCGTGATACCGCTTCCCCGTGCATGGGTGCTGACCAGCGCGTTGCTGGTCGGTACGGCAGTGGGGCTGATCCTGGGGGTCGCCGCCACGCTGGTGATCGACGCGCCCATCCGGCCCGACGTCGTCGTGGCCCTCGTCGTCGGCGTACCCGCCGCGCTCGGCATGCTGGCGATCCTGGTGTCGGGTCGGCGGTGGGTGACGACCGCAGGCGCCTTCCTGCTCGGCGTCGCGCCCGGGTGGTTCGGGGTGCTGGTCGCGATCCAGGCGGTGCACGGTGCCTGAGACAACCGAAACGCTGCCCGGCGACCCGACGGAGCCGTACACCCCGACATTTACCACCGGTGAGTTCCAGGCGGTGATGGGAACAACGGCCGTCGCCGAGCACCCGTCGCAGCCGGTACCGATCCCGGCACAGCCCGTCGTGGTTCCCGGCAACCACCCCTACCTCAAGCGCTGGATTTTCGTGCTCGTCGTCGCGGGCGTCTGGGCGCTCGCCGCGTTGGCGGGATGGGGTCTGTACCACTGGTGGTACCACTCGATGGACAAGACGGCCCCGGTCTTCGTCGCGCTGGTCTTCGTGGTCACGGCGACGGTGGCCGGTCTGCTTCTCGCGATGGTGCCCGACAGGCCCGTGGTGTCCGCGCTCGCGCTCGCGCTGATGTCGGCGCCGTTCGGAGCGGTCGCGGGGGCGGCGGTACTGCACGGTCTTTACTTCTGCGAGTGGGCCACCCGGTGTTTCGCAGGCGTGATCCCCTACTGAGTTGTTTCAGCGGCCGGTCGGCTCCCATGTCCGCATGGCCGCGTCGAGGCCCTGATCGTCCAACGCGTGCACCGGCAACGGTTCGTTGCCGTCGCCAGAACGCATACCGTCCAACAGGATCCCGACGTAGCGACGCCACAGATCGGTGTCGACGTGTCCGGCGAACTCGCTGACCATTCCGGCGAGCAGGCTGAGCAGAGGCAGGTCGGTGTGTGAGATGTCCGAGCGCAGACGGCCGTCGTTCTGCGCTCGCTTGACGACTTGCACGGCGACCGGGTGAAGACGTTCCTGTGCCGCCACCACGCGGTCACCGCCGTAGGCTTTGCTGAACGCGATTTCCCGCAAGCCCCGGTCGGTAGCGGTCATCGCGCACAGATGCTCGACGAACCACACGAAGCCCTCCCACGGATCGTCGTGCTCCAGCGCGGTTTCAGCCAACGCGGTCATCTGATCCAGGCCGTCGACGAAGATCGCCTCGAGCAGTTCGTCTTTGGTCGCGAACCGCCGGTACACCGTTCCCACTCCCACCCCTGCGTACCGGGCGACGTCATTGAGGTTGGGCTCCAAACCTTTTGATGCGAACAATTCACGGGCCGCTTGCAGAACGCGTGTGCGGTTGCGTTCGGCGTCTTTGCGCAGGGGGCGACAACTCAGCCGCGGCGACTCCGTCTCACCCACATCCATCCGGCCGAGTGTAATGCGGTCCACAGGAAAGCGGATTGACCTTGTCCGCTTCGTTCGTTAGCTTGGCTGACTAGCACTGCGCCCCCTGAGCTCGGGGTGGTCACAACGCCGGAAGGCCCGCACATTGACTCCCGTCGATCCATTTCCCGCACTGCTCGGGCGCGCTGATGCCGACCCGGGGAAGCGCCGGTCATGAAGCTGGTGACACGCGTCTGGCTTCCCGTAATGATCCTCATTGCCGCGACGGCGGGCGTTCTCGCGGTGTCGCATTTCCGGGGCATCTTCGGTGCCGAACCCGCCCTGAAGACCCCGATCGGTGCCGACACCGCGGAGAAGTTCATCCCGAAGGTCGTCACCTATGAGGTCTTCGGTACGGGCACCGCCGTGGTCAACTATCTGGATCTCGACGGAAAGCCGGTGCGCGCCGGAACCGTGAGCCTGCCGTGGTCGCTGACGTTGGAGACCACAGCGCCGTCGGTAGCGCCGAACATCATCGCCCAGACCGACGGCCAGTCCATCGGCTGCCGCATCACCGTGGACGACGAACTCAAGGATGAGAAGACGGCTCAGGGTGTGAACGCCCAGACGTTCTGTCTGGTGAAATCCGCATGAGCGCACCGGTCGAGGACGCGCCGACGAACCCCAACCCGATCGCCGCGCCGAAACGTCCGTGGCTTCCGCGGTTGATCCGCCTGTTCGCCCTGCCGATCATCGTGGGCTGGGTCGTCATCATCGGCTTCCTCAACACCGCGGTGCCGCAGCTCGAAGTGGTGGGCAAGCAGCGCGCGGTGTCGATGAGCCCGCAGGACGCGCCGTCGATGATCGCGATGAAACGCGTCGGCACCACGTTCGAGGAATACGACACCAGCAGCTCGGTCATGGTCGTGCTCGAGGGCGAGAAGAAGCTGGGTGTCGAGGCGCTGGAGTTCTACGAACAGATGGTGCGCGACCTGCGCGCCGACACCGCACACGTGCAGTATGTGCAGGACCTGTGGTCTGACTCGTTCA
This sequence comes from Mycobacterium neumannii, assembly GCF_002245615.1. Lineage (NCBI taxonomy): Bacteria > Bacillati > Actinomycetota > Actinomycetes > Mycobacteriales > Mycobacteriaceae > Mycobacterium > Mycobacterium neumannii. The sequence goes on along the minus strand of NZ_NKCO01000010.1, from coordinate 129,336 downwards.
CCGCCGCGGGCGCGCAGAGCGTCGACGGCAAGGCCGCTTACACCCAGGTGTACATCGCCGGCGACCAGGGCGAGAGGTTGGCCAACGAGTCGGTGCACGCCGTGCGGGACATCGTCGCCAAACACCCGACGCCTCCTGGTGTCGAGGTCTACGTCACCGGCGCAGCAGCGACGACGACAGACCAGAACGCCGTCGGCGACAAGAGCATGCGGACGATCGAGATGCTCACGTTCGGCGTCATCATCGTCATGCTGTTGGTGATCTACCGGTCCATCGCCACGACGCTGGTGCTGCTCGGCATGCTCGCGATGGGATTGCTCGGCAACCGCGGGTTGATCTCATTTCTGGGTTACCACAACGTGTTTGGTCTGACCACCTTCGCCACCAACCTGGTGGTCACCCTGACCATCGCCACCGCCGTCGACTACGGGATCTTTCTGGTCGGCCGGTACCAGGAGGCCCGCCGATCCGGCGAGGACCGAGAATCGGCGTACTACACGATGTTTCAGGGGACCGCCCACGTCGTCGCGGCGTCCGGGTTGACCATCGCGGGCGCCACCTTCTGCCTGAACTTCACCCGGCTGCCCTACTTCCAGAGCATGGGCTATCCGATGGCCGCGGCGATGGTGTTCGGCATCGTGGTGGCCTTGACATTCGGCCCCGCGTTGATCTCGGTGGTCAGCCGCTTCGGCCGCGTGCTCGAACCCAAAGCCAAGTCATCGACCCGGGCGTGGCGTCGGATCGGCACCTCGACCGTCCGCTGGCCCGGTGCGTTCGTGGTGGTGGCCGTCGCGGCGTGCCTGGTCGGCTTGCTCGCGCTGCCCAGTTACCACACGAGCTACAACGACCGGCTGTATCTGCCCGACGACATCTCAGCCAACGTCGGGTACGCGGCGGCGACCCGCCACTTCTCCGAGGCCCGGATGAACCCGGACGTGCTGATGGTCGAGACCGACCGCGACCTGCGCAACCCGGCAGGGTTCCTGATGATCGACAAGATCGCGAAAGCCCTTGCGGATGTCGAGGGAATCGCCCAGGTGCAGGCGATCACCCGGCCCGACGGCAAGCCGATCGAACACACGACGATCCCCTACATGATCGGCCAGCAAGGCGTCGGCCAGCTCATGTCCAACGACTACCAGCAGGGCGTCATCGACAACATCATGGCCCAGGCCGACGAGATGGCCCACACCATCGAGTCGATGGAGAAGATGAACTCGATCACCCGCGAACTGTCCGTGGTGTCGCGAAGTATGGCCGACAAGATGACCGACACGTCGCTGACTGTGCAGGAAGTGCGCGACAACATCGCCAACTTCGATGACTTCTTCCGCCCCGTGCGCAACTACTTCTACTGGGAGCCACACTGTTTCAACATCCCGGTCTGCTGGTCGCTGCGTTCCATCTTCAACAGCCTCGACGGCATCTCGACCATGTCCGACGACTTCCAGGCGATGGTTCCCGACATCAACCGGATGGCCGACCTCACGCTGGAGATGACCGCGGTGATGCCGGGGATGATCCAGTCGATGAAAAACCAGCGCCAGATGATGTTGAACCAATATCAGGTTCAGAAGGCGCAGCAGGACCAGACCATGGAGCAGCAGGAAGACAGCGCGGCGATGGGGGAGGCGTTCGACGAAGCCCTCAACGACGACTCCTTCTACGTTCCGCCCGAAGCGTTCACGAACGCCGACTTCATCCGCGGCATGGACCTGATGATGTCGCCGGACGGGCACGCGGTCCGGTTCACCATCATCCACCAGGGCGATCCGCTGACCGAGGAAGGCATTTCGCGGATCGAACCGCTGAAGAAGGCCGCGGCCGCCGCGATCAAGGGCACACCGCTGGAAGGCTCCTGGGTCTACGTCGGCGGTGCCGCTGCGATGTTCGACGACATGCAGCAGGGTGCCGATTACGACCTGCTGATCGCGGTCACAGCCGCGCTCCTGTTGATCCTCGTCATCATGATGGTGATCACCAGGGCCCTGGTCGCCGCTCTGGTCATCGTCGGAACCGTGGCGCTGAGCCTGGGCACGGCGTTCGGGATGTCGGTGGTGCTTTGGCAGCACATCATCGGCATCCCCCTGCACTGGATGGTCCTGCCGATGGCGATCATCGTGCTGGTGGCCGTCGGCGCGGACTACAACCTGCTGCTGGTGTCGCGGATGAAGGAGGAAGTCCACGCCGGACTGCGCACCGGCACCATTCGCGCCATGGCAGGCAGCGGCCCCGTCGTCACCGCCGCCGGGTTGGTGTTCGCGTTCACGATGGCGACGATGGCGGTCAGCGACCTGATCGTCATCGGCCAGGTCGGCACGACGATCGCGCTGGGCCTGATGTTCGACACGTTCGTGATCAGGGGATTGATGACGCCGTCGGTGGCCACTCTGCTCGGACGGTGGTTCTGGTGGCCGCTGCAGGTGCGCCAGCGTCCGCGCCCGGCGCCGTGGCCCCAGCCGATCCAACGCGATCCCGCGGGACATGGCGGACCGTTCGCCGATGCCCATTAGTGTGGGGGCGTGACCCACTATGACGTCGTCGTTCTCGGAGCAGGCCCCGGCGGGTACGTCGCGGCCATCCGTGCCGCACAGCTCGGACTGAACACCGCCATCGTCGAACCCAAGTACTGGGGCGGCGTGTGCCTCAACGTCGGGTGCATCCCGTCCAAAGCGTTGCTGCGTAATGCGGAGCTCGCGCACATCTTCACCAAGGAAGCCAAGCAGTTCGGCATCAACGGCGAGGCGACGTTCGACTACGGCGTCGCCTTCGACCGCAGCCGCAAGATCGCCGACGGCCGCGTCGCCGGCGTACATTACTTGATGAAGAAGAACAAGATCACCGAGATCCACGGCTACGGCAAGTTCAAAGACGAGCACACGCTCGAGGTCGACCTCAACGAGGGCGGCACCGAGACCGTCGAGTTCGACAACATCATCATCGCCACCGGCAGCAGCACCCGCCTGGTGCCCGACACGTCGCTGTCCGAAAACGTGGTCACCTACGAAGAACTCATCATGACGCGCGAGCTGCCGTCCTCGATCGTGATCGCCGGCGCCGGCGCCATCGGCATGGAGTTCGGCTACGTGATGAAGAACTACGGCGTCGACGTCACGATCGTCGAGTTCCTGCCCCGCGCGCTGCCCAACGAGGACGCTGACGTCTCCAAGGAGATCGAGAAGCAGTTCAAGAAGCTCGGCGTCAAGGTGCTGACCGGCACCAAGGTCGAATCGATCAAAGACAGCGGCGACGACGTCACCGTGTCCGTCAGCAAGGACGGCAAGTCCGAGGACATCAAAGCCGAAAAGGTGCTGCAAGCAATCGGTTTCGCGCCCAACCTCGAGGGTTACGGACTCGACAACACGGGCGTCGGGATCACCGAGCGCAAGGCGATCGACATCGACGACTACATGCGCACCGGCGTGCCGCACATCTACGCGATCGGCGACGTGACGGGCAAGCTGCAGTTGGCGCATGTGGCCGAGGCGCAGGGCGTCATCGCCGCCGAAACCATCGCAGGCGCAGAGACTCTGCCGCTCGGGGACTACCGGATGCTGCCGCGCGCGACGTTCTGCCAGCCGCAGGTGGCCAGCTTCGGGCTCACCGAGGAGCAGGCCCGCGAAGAGGGTTACGACGTCAAGGTCGCCAAGTTCCCGTTCACCGCCAACGCCAAGGCGCACGGTGCGGGCGACCCCAGCGGCTTCGTCAAGCTGATCGCCGACGGTAAATATGGCGAGTTGATCGGCGGCCACCTGATCGGCCACGACGTCTCCGAGCTTCTGCCCGAGCTGACGCTGGCCCAGAAGTGGGACCTCACCGCCACCGAACTGGCGCGCAACGTCCACACGCACCCGACCATGTCCGAGGCCCTGCAGGAATGCTTCCATGGCCTGCTCGGCCACATGATCAACTTCTGAGCCGGGGCCACACAGCAGCGTGGTTCAGACAACCAGCACGGCGAGGGCACTGTGGGTCGCCGGCATCGGCGGCTTGGTGATCGGCCATATCCTCTGGCTGGCCGGGATCTCCTTCGCCACCTCGACCTCCGACGTCAGCACCTGGGTGCTGGTGGTGGCCGCAGTGTCGTTTGTCGTGGGCGGTGCGGTCGGCTGGCTGGGCTGGCGGGCGTATCAGCGCAGAAGCGAGGTGTGGGCGGCGTTCCTGTGCGCGCTGCCGGTCTCGCCGGTGCTGCTGTCGCTGATCGTCCTCGGTATCACGTACCTCTAGCGCGCCGTTTGTGAAGCTGCCGACGCTGACGGGCCGATGAGCGTCGTCGGATTCACAAAACGAGCGCTTAGTCCGGGAAGTCCAGCGGCACTTTCAAAGTGGTGATCGTGGCCGCCAGACCGTCGTACTGGGCGGCCAGCATGCAGAACTCGATCAACTGCGGTTTGGTCAGGTGCCTGGCCAACACGGCCCAGGTCTCGGGTGAGACGCCGCGGGTCACGACGAACTCGTCGGTCGCGGTGATCAACGCGCGCTGGCGGTCGGTCAGTCCTTCGGCGTCGGGACCCTCGAAGATCTTCTTCTGCACGTCCGGGCCGAGCCCCCGGGCGCGGGCCAAGCGGCGGTGCTGCTGCAGTTCGTATTCGCAGTCGCGGAGATGTCCGACGCGCAGGATGACGGTTTCGGCGTCCTGCACCGACAGCTTGCTCAGCATGCCGAGCAGCACACCGCTGTACGGCAGCCACGCCAGGAACAGAAGCCGGTGTTGGCCAAGCACATTGAAGAGGCTGAAGCGGGGCGCCCTGATAGCGCGGGCGCCGAGCTTGGCGATGGCCCAGTTCAGCGGGCCGAGTTCCTTGAATCCACCGGGCGCGATACGTGCTGACTCGGGTGCGCTCATCGCAGCGAGTCTACGTGTGGTCGCCGAATCAAGGTCGACGTACCAGATAGGGCGAGACCGTGCTGCGGTGCTCGTCGATGTCGAGCGCACGGCCGAGGGCGGGGAAGGCCCGCTGCGGGCAGTTGTCGCGTTCGCAGACCCGGCAACCGGCGCCGATCGGCGTCGACACCTCCCCGGACAGGTCGAGCCCCTCCGAATACACCAGCCGATGGGCGTGGCGCAGCTCGCAGCCCAGGCCGATGGCGAACGTCTTACCCGGCTGGCCGTAGCGCTGCGCACGCCGTTCGACGGTGCGGGCCACCCACAGGTAGTTGCCTCCGTCGGGCATCTGCGCGACCTGCACTCCGATCTTGCCGGGGTTGGCGAATGTCTCGTAGACGTTCCACAACGGGCAGGTACCGCCGCTGGAGGAGAAGTGGAAACCGGTGGCGGACTGGCGTTTTGACATATTGCCCGCGCGGTCGACGCGGACGAAGGACAGCGGCACACCGCGCATCGACGGCCGCTGCAGGGTCGACAGCCGGTGAGCGATCGTCTCGTAGCTGACCGAGTAGAACGCCGAAAGCCGCTCGACGTCGTAGCGGAAGTTCTCCGCGACATCGTGAAACTGCGCGTACGGCAACACCATTGCGGCGGCGAAGTAGTTGGCCAGACCCAGTCGCGCCAGCCGCGTCGACTCGTCGCTGGTGAACTTCCCCTCGTCGACGAGCTTGTCGATGAGGTCGCCGAATTCCAGATACGCCAGTTCGACGGCCATCTTGAACACGGTCTGCCCGGATGAGAGGTGGTTGTTGAGCTCGAGTGTCTTCGTCTCGGGGCTGTAGCGGTGCAGCACCGATTCGCCGAGGTCCATGCGGTGGACGATGCGCACGCCGTGCACCATCGTCAGTCGGTCCGACAATTGGCGGGCGAGCTCCGAGCGGTGCATCGGCATGCGGATGGTGAGGTCTTCGGCCGCGGTGTCGAGTTCGTGCAGATAATTCTGTCGTTGGTAGAAGTAGTCGCGCACCTCCTCGTGGGGCATGGTGATCGCACCCGAGCCGGAACTGAAGCCGCCGCCTGCGGCGAATCTGTCCTCGGTGGCCGCCGCCAGTCGGGTGGTGGTCAGCTGGTAGCGGCGGTGGAGGTTGACCATCGCGCGGGCGAGGTTGGGGTGCGCAGCGACCATGTCCGCGATCTCGGCCAGGTCGACGTCGATATCGAGGTCGCGGTCGAGGGTGACCTCGCGTAGCTCCGCGACCAGACGGGTGTCGTCCTCGGAGGCGAAGAAGGTGGCGTCGACGCCGAACACCTCGGTGATGCGCAGCAGGACGGCCAAGGTCAGCGGCCGCACGTCGTGCTCGATCTGGTTGAGGTAGCTCGGCGAGATGTCGAGCATCTGGGCAAGCGCCGCCTGGCTGAAGCCACGCTCGCTGCGAAGTTGCCGAACCCGCGAGCCGACAAACGTTTTCGCCACGTCAGCCAGCGTAGCAACGGTGCGAAGGTGCTCTTCGCATTGTTGGCAGATCCGCCGCTGTGGCAATATCGGCGGTCGTGAACGAGAAGCAGGGATCGGGAACGGGCCCGGCCCAGGGCCTGGCCAAGGCCATGATGCCGGTCCCTGATCCGCACCCCGACGTCTTCGACATCGAGTGGCCGCTCCGGGTGGCCGACGTGGACCGCGAAGGCCGACTCAAATTCGACGCCGCGACGCGCCACATTCAAGACATCGGCTCCGACCAGTTGCGCGAACTGGGGTTCCAGGAGACCCATCCGCTGTGGATCGTGCGCCGCACGATGATCGACATGATCCGCCCGATCGAGTTCCAGGACATTCTGCGGCTGCGTCGTTGGTGTTCGGGCACGTCGAACCGATGGTGCGAGATGCGGGTGCGCATCGACGGCCGGAAGGGCGGCCTGATCGAATCCGAGGCGTTCTGGATCAACATCAATCGCGAGACGCAGGGACCCGCGCGCATATCCGACGACTTCCTCGAGGGATTGCGGCGTACGACCGACGTCAACCGGCTGCGGTGGAAGGAGTACCTGTCGGCGGGCAGCCGCGAGGACGCCGACGACATCCGCGAGTTCCCGACGCGGGTCAGCGACATCGACATCTTCGACCACATGAACAACGCGGTGTACTGGTCGGTGATCGAGGACCACCTGCACCACCACCCGGAGCTGGCGCGGTACCCGCTGCGGGTGACGATCGAACACGACGCCGCGGTCGCCCTTGGCGACAAGATGGAGATTCTCAGCCACACCTATCCGCCGGGTTCGACGGACAAATTCGGTCCGGAGCTGACGGACCGCACTGTTACAACGCTCACATATGCGGTCGGCGACGAGGCCAAGGCCGTCGCAGCGATCTTCAACCTCTGATCATGATCGGTTTAACAGTACGGGCGTACTGACCTGCGGAAATCGCCTACTCATCGGTAACTTCTGAACCGGTCAAGCGCACCTGGTTCTTCGCAAAATTCGCAAATCTGAGGAAGTGGTTGGCGAAAGTTGGCATTCGAAACGGCTGGACCTGCGCTAATGGACTGAGGCATCCTCGTAGTAGCGAAACTGCTAAACCGTTTGGGCGTTAACAAGCCGGGCTACTCCGGCGGCGCCGCGGCGATAGTGAACAGATCGAAGGAGCGCCATGTCAACCGTTGGCAAGCCGAAGAGTGCCGAAGAAATTCAGCGCGACTGGGACACCAATCCCCGCTGGAAGAACGTCACCCGCGACTATTCGGCCGAGGACGTCGTTGCGCTGCAGGGCACCGTCGTCGAGGAGTCCACGCTGGCCAAGCGTGGGGCGGAGATCCTGTGGAACCAGCTGCATGACATGGAGTTCGTCAACGCGCTCGGCGCGCTGACCGGCAACATGGCCGTCCAGCAGGTGCGTGCCGGGCTGAAGGCCATCTACCTGTCCGGGTGGCAGGTCGCCGGTGACGCGAACCTGTCCGGTCACACCTACCCCGACCAGAGCCTGTACCCGGCCAACTCGGTGCCGCAGGTCGTGCGCCGGATCAACAACGCGCTGCTTCGCGCCGACGAGATCGCCAAGGTCGAGGGCGACACCTCGGTCGAGAACTGGCTGGTGCCGATCGTCGCCGACGGCGAGGCCGGTTTCGGCGGTGCGTTGAACGTCTACGAGCTGCAGAAGGCGATGATCGCCGCCGGTGTCGCGGGTTCGCACTGGGAGGATCAGCTGGCATCGGAGAAGAAGTGCGGTCACCTCGGTGGCAAGGTGCTGATCCCGACCCAGCAGCACATCCGCACCCTGACCTCGGCACGCCTGGCGGCCGACGTCGCCGACGTCCCGACCGTGGTCATCGCGCGCACCGACGCCGAGGCGGCCACCTTGATCACCTCCGACGTCGACGAGCGCGATCAGCCGTTCATCACCGGTGAGCGGACCAAGGAAGGCTTTTACACCGTCAAGAACGGCATCGAGCCGTGCATCGCGCGCGCCAAGGCCTACGCGCCGTACGCCGATCTGATCTGGATGGAGACCGGCACCCCCGACCTCGAGCTGGCCAAGAAGTTCGCCGAGGGCGTGCAGGCCGAGTTCCCGGACCAGATGCTGGCCTACAACTGCTCGCCGTCGTTCAACTGGAAGAAGCACCTCGACGACGCGACGATCGCGAAGTTCCAGAAGGAGCTGGGCGCGATGGGCTTCAAGTTCCAGTTCATCACGCTGGCCGGCTTCCACGCGCTGAACTACTCGATGTTCGACCTGGCTTACGGCTACGCCCGCAACCAGATGTCGGCATACGTCGAGCTGCAGGAGCGCGAATTCGCCGCCGAGGAGCGGGGTTACACCGCAACCAAGCATCAGCGCGAGGTCGGCGCCGGCTACTTCGACCGGATCGCCACGACGGTGGACCCGAACAGCTCGACGACCGCGCTGAAGGGTTCGACCGAAGAGGGTCAGTTCCACTAAGTCAGGCCCCCTAGACCAGGCCCAGTAGGCTCACGAGGCCCAACGGCTTGTCATCAGGCCCCGTCCTTATATTGGGCGGGGCCTGATGTTATGGAGAGGACGCAAGTGAGCATTGAACGAGTCGGTGTGGTCGGCGCCGGACAGATGGGCAGCGGCATCGCGGAGGTGGCCGCGAAAGCCGGCGCCAGCGTCGTCGTCTACGAGCCGTCCGAGGAACTCGTCGAGGCCGGGCGCAAGCGGATCACCGGCTCGTTGGAGCGGGCCGCGAGCAAGGGCAAGCTGTCGGAGGCCGACCGCGATGCGACGTTGGCGCGGCTGTCGTACACCACCGATCTGTCCGACCTGGCCGACCGTCAACTCGTGATCGAGGCGATCATCGAGGACGAGGCCGTCAAGGCCAAGGTCTTCGCCGAGCTCGACGCCGTCGTCACCGATCCCGACGCGGTCCTCGCGTCGAACACGTCGAGCATCCCAATCATGAAAATCGCTGCGGCAACGAAGAATCCGAGTCGCGTGCTGGGGCTGCACTTCTTCAACCCGGTGCCGGTGCTGCCGCTGGTGGAGCTGGTCAACACGCTGGTGACCTCCGAGGAGGCGCTGCAGCGGACCGAGCAGTTCGCGAGCGAGGTGCTCGGCAAGCAGGTGGTGCGGTGCAGCGACCGCTCCGGGTTCGTCGTCAATGCGCTGCTGGTGCCTTACCTGCTCTCGGCGATCCGGATGGTGGAGGCCGGCGTCGCCACGGTGGAGGACGTCGACAAGGCAATCGTGGCCGGGCTCTCACATCCGATGGGCCCGCTGCGCCTTTCGGACCTGATCGGTCTGGACACCATGAAGCTGATCGCAGACTCGATGTTCGATGAACTCAAGGACCCGCACTACGCGCCGCCACCGCTGCTGCTGCGGATGGTCGAGGCGGGGCAGCTCGGCAAGAAGTCAGGCCAGGGCTTCTACAGTTATTAGCGCCGAGCGCACGCCCATCAAACGGGGCAGCCGCGGCTCCTGAGCGCCTCGCATACCCGGCGCACTATCTCGGCTCGTTGAAACCGTAGGTGACGCGCGCTGACCCGCACGATCAGCCAGCCTTGCGCGGCCAAGAACTCCAGCCGTTCGATGTCTCCGGCGTGAATGTCCGGACTGGTCCAATGCTGCACTCCGTCGTACTCGACGCCCACTTTCCACTGGCACCAGCCCATATCGATTCGGCGATTGCCAACGCGAATCTGCGTGGCCGGGTGAGGCAACCCATTACGGACGAGCAGCAGGCGAAGCTCGGTCTCTTTCGGCGATTCCGCGCCGCCATCGACGAGATCCATTGTCGCGCGCAGTGCACGGATGCCCCGTGCGCCGGGATAGCGGTTCGCGATGCCCTGCACTTCGGCGACGGTGCACCCGGTCGCGTTGAGCAGGGCGTCGATTCGCATGATCCCCAGATCCCCCGGCACGCGCCGACCTAGGTCATAAGCCGTGCGAGCGGGTGTCGTACAGTCGAAACTTCCTCGCAGGCAGACCTCGTCATCGGCGAGCGTCCCACTGTAGATGACGATTCCGCGCGGAGATCGATGCCGTATTCGTGCCAGTTCCGCCGGTCCGTCGGGCGGTAGCCAGCGAGTTCCGAACATCGCCGCGGCCGAATGGCCGAATAGAGTCGCTTGTCCGCGAGACCAAAGCCATGCGGCATGTGCTCGAACACGCGCGTCGAGTTCCATTCCTGTCGGCGCGTATATGTTGCGGTGCACCTTGACGTAGTTGGTGCGTAGGTCGTGACGTGTCACGGTGCCGGCTGCGAGTGCGTCGCTGCCCACGATGAGACGGTCCATATCCAGTTAGATGCGAAAAGCGCTATACCGGTTCCACGAGACTGCGGTTTATGAGAGGAATCGGCCGAAATTCGTCAGAAACCGCAGTCTCGGCGCCTACGACTCCAATAACCGCTTGCGTTCCGCGTCGACGTCGAAATCCGCAGGCGGGTATGACAAGTCGAGGGCCTCGAGCGCTTCGATCAGCAGTTCGGTGACGGCGAGCCGGCTGTACCACCGGCGATCGCAGGGCACCACGTGCCACGGCGCATAGTCCGTCGACGTGCGGTCCAGCACCGCCTGGTAGGCCTCCTGATACTGGGGCCATTTGAGGCGCTCGTCGATGTCGCCGGGGTTGTACTTCCAGTATTTCGTCGGGTCGTCGAGCCGTTCGAGGAGCTGCTTCTTCTGCTCGTCCAACGAGATGAACATCGCCACCTTCACCAGAGTCGTTCCACCGTCGACGAGTTCACGCTCGAACGCGTTGATCTCGTCGTAGCGCGCACCCCACACCTCCGGCGGCACCAGGTTGTGCACCCGAACGATGAGCACGTCCTCGTAATGCGACCGGTCGAAGACGCCGATATGTCCCGGCGGCGGCAACGCGCGCCGGATCCGCCACAGGAAGTCGTGCGCCAGCTCCTCCGGTGTCGGTTTGCCAAATGCGGTGTAGCGTACGCCCATCGGGTTGACAGCTCCGACAACATGTTTGACGATACCGCCCTTGCCCGCGGCATCCATGCCCTGCAGCACAAGTAAGACCGAGCGGGCGTCGTCACGGCCTTTGGAACTGGCGTAGAGCATCTCCTGCAGCTCGGCGAGGCGATTGCTGCGGGCCGCTTGCACCGGAGCCGCATCGGCTTTGGCGCCGTCGAAACCCGGTGTCGCCGAGGGGTTCAGATCGGCCACCTTGTCGCCGGTCCGAAACCGCACCGCGTCGGCGATGGGCGAGGTGACCGGGTCCGGGCTCACTGGTCGTCTTGCGTCGGGGGTGGAAGCGCCGGCGACGGGTGTGGTCGGCCGCGGAACGCCTCGAGTGACCCGCCCACTTCGACGATGCCGCACAGCGCATTCCACGAGAGCATGGTCAGGTAGTCGATCAGCTCGTCGGAGCTCATGCGCCGGTTGGACATCCACGAGTGCGTGGCAAGCTGAACACCGCCGACTGTGTGGTACGCCCACGGTTCGACGCCGCCGGTGTCCATACCGGCCTCCTGCATCCGGCGTCGCAGCATCACCGCCAACATGCGGGCGATGATCTGCTCGGACGTGGCGACCGCGCGGCTCTTGCTCGCCGAGTTGTTCGCCATCACGAACTGATAGGGCTCGGGTTCGGCCGCCACCGTTTCGACATAGACCCGGATCACCTCGCGAGTGAGTTCAAAGCCGTCCAGGTTCGACGACAGCGCCGCGGCCATGTTCGGGATCAGCGTCGTCTGCGCGAACCGCATCATCACCGCGGTCGTGAGGTCGTTCTTATCGACGAAGTAGCGGTACAGCACCGTCTTCGAGACGCCGATCTCGGCCGCGATCTCGTCCATGCTGACGCCACTACCGAGTCGGCGGATCGCCTCAAGGGTGCCATCCACCAGCTCGTTGCGGCGCTCTACCTTGTGCTTGTGCCAACGCCGCTTGCGGCCGTCTGTCTTGACCGCGATCGCCTCGGACTGTTGTGCCACTATCCCCGTGATCCGTTCCGTAGTTCCCCTCGATAGTACGGCCGATCTTGACACCGCGTGTTGTCGGTCCGAGCTGCCGCGCGTCGTAGCGGATGATGGAGAAGTGGCACATAGACCGAGCGCCGGACGGCACGCCCCGACGGTTCCGCCCGCCCCGCGGAGAAGCTTCGCCGAGTCCTTGGCCGGGGCCGACTCCGTAGCCGATGCGGAGCGCCGCCGTTCGCTGCGGCGCATGAAGGTCGTCGCGCTGAGTTTTCTCGTCGGCGCCTCGGTCATCTTCCTCATCTGCACCTGGGCCCAGTCCGCCGGTGCTGCCCCGGTCTGGGTCGGCTATGTGCGCGCCGCAGCCGAGGCCGGCATGGTCGGCGCCCTGGCGGACTGGTTCGCGGTCACCGCCCTGTTCAAGCACCCACTCGGCATCCCGATCCCGCACACCGCGATCATCAAGCGCAAAAAGGACCAGCTCGGCGAGGGGCTCGGCGCCTTCGTTCGCGAGAACTTCCTGTCTCCTGAAGTCGTGTCGGCGAAGCTGCGCAACGCCGAAGTGGCAGGCCGGCTGGGCAAGTGGCTCTCCGAACGCTCACACGCCGAACGCGTTGCCGCCGAAACCGCCACCGTGCTGCGGGTTCTGGTGGAGATGCTGCGCGACGAGGATGTGCAGCAGGTGCTCGACCGGATGATCGTCAAACGCATCGCCGAACCGCAGTGGGGTCCGCCGATCGGTCGGGTGCTGGCCACGCTGCTGGCCGAACACCGGCAGGAAGCACTGCTGCAACTGCTCGCCGACCGCGCCTTCCAGTGGTCGCTCAACGCCGGGCCCGTCATCGACCGGGTGATCGAACGCGACTCGCCCACCTGGTCCCCACGCTGGGTGGACCACCTCGTCGGCGACCGCATCCACCGCGAGTTGATGGACTTCACCGACAAGGTGCGCCGCAACCCGGACCACGAGCTGCGGCGGTCGGCGACCCGGTTCCTGTTCGAGTTCGCCGACGACCTCCAGCACGATCGGGCCACCATTGAGCGCGCCGAGAACGTCAAGGAACAGGTCATGGCCCGCGACGAGGTCACGCGCGCGGCCGAGACGGCGTGGAGAGCGGCCAAGCGCATTCTGTTCGAGTCGGTGGACGACCCCTCATCGACGCTGCGCACGCGGGTCGCGGACTCGGTGATGCTGATCGGGGAGTCGCTGCGCGACGACGCCGACCTGCGCGACAAGGTCGACAACTGGATCATCCGGGCGGCCCAGCACCTCGTCGCCCAGTACGGCGTGGAAATCACCGCGATCATCACCGAAACCGTCGAGCGGTGGGACGCCGACGAGGCCAGCCGCCGTATCGAACTCCACGTCGGACGCGACCTGCAATTCATCCGGATCAACGGCACCGTGGTGGGCGCGCTGGCGGGCCTGGTCATCTATTCCGTAGCCCAACTTATATTCTGACCTGCGCTAACGAGTGCTTGCAAAAGTTAGCACTGCGTCGTACGGTAGGGGTGTCGCTTTTTGGATACCCGAGGCACGGAGGGCTTCGCATGTCGCAGGATGACAATCTTGCCGTCGTCGTGTCCAACGCTGCGCAGACCGCCGCCCAGGACATCGGCACGTTCATCCGGACGCAACGCGAAGCCGCTCAGGTATCCGTACGACAGTTGGCCGAGAAGGCCGGCGTCAGCAATCCCTACCTCAGCCAGATCGAGCGGGGATTGCGCAAACCCTCTGCCGACGTGCTCAACCAGATCGCCAAGGCGCTGCGGTTGTCGGCTGAGGTGCTCTACGTGCGGGCCGGGATTCTCGAGCCCAGCGAGAAGAGCGAGGTGCGCGACGCCATCGTCAACGACACGGCGATCACCGAGCGGCAAAAGCATGTGCTGCTCGACATCTACACGTCGTTCTGTCAGCAGAACGAGGCCGAGGTTGACGAGGCAGGTAGCGACACAGAACAGGAGTCGTCGACTGAATAGAGACTCCGGCTTCTGAACACGAACGCAACCGAACCACATCCTCAGAAAGGAACACCATGGCCAAGAACACTCCCGCCAAGAACCAGCCCACCCCCGACGACCTGAAGGCGCCGTTGCTCGCCGCCGTCGGTGCCGCCGACCTCGCCCTCGAGCGGGTCAACGAGATCGTCGCCGCCCTTCGTGAGCGCGCCGACGACGCCCGCACCGACTCGCGTAGCCGCGTCGAGGAGACCCGTGCGCGGATCGACCGACTGCAGGACGACCTGCCGACGCAGTTCGGTGAGCTGCGCGACCGTCTGAGCTCCGATGAGCTGCGCAAGTTCGCCGAGACCTACGCCGAGGCCGCGCAGACCACCTACAACAAGCTCGTCGAGCGCGGTGAGGCCGCACTCGAGCGCCTGCGCAGCCAGCCCGGCTTCAGCGAGGCCGCCGGCCGGGTCGAGGGGTACACCGACCAGGCCGTCGAGCTGACTCAGGAGGCGCTGGGCAACGTGGCCGCGCAGACGCGCGCCGTCGGTGAGCGCGCCGCCAAGCTGGTCGGCGTCGAGCTGCCGAAGAAGGCCGACCAGGGTGCCGCGCCGGTGAAGAACACCGCTAAGAAGGCCCCTGCCAAGACGCCGGCCAAGACCCCGGCGAAGAAGACGCCGGCCAAGAAGGCCCCGGCCAAGAAGGCGACGGCCAAGAAGGTCACCCAGAAGTAAGGACTCGACAGCGGGTCGCAAGGCCCAAAGTCGACCGAGGGGACGTCACCCGCTTAGTCTTGATGCGTGCAGCTCCAAGGCTTGGTGGGTTACGTCCTCTTCTTTTTGCAGATCGCCGTGCTGGCGACGACGGTGTACGCGTTCGTCCATGCGGCGATGCAACGGCCGGACGCCTACCCGGCCGCCGACAAACTGACCAAGCCGGTCTGGTTGGTCATCCTCGGGGTCGCAGGGCTGCTCGCGCTGGTTTTGGGTTCTGTGCTGGGCCCCGCCATCGCAGCCGTCGCGGCCGGTGTCTACCTGGTCGACGTCCGACCCAAGCTGCTTGAGGTCCAGGGGAAGTCCCGGTAGTGCGCAGAACCATGGCGGTCGTCGTCTTGGCGGCCGGCCTCACCGTGCCTGCGCTGGCGGCCCCCGTGGCATCGGCGAATCCACCTGCCAACCCGACGGTGCCTGCCCCGCCGTTCGTCGATCACGTCGAATGGGCCAAGTGGGGCGATTTGTCGAGTCTGCGCGTGTACCCGACCGCGGCAGGCAGGCAATCGTCCGGGCTGGCCACTTCGGCCCAGGGCGAGGTGGCCTGGGCCGAGGTGCTGGCGCTCGCACCCGATGCGGACATCCCGGGCATGAGGCCCCAATTCGTCTGTCACTGGGAATTCGCCGAGTACTACCAACCCGGCAAGACCAGTTGGAATCTCGAGCCGTGGCGACCCGAGGTCCCCTACGAGCAGATGGTGGAAACCGGCTGCAACCCCGGCGGTACCGAAGAGCCGTTCTGATGGCACGCACCTACCTACGCGACGAGGTCGCCGGACTGGTCGATCACACACTGCTCAAACCCGAAGCCACCGAGGGCGACGTCGCCGCGGCCGCCGAGGAGGCTGCGGCGCTCGGCGCTTACGCCGTATGCGTGTCGCCGTCGATGGTTTCGGTCGCCAGACGGTCCGGTTCGCCGTCGCAGCTGGTGTGTGCGGTCGTCGGATTCCCTTCGGGCAAACATCTTTCGGCGGTCAAAGCCAGTGAGGCACGGCTCGCGGTGGAAGACGGCGCTGGCGAGATCGACATGGTGATCGACGTGGGAGCCGCGCTGCACGGCGACTTCGCGGCGGTGCGCGCCGACGTCGAGGCCGTGCGTACCGAAGTCGGTGCCCGCGCGACGCTGAAAGTGATCGTCGAGTCCGCCGCGCTGCTCCTGCTCGCCGATGAGCAGACCCTGCTGGCCGCCTGCCGGGCCGCGGCGGACGCGGGTGCCGATTTCGTCAAGACCTCCACGGGATTTCATCCCGCAGGCGGGGCGTCGCTACGTGCAGTGGAACTGATGGCGACGGTGGGTCCGCAGGTCAAAGCCAGTGGCGGTATCCGGACCGCCGATGACGCGATTGCGATGCTGAACGCAGGCGCCACCCGGTTGGGGCTGTCGGGGACCAGGGCGGTACTCGAGGGCTTTTCCGAAACCTGACCGCCGCCAGTAATTTACATTGGTCACCGATATTTGCCGTATAGTGACGTCCGCCCCCGACGGCTGGAACCACCGCACTCTGCGCACGGGAAACCGTGGATAGGACCTGATCATGATGACTCAAAGCGGTTTGCTTCGCCGAGCGCTGGCCGGAGCGGGGGTGACCGCGGTGCTGGCGACGGGCGCGTTCACCGCCGGCTGCGCCTCACAAGAGGAAGAGGCACCGGAGACGTCGACCACCACGACGACGACCACAACCACCACTACGGCGCCGCCTCCGCCCGCCACGCCGACGGAGAAGGCACCGCGCATCGATCCCAATCAGCCGAACCCGTTCTCGCCCACCGTTCATGCGCCACCGGCTCCCGGTCCGACGCCCGGTCGACACCGCGGTCCTCACGGCCAGTAGGCGCGGGGTCCACCGGCCCTGGGCCCTCCTCACCGCCGCGCTGCTGATCGCAGCGTCGGGTGCGTGTGCATCACGCACCCCGGCGGTGATCACCGGTCCCTATGCGGCACTGCTGGCGAGCTCGACCGACCTGGGCCCGTCACGTTCGGCGGACGCGCAAGTCACTGTCACGCTCGGCGTACCGCAACGTCCGGCCGCCTTGATGGGCTGGGCGGGCGACCGCGACCTCTGGGTGCGCTGGCGGCCCGGCGACGGTTGGGCGATCGTCGAGGGCGCTGCCGGGGATCTCGCGCGGGCATTCGGGATTCCGGTGCGCGACTACCGGTCTGCCAAAGGGGAGGAGTTCTACGCCTCGCCCGAACAGCCGGCGATACCGCCGCAGGTACGCGGCGACGTCACCGCGGTCGGGCGGGTGATGAGCTACACCCCGTACCGCATGAAGCGGCCCGACTTCGTCCCCCTTGACGTACCCAAGGGCGGGCTGACGCCCGACGGACTGTTGTCGGCGTACAACGCGACGCCGTTGGCGGACGCCGGTTTCACGGGTGAGGGCGCGACGATCGTCATCTTCGCGTTCGACAGCGTCGAACAAGACGACCTCGACCTGTTCGCCGACAGCTCCGGACTACCCCGGTTCACACCCGAGATCGTCGGCGGGAAACCGTCCGAGGTGCACGGTGAGACGGCGATGGATCTGCAAGTGGCACACGCCATTGCACCCGATGCACGGCTTGTCGTGGTCAACGCCAGGCCGACGGTGGAGGGCGACGGTACATACGAAAAGCTCGGGAGGCTGTTCGAACAGGTCGACCGCGACTACCCCGGAGCGGTGTGGAGCCTGTCGATCGGATGGGGATGCGAGGCGTTCGTCACCGCGGCGGATCTGGCTCCGGTCGAGGCGGCGTTGACGGCCGCCCAGCGGCGCGGCACCACGGCGTTCGACGCCAGCGGGGACACCGCGGGCCTGGAGTGCAAAGGCGGAGACCGATGGTCGGCTCCGCCGGGCCCCGACGACATCGGTGTTGATGCGGTCGCATCACTTCCCACGATGACGTCGGTCGGAGGCACCACGTTGTCGACCGGTACGCGCGGGCAGTGGCTGGCCGAACACGCGTGGGTGGATTCCCCGCTGTCGCAGGGCAGTAGCGGCGGGGTGGCGAAGCTGTTCGCCCGTCCGGCGTGGCAGGACAAACTGGATGTCGAGCGTGACACCGAGCGCCGCCGTCTGCTCCCCGACGTCTCCGCGGTCGCCGATCCGTTCACCGGTGTGCGGTTCATCTTCGGCCGGCGCGAGGTGGTCGGCGGCGGTACGTCGCAATCGGCGCCGATCTGGGCGGCACTCACCGTGCTGATGAACCAGTACCTGCTGGCCAACGGTGGACGGCAGGTCGGAAACGTCAATCCGGTGTTGTACCAGGTGGCCTCCGGGTCGCGTCTGCCCGGCTTCCGGGATGTGACCAAGGGCGGCAATGCCGTCGATCTGGCGTCACCGGGGTACGACCTGGTGACGGGCCTCGGCACCCCGAACACCGAGAACCTCGCCCGCAACATTCTCGACCTGCAGAAGACGTCGCGTTGACCGAAGCGTCACCACGCCGCCGCCGTCGGTGGCGAAATCCTTTGACGAGCACCCTGTTTCCACATGTGGCGCCTTCGTCGAGGACGACGTTCGGGCTGGCGCTGGCAGCGCTTGCGGTGATGCTGGTCGGGTTCGCGGTGCTGCGTTGGCAGGCGCCGCTGATCGCGATCGGAGCGGTCGGTGTGGCGCTGGTGTTCGTCGTCTATCTGCATCAGGCAGGTCACGACGTCCCGGCACGGCAGTTGGTGCTGACCGCTGCGCTGGCTGCGGCACTCGGCGCCGCGTGGGCGTTGACAACCGGCAACATCGTGGCCGAGTCTCACGATGTCGCGCTCAGCGGCGGCGAGCTCGATCGCGAAAAGCTGTTGGTAGGCACCGCGATACCGGTCGGCGGTGCGCTCGTGATGCTGATCCCGCCGGCAGTGCTGCGGTTGCGCCGCGGGCTGCCTCGACTGCCGCTCGACGGCTACGCGGTCGGCGCGTTGAGCGCCGTGGTGTTCACGTCGGCAGCGACTTTGGTCAGATTGGCCCCACAGTTCGCGACCGGCGTCAGGGCCGAAGACCTGTGGGTCAGCGCGCTTCTGGTGCAGGCCGGTATCCAGGGGTTGACCCTGCCGCTGACCGCGCTCACGCTCGGCGGACTCGTCGGCATCGCGCTGTGGGCGGGCCGGCGGAGGATGATCGTCGCGAGTGTGGTTGTGACGCTGGTGCTCTACATGGTCATGGGTGTCACCGAGTACGCCCCGGTACCGCACATTGTGCACCTGATCGTCCATGTCGTGATCGCCGCGGTCGCACTGGCTGCGCTGCGCAGTGGACAGCGGGCCCTGGCTCCGAAGCTACCGGTGCGGAGCATCGAGGAAGGCATGGGCCGCGCGCGGGTGCTTGCGACGCTGGGTGCGGGCGCCGCCATCGCGGTGATGGCCGGTGTGGTGGCGGCCGTGCTCACCACCCCCGACATCCCGAAGATCGTGTGCCCGCCCGATTGTGGACGCCCACCGATCGGCGAGCCCATCGAATCCAACCCGCGTTTCTATGCCGCCGACGGGACGTTCTCCGTCCAATACCCGGGGCCCGGCAGCGCGTACGAGGCCACCCTGCTTCCCGATGGGGTCGAACTCGACTTCACCGGCGGCGACACCGGCATGCTCGAGCTGTTCGGTCTGCCCGCCGAAAACCGGACCGCCAAGCAGGTCGCCCAGGACCTGATCGAGGAGTACTACCCCGACGCCACAACGGAATACGAGATCCCCAACGCGATGGTCGGCTACGAACCCGGCTACGGCGTCGTCGCCGACGATTATCCGCAGGACGCCAGCGGTAGCTTCACCCGGCTTCGGCTGATCGTGATGGTCGCGATCAAAAACGATGTCGCGCTGGTGGCCTCGGCCATCGGCCCCTACCGCGAATTCACCCCCGACTTCGGCACCGGGCATCCATCGGGTGCGAACCTGCAGCTGGCGATCGATATGGGCAAGTACGTCAACAGCTTCCGCTGGACCGGTGTCACCGACTGAGGGTCACAGCTCGGCGAAGCACGGATCCTGCTGACCCTTCGGGATGTCGGCGTTGCGGGTCGAGAACCGGCTCACCACGCCGTCATCGGTGACCTCCACGGAATCGGCTTTGATGTTCATCGGGTAGTTCTTCGTCAGCTCGGAGGTGAACGCGTCCAACGCCGGCTGCACGGCTTCGCGCGGCAGCGTGAAGCCGAGGCCGGTCAGCTCGATCACCTGCAGCGAGATTCCGCCGTCGGCGACCGTCGGCCGCGCCCTGATCGAGCCGAGCGCACCTTCCAACTCGATCGTGTCGTCGGACGGGTTGGTCGTGACCCCGCTGACGAATGCGCCGATGAGTGGGATCGAATCGGAGATGGTCTGCCGAATGCCCTCCGACGACCAGTTGATGTCCGCGACGAGCGAGCCGACCGTGCCGCCCGAGGTGGCCGTGTCCTCGAGGCGGACGTCCTCGATGGTCAACTCGACCTTCATACCCTTGGCGTCGCGGATCTGATTGCCAGCGGTCTCGATGTAGATGTTCGTGTAGTGGCCGGACATGTGCTGGATCAGGAACGGCGGCATGACGCCGAACGATGCGCTGGCCTCGTCTTCGACGACGCATGACGTGACGCCCGCGACGACGTCGTTCGCGCGGTTGCGTGCGTACAGTTCTCCGGCCAGCACGCCCGCCAGCACCAGGGCCA
Organism: Mycobacterium neumannii; assembly: GCF_002245615.1. Taxonomy (NCBI): domain Bacteria; kingdom Bacillati; phylum Actinomycetota; class Actinomycetes; order Mycobacteriales; family Mycobacteriaceae; genus Mycobacterium; species Mycobacterium neumannii. The sequence goes on along the minus strand of NZ_NKCO01000010.1, from coordinate 108,783 downwards.
CCACGATGACGACCACCAGCACGATCGACAGGGGATCGCGCAACAGGCTCCTGAGTCTCGACTCAGAGCGCGGCGGCTCGCTCCGGCCCGGTTCATTCGGTCCCTGGGGTCCCGGCGGCGGGCCCTGCGGTGGCGGCCCCTGCGGCGGCGGAGGCGTCTGGTCCTGCTGGGGTGGGGGGACCTGGCCCTGCTGCGGCGACGGCTGGTTCGGGCGGGCCCACGGGTCAGTCACGAGCGCGATTCTGCCTTACCGCGACGAGCGAAGTCCGCGCGGTTGCGCAGAACCGCGACCGTCTCGCGTACCTTGCGGCCGTCCTCCAGGTCGATGTCGGTCACCAGCAACTGCGGGTCGTCACCGGCGCTGACCAGCACGTCACCGGTCGGGGACGCCACCAGGCTGCCACCCACACCGGTCGGGCCGAGCGCGGCGACGTCGGGTTCGGGACAGCCCTGGTCGACGGCGGCGACGAAGCCGGTCGTGTCGATCGCGCGGGCCCTCGCCAGCAACGTCCACTGGTCGAGTTTGCCCGTTCCGCTGCCCCACGAGGCGTGCACGGTGATCAGCTGCGCACCACGTTCGGCCAGCTCGACGTAGAGCTCGGGGAACCGGATGTCGTAGCACAGCGTCAGCCCGACTCCCACGCCGTCGACCTCGATCAGGACCGGCTCCTGGCCGGGCGCGACCGTCTTGGACTCCTTGAACCCGAACGCGTCGTAGAGGTGGATCTTCTCGTAGTGCGCGTCGATGCCGGCGCCGGCGGCGATCAGCGTGTTGAGAACGCGCCCGTCACCGGAAGGCACGAACATTCCCGCCACGACGACGATGCCCGCCCGCTCGGCGATGGCCCGCACGGCCGAGGCCCACGGCCCGTCGAGCGGTTCGGCGACCGGGGCGAGCGGCACCCCGAACCGGCACATCGTCGCCTCAGGAAACAGCACCATGCGCGCGCCTGCGTCCGCGGCGCGGCGCGTGTAGTCCTCCACGACCGCCAGGTTCGCCGACGGGTCGGTGCCGCTGAGGATCTGCGCGAGGGCAATCCGCATACGGCCCAGCCTACGGCGCTGCGATTCGTGTGCGTTTGGTTGCGCTCACCGCTCTTCAACGCGCACAAATCGCGTCAGCGGTTACGGCCCCGGGCTTCAGGTCGGCGCGACGGTCGGCCAGGGCACGGTGAGCACTCCGTCACGCATCCGGCGTCGCGCAGGTACGACAGGAAAACCGTTGTCGCACAACAACTCCAGCATCGCACGCCAGCGGACTCGCGGACCGAACACCCCGTGGCCGGCGACGCTGGCCCACGCACGGTCGGCGGCGGTCAGCAATGAGTGCACGGGCTGGCCGTCGACGTTGTGGTGGATCAGTGCCTTCGGCAGCCGCTCGGCCAGGTCGGACGGCCGTTCGATCGCGAACGGGTCGCAGGCCAGCGTCAGGCTCAGCGGCCCGTCGGCGTCCAGCAGGATCCAACAGGCTCTTCGGCCGACCTCGTCGCAGGTGCCGTCGACGATGAGGCCACCGGGCGCCAACTGTCGCTGCATCGTCGACCACGCCTGGTGAACCGATTCGACCGGGTACTGCCGCAACACGTTGAACGCCCGCACCAGGACGGGCCGCATCCCCGCCAATTCGAAACCACCGAGGCCGAACTGCACAGCAGAGGACCCCGCGGCCTGCGCTGCCTGCACGCGGTCGGGATCGATCTCCAGGCCCACGACGCGAATATCGTTGCGCACCATCCGCAGCCGGGCGGCGAGCTCCAGCGTCGTCACCGGCAGCGCGCCGTAACCGAGATCGATGACCAGCGGATCCTCGGCAGCCGCCAGGGCGGCGCGGACCCGCGGCGCGTGCACGAGCCAGCGGTCACTGCGGCGCAGCCGGTTGTAGCCGGTGGTGCCGCGTGTCAGCTGACCGATTGGCCCGCTCATGGCCCAAGTGTATGGCCGCCGGCGGTTCTGCGTCACCGCCCTCGGCGGCACCACCTCTTGAGGTTGCGCCTCAAGCGTTTTCGGCGATCCACAGCGTCGTAAAGCGCTGTTCGGCGATGAGCAGGTCGACGAGCTGGCCGCCGATGAAGTTTTCGATCTTGCCGCCCACCAACGGAACTCGCACCTCGACCTCGACGGTGAACTCCAGCCGCGAGCCGCTGTCCGCCGGGCTCAGGACCGCAGTGCCCGCCAAACTTGCCGGCGCCCCGGGGATCGACCCCTTGACCGTCGCGGTGGCCTTCCCGTCGAGCACCGGGCTCCACGCCTCCTCGCGCACAAAGCTCAGGTCTCCGCGGTGGAACTGGGTCACCACACCGGGCAGCCGGTCGGCGCGCAGCGTCTGCGTCGTGACGACATCGATGCCGCCCCGATCGTCGATGACCATCGAGTCCAGCGAGTACATGTCGGCGCCGGAATCGGTCAGCCGCGCGAGCCAGTACCGCTCGTCGCCGAACGCCCGGTGGACCTGCTCGACGGTTCCCCCGTACTCGGCGGCCATGTCGAATGAGCGCGGCATAGCTGGTCAGGCTACCGTTACCGCCCGTGGTCGGTTCGCAACTAGGGGGTGCCTCCGTCGAGGAGCGGGTGCCGCTTGCGCCGCTGACCACGCTGCGGGTGGGACCCGTCGCGCGACGGCTGATCACGTGCGACACCACGCAGAAGGTCATCGACGTGGTCCGAACGCTCGGCCCCGGCGACGACGCGCTCGTTCTGGCGGGTGGCTCCAATGTCGTGTTGTCCGACGAGCTGACCGACCTGTCGGTGATCCATCTCGCCAACACCGAGATCACCGTCGACGGTGAAGTCCTGCGCGCCGAGGCCGGTGCGGTGTGGGACGACGTCGTGGTCACGTCGCTGGCGCACGGTCTGGGTGGCCTGGAGTGCCTGTCGGGGATACCGGGGTCGGCCGGGGCCACACCGGTACAGAACGTCGGCGCGTACGGCGCCGAGGTGGCCGACACCATCCGACGGGTGCGCCTGCTGGACCGTCGCACCGGCGAAGACGGCTGGGTCCAACCCGACGCGCTGCGGTTCGGCTACCGCACCAGCGTCCTCAAATACGCGCACGACGCGATCGTGCTCGAGGTGGAGTTCGCGCTGGACCCGGCCGGACGCAGCGCGCCGCTGCGCTACCGCGAACTGGCCACCGCGCTGGGCGCCGAACAGGGCGCACGCGCCGATCCGCTCGAGGTGCGCGAGGCGGTGCTGGCACTGCGGGCGAGCAAGGGCATGGTGCTCGACGCCGACGATCACGACACCTGGAGCGTGGGCTCGTTCTTCACCAACCCCGTCATCACGACCGCGGAGTTCGATCGGCTCAGCGTCTCGGTCGACGGGCCGGTGCCCAACTATCCGGCCCCCGACGGGGTCAAACTGGCCGCGGGGTGGCTGGTCGAGCAGGCCGGCTTCGGCAAAGGCCATCCGGGCGAAGGCGCCGCCGCCCGGCTGTCGACCAAGCATGCGCTGGCGCTGACCAACCGTGGCGGCGCCACCACCGCCGACGTGATCGCGCTGGCCAGGACGGTACGTGACGGCGTCCGAACGAAATTCGGGATCGAGCTCACAGCCGAGCCTGTCCTGATCGGGTGCTCGCTGTAGGTACGCTCGATCCACGTGAGTACAGCAGAACCCCTACCGCCGGGGTTCAACCGGCGGCGCGCCCTGGCCGCACTGGCGGTCGGCGTCGTCGCGCCGGGCGTGCTGGCCGCGTGCGGCTCCAAGGACGACGGGTCTGCGGCGTCGCAGGACGGTGAAGCGTCCGGAGCCCCCTCGCTGGACTTCACGCCGGCAAACGCCGCGACCGACGTCCCGCCGACCGCGCCCGTCGGTGTCCAGGTCGCCGACGGTTGGTTTCAGCGGGTCTCGTTGACCAACCCCGACGGGAAGGTCGTCGCCGGTGCGCTCAACCGCGACCGCACCGAGTTCACGATCACCGAACCGCTCGGCTACGGCGTGCAGTACACATGGAAAGGCTCGGTCGTCGGCCGCGACGGCAAGGCGGCGCCCGTCGAGGGCTCGTTCTCTACGATCAGCCCCAGCACCCAGGTGAGCGGCCGCTTCCAGCTGGGCGACGGTCAGGTCGTCGGGGTGGCGGCGCCGGTCATCATCCAGTTCGACGGACCGATCAGCGACAAGGCCGCCGTCGAGAAAGCGCTCAAGGTCACCACCGATCCGCAGGTGGAAGGCAGCTGGGCGTGGCTGCCCGACGAGGTCGGCGGGTCGCGCGTGCACTACCGCACCCGCGAGTACTACCCGGCGGGCACCAAGGTGAACGTCGACGCGAAGCTCTACGGGGTGCCGTTCGGCGACGGCGCCTACGGCGCGCAGGACATCTCGCTGCACTTCGAGATCGGCCGCCGCCAGGTGGTCAGGGCCGAGGCGTCGTCGCACCGCATCCAGGTGCTCGACGGGGCGGGCGCGGTGATCATGGACTTCCCCTGTAGCTACGGCGAAGGCGACCTGGACCGCAACGTCACCCGCAGCGGCATCCACGTCGTGACCGAGAAGTACGAAGACTTCTACATGACCAACCCGGCGGCCGGTTACGCCAACGTCCGCGAACGGTTCGCCGTGCGGATCTCCAACAACGGCGAGTTCATCCACGCCAACCCGGCCAGCCTGGGTTCGCAGGGCAACTCCAACGTCACCAACGGCTGTATCAACCTGTCGGAGTCCGACGCCCAGCAGTACTTCAACAGCGCGATCTACGGCGATCCCGTCGAAGTCACCGGCACGCGCATCCAGTTGTCCTACGCCGACGGCGACATCTGGGATTGGGCCGTGCCGTGGGAGGAGTGGAAATCGATGTCGGCGCTGTCGGACGCGAACGCCCCGGACATGCCGAGCACCGCCCCCGCGACGCCGTCGGGAGCACCCGAGCCGGTGAGCGGCCGTCCGGGCGGGTGACGTTCACAATGTCAGCACGCCCGGCGGCTGACCCGTCTATTGACCGTCGGTGCTGAACAGATACCAGCCGCCGTCGCCCGGGGCGCAGAACCAATACGGGTAGGCCCGGTCGAAGTTCGGATCGTTCCAGACGATGGGGGCGTCCGACTGGCATTCGGCCTCGGTGGCCCAGAACCACGGCTGCCCGTTCGCGTCCGTCTCCAGGTAATCAACGGCATGGGCCGTTCCCGCTGCGCCCATCAAGCCCGCGAACGCCAGTGCAGCGACCGCGATTGCCTTCTTCATGTCATCCCACCCTGTCCAGTTGAATTGATTTCGAGTGGAAGATAACGTCCCGCGGCTCAATGATCGACGCGAACGTAGAGATCTTCAGAGCCTTCGGTTGAACCGCGATCCGCTGGACCCGCTGACCTGATCGCGCGGCCGGACCACGATCAGATCGAGATCGACGTGCGACGGCCGGCTGGCGACGAAGCCGATGATCTCGGCGATGTCTTCGGCCACCAGTGGAGTGACGCCTTCGTACACCTTCGCGGCGCGGTCTTCGTCGCCCTCGAACCGGTTGAGCGAGAAATCCGTCTTCACCATGCCGGGCGCAACTTCGGTGAGTCGCACCGGTTTTCCGAGCAACTCGCTGCGCAGCGTGCGGTGCAGCACGCCCTGCGCGTGTTTGGCAGAGGTGTAGCCGCCGCCGTTGTCGTAGATCTCCACCGCCGCGATCGAGGTGATCGTGACGATCAGCCCGTCGCCCGACGCGATCAGCTTCGGCAGCAGCGCGCGGGTCACCAGCAGCGTGCCGAGCACATTGACCTCCCACATCCAGCGCCAGTGCTCGACATCGGCCTCGGCGACCGGATCGAGCCCGCGCGCCCCGCCGGCGTTGTTGACCAGCACATCCACCCGGTCCAGTGCAGCCGCCAGCGCCGATACCGCCTCGAGGGATGTGACGTCCGCCACAATCGCGGTGCCGCCGATTTCGTCGGCCAGGGCCTTGAGTGGCTCCTCGCGCCGGGCCACGCAGACGACATGAAAGCCTTGTGCTGCAAGGGTTCTCGCGGTCGCTTCACCGATCCCGGCGCTTGCGCCGGTGACCACCGCGACACGACCGTCGGCCTGGAAAGTCGTCATCTGCCCAACCTTAGTTGGCGTGCTAAGTTCACCTCGTGTTGTCCAGTCAGGCCTGTATGCGGCGTGCGTGTTGTTGTTGTCGCACGCCTCGCCGCGCCTGACTGTTTCGAAGACGACATCGCTGTCCTTCTGAATCGCCGGGTGTGGCCCGAACACCGCCGCCGGCCGAATTCTCCCCAAGGACAAGCAGATGAGCACTCCCGTCACCACCCTCCCCGCGAACAACCCCGTGCGCAGCGCGCAGCGCCCCAAGCAGACGCTGACACCCGTGACCGGTCGGCACCGCCACGCCCGCACGCGGATCGTCGCGCCGTCACTGAAGATCGCCGACGCGGCCGCCGCCTCGGTGTTCAGTGCGGCCCGCCTGCGCGGACCCATCGCCCGTGACGCGATCGCGCGGGTCACCGGGCTGAGCATCGCGACCGTCAACCGCCAGGTCACCGCGCTGCTGGAGGCCGGTGTGCTGCGGGAGCGCGCCGATCTCGCGGCCTCCGGCGCGATCGGCAGGCCCCGAGTGCCTGTCGAGGTGAACCACGAGCCCTTCCTCACGCTCGGCGTCCACATCGGTGCGAAGACCACCAGCATCGTCGCCACCGACCTGTTCGGCCGCACCCTCGACGTGGTGGAGACGTCAACCCCGCGGGGCCCGCAGGCCGCGGCGCTGACGTCGCTGGCCGGCAGCGCCCGCCGCTACCTGAACCGCTGGCACCGCCGACGCCCGTTGTGGGTCGGGGTGGCCGCCGGCGGTGTCGTCGACAGTACGACGGGATACCTGGACCACCCGCGGCTCGGATGGTGGGACTCACCGGTCGGGCCGGTGCTCGCCGAGGCGATCGGACTGCCGGTGTCGGTCGCCTCCCACGTCGACGCGATGGCGGGCGCCGAACTCCTGCTGGGGGCGCGCAGGCAACCGTCGACCGCATGGCCGGAAACGCTGTTCGCCCCCGCGGGCACGAGCCTGTACGTCTATGCCCGCGAGACCGTCGGGTATGCGCTGTCCATCGGCGGGCGCGTGCACTCCCCGGCCAGCGGTCCGGGCACCATCGCCGCGCTGCCCGCACACTCCGAATTGCTCGGCGGCACCGGCCAATTGGAGTCGACCGTCAGTGACGAAGCGGTGCTGATCGCCGCTCGCAAGGCACGCATCATCCCGCTCGAGGGACCGGGCTCGACGATGCAGGCGCTGCTCAAGACCGCGCGCCAGGGCAGCCAACCGGCGCAGGAACTGCTGGCCGAGCGCGCGCGAGTGTTGGGCGAGGCCGTCGCCCTGCTGCGCGACATGCTCAACCCCGACGACCTCGTCGTCGGCGGTCAGGCGTTCACCGAGTACCCCGAGGGCATGGCCACCGTGGAGGCCGCGTTCGCGCAGCGATCGGTGATGCCCGCCCGCGAGATCCGGCTCACCGTGTTCGGCAACCGGGTTCAGGAGGCCGGCGCGGGCGTGGTGTCGTTGGGCGGGTTGTACGCCGACCCGATCGGTGCCATGCGTCGCGCGCAACCGCGCGTGCCCGAAGCCAGGCCCGAGGTCCCTGCGTAACGGGGCGCTTCGGGCCGACGGTGTAGACATGTCTGTGTGCGCCTAGCAACGGATCCTTCCCGTTCTGATGCCGCCGGACTTCCGGTCCCCAGGCGCGTCGCCGTGCTGTCGGTGCACACGTCGCCGTTGGCCCAGCCCGGCACCGGCGACGCGGGCGGGATGAACGTCTACGTGCTCCAGAGCGCGCTGCAGATGGCTCGCCGCGGGGTCGAAGTGGAGATCTTCACGCGGGCGACCTCGTCGGCCGACCAACCCACTGTGCGGGTCGCGCCCGGTGTGCTGGTGCGCAACGTGGTCGCAGGCCCGTTCGAGGGGCTCGACAAGTACGACCTGCCCACCCAGTTGTGCGCGTTCACCGCGGGGGTGCTGCGCGCGGAGGCGACGCACGAACCCGGTTACTACGACATCGTGCATTCGCACTATTGGCTGTCCGGTCAGGTCGGCTGGCTGGCGCGCGACCGCTGGGCGGTGCCGCTCGTACACACCGCGCACACGCTGGCCGCGGTCAAGAACGCCGCCCTGGCCGAGGGTGACTCACCCGAACCGCCGCTGCGCGCGGTCGGGGAGCAGCAGGTCGTCGACGAGGCCGACCGGTTGATCGTCAACACCGAACATGAAGCGCAGCAACTGGTTTCGGTGCACAACGCCGATCCGACGAGGATCGACGTGGTGCACCCCGGCGTCGACCTCGGGACGTTCACACCCGGCGACCGCAACGCCGCGCGTGCCGCGCTGGGACTCGACACCGACGAGCAGGTGGTCGCGTTCGTCGGGCGCATCCAGCCGCTGAAGGCGCCCGACGTCGCACTGCGCGCCGCGGCCAAACTGCCGGGCGTTCGCGTGCTGGTAGCCGGCGGCCCCTCCGGCTCCGGACTACAGGCCCCCGACGGGCTGATTCGACTGGCCAACGATCTGGGTATCTCGGACCGGGTGACGTTCCTGCCGCCCCAGTCGCGCGACCAGCTGGTCAACGTGTACCGGGCCGCCGACCTGGTGGCCGTACCCAGCTATTCGGAGTCCTTCGGCCTGGTCGCGGTCGAAGCTCAGGCATGCGGGACGCCGGTGGTGGCCGCTGCGGTCGGCGGATTGCCGGTCGCGGTGCGCGACGGTGTCACCGGGACACTGGTCGACGGGCACGACGACGGCGACTGGGCGCACGCCATCGGCGATGTGCTGGGCCGCGCCGACGCTCTGAGGCCCGCGGCCGCGGCCCACGCCGCGACGTTCTCGTGGGCCCGCACCGTCGACGCGCTGTTGGCCAGTTACGGCCGCGCCATCGCCGACTACCGGGCACGTCATCAGGTGCGTGACGGCGCGCGCCGTACGGGTCGGCGGTTCTCGCGGCGGCGGGGGGTGCGGGCATGACCAACGCGGCGAAGATCATCGAAGAGGCGTGCAAGGAGAACGGCCTGGTCTGCACGTATCACGAAGGTGCGCGCGGCGGGTTGGCCGGCATCATCGTCGAACTGCCCGGCGAGCGACGGCTCAAGACCAACACGATCCTGTCGATCGGTGAGCACTCGGTACGCATCGAGGCGTTCGTCTGCCGCAAACCCGACGAGAACCACGAGGGCGTCTACCGGTTCCTGCTCAAGCGCAACCGCCGCCTCTACGGGGTCGCGTACACGCTCGACAACGTCGGCGACATCTACCTCGTCGGGCGGATGTCGCTCGAATCGGTGACCTCCGACGAGGTCGACCGGATCCTCGGTCAGGTGCTCGAAGCCGTCGACAACGACTTCAACACCTTGTTGGAGTTGGGATTTCGCTCGTCGATCCAGAAAGAGTGGGAATGGCGGGTGTCGCGCGGCGAGTCGCTGAAGAACCTGCAGGCGTTCGCCCACCTGATCGACGACGAGGACGACTGACCCTTCGCCCAGATCGACGTTTTGGCGGGTTTTTTCAACCGAATTCCACCATTTCGTCGGTCTCGGTGCGGGGGGTGGGCGATCCGTCTGCCGTGAGAGGATTGTGGCATGTCTGATTCCCGGGGTGACTGCACGCTGATCCTGCTCCGCCACGGCCAGAGCGACTGGAACGAGAAGAACCTGTTCACCGGCTGGGTCGACGTCGACCTCACCGAGAAGGGCCGCGCAGAAGCGGTACGCGCGGGCGAGCTGATCTCAGAACTCGATCGCCAGCCCGACGTGGTCTACACCTCGCTGCTGCGCCGCGCGATCACCACCGCGAATCTGGCCCTGGACAAGGCCGACCGGCACTGGATTCCGGTGCACCGCGATTGGCGGCTCAACGAGCGCCACTACGGCGCGCTGCAGGGCCTGGACAAGGCCGAGACCAAGGAGCGCTACGGAGACGAGCAGTTCATGGCGTGGCGGCGCAGCTACGACACCCCGCCGCCGCCGATCGAGCCGGGCAGCACCTACAGCGAGGACGGGGACCCCCGCTACGCCGACCTGCCCGGCGGTCCGCCGCGCACCGAATGCCTCAAGGACGTCGTCGAGCGGTTCGTGCCGTACTACACCGAGACCATCGAGCCCGACCTGCGCGCGGGTAAGACCGTGCTGATCGCCGCGCACGGCAACTCGCTGCGCGCCCTGGTCAAGCACCTCGACGGGATGTCCGACGAGGACGTCGTCAACCTCAACATCCCGACCGGCATCCCGCTGCGCTACGACCTGGACTCCGACCTCAAACCGAAGGTCATCGGCGGCACCTATCTGGATCCCGAGGCCGCCGCCGCCGGCGCGGCAGCCGTCGCCGCACAGGGCGCCAAGTAGTCCGTCAGCCGTCCCAGGCGAACGGACGGTGAACAGCGGGGGTCCGGAGCCCGAATTTCGGTGTTTCGGTATGTGAGTTGTCCCGTTTTGGCCGCACGCTGCTGGGATGACGTTCACCGGGTGCGTACGATTTCGGCGTGAGTGTCGTTTGGGCACTGCTGCTGGCAGCGGTGGTCGCACTGCTCGCTCTGGGAGCCGGTATCGCGCTCGGGGCGCGTTTGAGCCCCCGCCTCACCGATCGCAGACAGCGTCGCACCACCGCGCAGAGCGGGGTCACGGTTTCACAGATGCTCTCCCACATCGCATCGCGGGCGCCCACGGGAATCGTGGTGGTCGACCACTTCCGTGACGTCGTCTACGCCAATGACCGGGCCCGCGAGCTGGGACTGGTTCGCGACCGGCTGCTCGACGAGCGGGCCTGGCGGGCCGCCGAGCGCACACTGGCCACCGGCCAGCCCGGCGACGTCGACCTCAGGGCACACAAGCGCGTCAACCCCGGCCGGTCCGGCCTGTCGGTGCGCGGACACGTTCAGCTGCTGACCGACCAGGACCGCCGCTTCGCCGTCGTCTACGTCGACGACCACTCCGAATACGCCCGCATGGAGGCCACCCGCAGGGACTTCGTCGCCAACGTCAGCCACGAGCTCAAAACGCCGGTCGGGGCGATGGGGCTGCTGGCCGAGGCGCTGCTCGCATCGGCCGACGACCCCGAGACCGTGCGCCGATTCGCCGAGCGGATGGTCGCCGAGTCCAACCGGCTGGCCAACATGATCGGCGAGCTGATCGAGCTGTCGCGGCTGCAGGGCGCCGAGCGCCTGCCCGACCTCGCGGCCGTCGACGTCGACACCGTGGTGTCCGAAGCGCTGTCGCGGCACAAGGTGCCCGCCGACAACGCAGACATCAAGATCACCACCGACGCGCCGACCGGTTTCCGCGCCCTCGGAGACCAAGCCCTGCTGGTCACCGCGATCGCGAACCTGGTCTCCAACGCGATCGCGTACTCACCGCACGGGTCGTCGGTGTCGATCAGCCGCAGGCGGCGCGGGGACAACATCGAGATCGCCGTCACCGACCGCGGTATCGGCATCGCCCGCGAGGACCAGGAGCGGGTCTTCGAGCGATTCTTCCGCGTCGACAAGGCGCGGTCCCGGGCCACCGGCGGCACCGGGCTCGGGTTGGCCATCGTCAAGCACGTGGCGGCCAACCACAACGGAAGCATCCGGCTGTGGAGTCAGCCGGGAACGGGATCGACGTTCACCCTGTCGATTCCGGCCTATCCCGATCACGAATCGGACGAACGAGAGGACCAGCGAAACCAATGACCAGTGTGCTGATCGTGGAGGACGAGGAGTCCTTGGCTGATCCCCTGGCCTTTCTTCTTCGCAAAGAGGGCTTCGAGGCCACCGTCGTCACCGACGGGCCCGCGGCCTTGGCCGAGTTCGAGCGCTCCGGCGCCGACATCGTGCTGCTCGACCTGATGCTTCCCGGCATGAGCGGTACGGATGTGTGTCGTCAATTGCGTTCGCGCTCAAGCGTTCCAGTCATCATGGTGACGGCCCGCGACAGCGAGATCGACAAGGTCGTCGGGCTCGAACTCGGCGCCGACGACTACGTCACCAAGCCATACTCAGCCCGCGAGCTGATCGCTCGTATCCGCGCGGTGTTGCGGCGCGGCGCCGAGAACGACGACCCCGGGATCGGTGACGGCGTGCTCGAGGCCGGGCCCGTCCGAATGGACGTCGAGCGCCATGTGGTCTCGGTGAACGGACAGCCGGTCACGATGCCGCTCAAGGAGTTCGACCTGCTCGAGTACCTGATGCGCAACAGCGGCCGGGTATTGACCCGCGGCCAGCTCATCGACCGCGTGTGGGGTGCCGATTACGTCGGCGACACCAAAACCCTTGACGTCCATGTGAAGCGGTTGCGGTCCAAGATCGAGGCCGATCCGGCCAATCCGGTACATCTGGTCACCGTCCGCGGCCTGGGCTACAAACTCGAGGGCTGACGCCGGTCTAACCGGTAGTGCCGCCCATGATCTCGAGGAGGTCGAACGTGTTGACACCGGCTGTGACCGACGGGTCACGCTGGGCGATCGCGAGCACCTCGGCGCGATCGTCGGCACGCAGCACGCCCAGCCCCCAAACGCCTTCGGGATCGGCGACCGGGCCGTAGACGACGACGCGGCCCTGCGCCAACAGTTGCTCCCAGTACTCCTGATGCGCCGCCATCGCCTGCTCCTCGGCGGGCGTCATGGTCTGGGCGAAATCCGGTCGCGGCGGGATCAGCCGGAACAGGAACAGCGATGCGGCGCCCAAGGATTCGGTCATCCGGCCAGGCGGGTGGCGGGGTGCACGGCGATGAGCCCTAATCCGCTGCGCCGCTTGCACATCGCCGCGAGCTCCGCGTACGCCTTCTCGCCGAGCAGTTCGGTCAGCTCGGGGCCGTAGGACTCCCACACCTGCCTGCTGCCGACGTGCGCGTTCGGATCGCCGGTGCAGTACCAGTGCAGGTCGGCACCGCCTTCACCCCAGCCGCGACGGTCGTACTCGGTGATCCACGTCTTGAGGATCTCGGTCCCGTCGGGTCGTTCCACCCACTCCTGCGTGCGACGGATCGGCAGCTGCCAGCACACGTCGGGTTTCATGGTCAGCGGTTCGACGCCGAGCTTGAGCGCCTTGCTGTGCAGTGCGCATCCGATACCGCCCGCGAAACCGGGCCGGTTGAGGAAGATGCAGGCGCCCTTGTGCTTCCGGGTGCGCAGGTTGGGCTTGTCGTCGTACTCGTCCATCTCGAGGTAGCCCTTTTTGCCGAGCCCCTTCTCGCGGAACTGCCAATCCTCGTCGGTCAGCGTCTTCACCGCGTCGTCGAGGCGCGCGATGTCGTCGTCGTCGGACATGAACGCCCCGTGCGAACAACACCCGTCATCCGGGCGTCCCTCCACCGTGCCCTGGCACGCCGGGGTACCGAACACGCAGGTCCACCGCGAGAGCAACCACGTCAGATCGGCGGCGATCAAGTGCTCGGGATTGTCGGGGTCGTAGAACTCGACCCACTCACGGGCGAAATCGAGTTCGACCTCTCCGGGGTGCGGTGCAGTCACAATTCTCAACGGTAGACCCATTAAGTTGGATGAGTGCGATTAGGCGTGCTCGACGTGGGCAGCAATACCGTTCACCTTCTCGTGGTGGACGCGCGACGCGGTGGGCACCCGACGCCGATGAGTTCGACCAAGGCCTCGCTGCGCCTCGCCGAGGCCATCGACAGTGACGGCAAGATCACCCGCAGAGGCGCCGACAAGCTGATCGGCACCATCGACGAATTCGCCAAGATCGCCACGAGTTCCGGCTGTGCGGAGCTGATGGCGTTCGCCACGTCCGCGGTGCGCGACGCGAAGAACTCCGAAGAACTGCTCGCACGGATTCTCGCCGAGACGGGGGTGGCGCTGCGCGTGCTCGCAGGCGTCGACGAGTCGCGGCTGACGTTTCTTGCGGTGCGACGGTGGTACGGCTGGAGCGCCGGACGGATCATCAACATCGACATCGGCGGCGGCTCGCTCGAACTGTCCAACGGCGTCGACGAGGAGCCGGAGGTTGCGCTGTCGCTTCCGCTCGGGGCGGGCCGGCTCACCCGCGAGTGGCTCCCCGACGATCCGCCGGGCAGGCGGCGGGTGGCGATGCTGCGCGACTGGCTGGCCACCGAGCTGGCCGACGCCGGCGCCGAGATGCTCAAGGCCGGCGCTCCCGACCTGGCGGTCGCATCGTCGAAGACGTTCCGGTCGCTGGCCAGGCTGACCGGCGCGGCGCCCTCGGGGGCCGGCCCGCGGGTCAAACGGACGCTGACCGCCACCGGCTTAAGGCAGCTCATAAATTTCATCTCTAGGATGACCGCGGCTGACCGTGCCGAACTGGAAGGGGTGAGTGCCGATCGGGCGCCACAGATCGTGGCCGGAGCGTTGGTCGCCGAGGCGAGCATGAATGCCCTCGGTGTCGAGAGCGTCGACATCTGCCCCTGGGCGTTGCGGGAGGGGCTGATTCTGCGGAGACTCGACAGCGAAGCCGATGGCAGCGGTCTCGCCGGCGGTACCCACAATCCGGCCTCAGTACAGACGTTTGTGCGTAATGCTGGACGATAGATGACGAGGCCCGAAGGCAACACACGATGACAGGATCAGAAGACGACCACAGCAACACGCGTCCCATCTCGGTCGCGGAGTTGCTGGCGCGCAACGGCACGATCGGTGCCCCGCCGGTCGGCGGGCGGCGCCGTCGTCGCCGCGGCGCCGACTCCGTGACCGTCGCCGAACTGACCGGTGAGATCCCGATCATCCGTGACGACGACGCACCCGCCACGGGGCGTTCGGCCGCCGCGACGGTCGAGGCCCCCGCCGAAACCGAGCCCGTCGCGCCCTCCGAGGCCGCGGACGCCGAACCCGCCACCGACACCGCTGAGGCCGCCCCCGCCGAGACTGCCGAGGCCGCTGCCGCCAACGGCGCCGTCGACCACACCGAGGAGACGGTCGAGGAGGAAGCCCTCGAGGTTCCCGAAGACGAGCCTCTCGAGGCCTCCGACACCGAAACTTCCGAGGTCGAGGCCGTCGAGGACGAGGCTGGCGACGCGGCCGGTGCGGACGAGGACACCGACTACGCCGATGCCGTCTCCGACTACCAGACCCACATCGAGCAGCGCGACGCCGACGAGGACCTCGACTTCTTCGCCCCGCCGCGGCGCTCGGCCTTCGCGCGCCGACGCTTCGGCATGCTCGGTCGCAGTGCACCGGCAGAACCCGGCGATGCCCAGGTCGGCGCCGAGGAGATGAGCCCGGACCCCGTCGACTGGGCCGATCCGGACGCCGACGAGGACGAGGCCGCCGACGCGGCGGTCGCCGTGACCGAGCCCAAGCAAGACGATGAGCGCGACGACAGGCCGTCCTACCTGCGTTCTCCCGACGACGCCCTGTTCGGCGGTCCCGACGTCGACGACGATGTCGCCCGGCCGGACGACGACCTGAGCCCGGCCGACGTCGACCTCGACGAGGAGGACGCACCGCGTTCGGGTGCGATGTCGTCGATCCTGCGCGGGGCGATGGTCGTCGGGCAGTGCGTGGTCGCGGTCGCGTTCGGCGCCGGGCTGTTCATCGCCTTCGACCAGCTGTGGAAGTGGAACAGCATCGTCGCGCTGGTACTGGGCGTGCTGGTGATCCTTGGCCTGGTGGTCGGCGTGCGCGTGGTCCGCAAGACCGAGGACATCGGCAGCACACTGATCGCCGTCGCGGTCGGCGCGATGGTGACATTCGGGCCGCTGGCATTGATGCAGGCGGCTTGAGGCGCCCAATCACCCGTGCGTCCAGCCATTAAGGTCGGTCTGTCGACGGCCTCGGTCTACCCGCTGAGAACCGAGGCGGCCTTCGAATACGCAGCCAAGCTCGGCTACGACGGGGTCGAGCTCATGGTGTGGGCGGAGACGGTGAGCCAAGATGTCGACGCCATCGAGCAGCTGTCGAAGCGTTACGAAATGCCCGTGCTCTCGGTGCACGCGCCGTGCCTGTTGATCTCCCAGCGGGTGTGGGGTGCGAACCCGATCCCGAAACTCGAACGCAGCGTGCGCGCCGCCGAGCAACTGGGCGCCCAGACCGTCGTCGTGCATCCGCCTTTCCGGTGGCAGCGCCGCTACGCCGAAGGCTTCTCCGAGCAGGTGGCCGAGCTTGAGGAGTCCAGCGAGGTGATGGTCGCCGTCGAGAACATGTTCCCGTTTCGTGCCGACCGCTTCTTCGGCGCGGGTCAGACCTCGATCGAGCGCATGCGCAAACGCGGCGGCAGGCCCGGCCCGGGCATCTCGGCGTTCGCGCCGTCCTACGATCCGCTCGACGGCGACCACGCCCACTACACGCTCGACCTGTCGCACACCGCGACCGCCGGCTCCGACGCACTCGAGATGGCGCGCCGCATGGGCGAGGGGTTGGTGCACCTGCACCTGTGCGACGGCAGCGGCGCCTCGACCGACGAGCATCTGGTGCCCGGCCGCGGCACTCAGCCGACGGTGGAGGTGTGCGAGATGCTGGCCGCAAGCGACTTCAACGGCCATGTGATCCTTGAGGTGACCACATCGGGTGCGCGCACCGCCGCCGAACGCGAAGCGCTGCTGGTCGAGTCGTTGCAGTTCGCCCGCAGGCACCTGCTGCGCTGACACCCCCTGACCTCGTTCCGAACTCGTTTCCAGAAGGATTCACCAGATGGCCGGCTCCACCCTGTTCACCGACGCCATGGCGCTCACCCACGCCGGTGACGGCGTGTATCACGGTGAGCTGAACGAACATTGGACGATCGGGCCGAAGGTGCACGGCGGAGCGATGCTCGCGCTGTGCGCGAACGCCGCGCGGACGGAGCATTCCAGGGGGCTGCAACGATCGGCCCACGCGCGCAGCGCAGGAGACGACTCGGCGGATCAGGCGAGCGGTGGCGTGGAACCGATCGCGGTGTCGGGAAACTTCCTGTGGGCGCCCGACCCGGGCCCGATGCAGGTGGTCACGACCGTGCGCAAACGCGGGCGTCGCGTCAGCCTGATCGACGTCGAACTCAACCAGGGTGACCATACCGCTGTGCGGGCCGCGATCACGCTCGGCGAGCCGGAACATCATGTGGCGCCGCTGCTCTCGGTCAATCCCGTGATCCCGTTGATGCAACCGGATCCGCCGCCCGGACTCGAGCCCATCGGTGAGGGCCACCCGATGGCCGACATCGTGCACCTCGCGCGCGGCTGCGACATCCGGCCCTCGCTGACCACGATGGAACCGCGGTCCGACGGCGGCCCGCCGGTGATCGAGTACTGGGTGCGACCCAAGGGCGTCGCCCCGGACGTGCTTTTCGCGCTGCTGTGCGGCGACGTGTCGGCTCCTGTGACGTTCGGCGTCAACCGGTTCGGTTGGGCGCCCACCGTCCAGCTGACGGCGTACCTGCGCAGCCGGCCGGCCGACGGGTGGTTGCGCGTGCTCTGCACGACCGTGCAGATCGGCCAGGACTGGTTCGACGAGGACCACATCGTCGTCGACTGCGAGGGCCACATCGTCGTGCAGACCCGCCAACTCGCGATGGTTCCGCAGGGATAGGCGGCAAGCCGCGGCGGGTGGCCGCACACGCGGTGCCCGACCGTCTGCCATGCTTCCGGCATGGCCAGAATCGCGATCGTCGGCGGTGGAAGTATCGGTGAGGCACTGCTGTCCGGGCTGCTGCGGGCCGGGCGGCAGGTCAAGGACCTGGTGGTGGCGGAGAAGGATTCGGACCGGGCTCAGTACCTGGCCGACACCTATTCGGTGCTGGTGACGACGGTGGCCAACGCGGTGGACCACGCGAGCTATGTGATCGTGGCCGTCAAACCGGCCGACGTGGCCGGGCTCGTCGACGAGATTGTCGATGCGGCGACCAATGCCGAAAGTGACACGGCCGAACAGGTTTTCGTGACGGTCGCGGCCGGCGTCACCACCGAGTACTACGAGAACAAGCTGCCCGCCGGCGCGCCGGTGATCCGCGTCATGCCCAACGCACCGATGGTCGTCGGCGGGGGAGTCAGCGCGCTGTCGGCCGGTCGCTTCGCCACCCCCGAACAGATGAAGGAGGTCTCGGCGATCTTCGACGCGGTCGGCGGGGTGCTCACGGTCCCCGAGTCCCAACTCGACGCGGTCACCGCGATCTCCGGGTCGGGGCCGGCCTATTTCTTCCTGATGGTCGAGGCGCTCGTCGACGCCGGCGTCGACGCCGGACTGTCGCGATCGGCGGCCACCGACCTCGTCGCACAGACCATGGCGGGTTCGGCCGCGATGTTGCTGGATCGCCTCGACCGGGCCGCCTCCGCGGGCGGTGCCGCCGGCGGCCCGTCGGGTGCCGGAATGGACACCACGCCCGCTCAACTGCGCGCGACGGTCACCTCGCCGGGCGGCACCACCGCGGCCGGTCTGCGCGAACTCGAGAGGGGCGGCCTGCGGGCGGCCGTTGCCAGGGCGGTCGAGGCCGCGAAAAAGCGCTCTGAGCAGCTCGGAATTACATCTGAGTAATTCTTTGAATTACCCACACCCGTCGCAGTAACACCATCTGCCACGCTATTCTCCTCGTGTAAGCACGGGTTGGTGCCAGCGGTGGGGAAGCCGCTGGAACTGCCCGTGCCTGAATGATTGGGTTGCGATGACGTCTATGAACGGGCCATCCTCGCGGGATTCGGCCAGTGGGAAGTCGGCTCGGGACTCCGGATCCGACGGTCAACAGCCACGGGCGCAATTCCTCACCGTCGCCGAGGTGGCGAGCCTGATGCGGGTCAGCAAGATGACGGTGTACCGGCTGGTGCACAACGGCGAGCTGCCTGCCGTCCGGGTCGGCCGCTCGTTCCGCGTGCATGCGAAGGCTGTTCACGACATGTTGGAGAGCTCGTACTTCGACGCAGGCTGATCTCCTCCGCGTTCCCCGGCGTGACCGTCGCCGGCGTTGGGCGCGTTTCGCGGTTACCTGCACAGCCCGGTAAAGTGGCCGGGTCAGTCAACGATGCTCATCGGGCAGGTAAGGCGTAGGTAGCGGAGTTCATGGGTTCAGTCATCAAGAAGCGGCGCAAGCGCATGTCGAAGAAGAAGCACCGCAAGCTGCTTCGTCGCACCCGGGTCCAACGCAGAAAACTCGGCAAGTAATCGCCGCCCGCCGTCGCTAGGCTGACCGGACATGGATTCCGAGGGTCGTGCCAACGGAGACGTCAACGGAGCTGACCCGCGCGACGCCGTGCAGTATCCGAAGGTCGTGCTGGTCACCGGGGCGTGCCGGTTCCTCGGCGGCTACCTGACGGCCAGGTTGGCGCAGAACCCGTTGATCAACCATGTGATCGCCGTCGACGCGATCACTCCGAGCAAGGACCTTCTGCGGCGGATGGGCCGCGCGGAGTTCGTCCGCGCCGACATCCGCAATCCCTTCATCGCGAAGGTCATCCGCAACGGTGACGTCGACACCGTGGTGCATGCCGCGGCGGCGTCCTACGCACCTCGCTCCGGGGGCCGCGCGACGCTCAAGGAACTCAACGTGATGGGCGCGATCCAGCTGTTCGCGGCCTGCCAGAAGGCACCGTCGGTGCAGCGCGTGGTGCTCAAGTCCACGTCGGAGGTGTACGGCTCGACCTCACGCGACCCGGTGATGTTCACCGAGGACACCAGCGCGCGACGGCCACCGGGGGAGGGCTTCGCCCGCGACAGCATCGACATCGAGGGCTATGCGCGAGGGCTGGGGCGTCGTCGGCCCGACATCGCGGTGACCATCCTGCGGTTGGCCAACATGATCGGGCCGGGCATGGACACCGCGCTGTCGCGGTACCTCGCCGGCCCCGTGGTGCCGACGGTCATCGGACACGACGCCCGGCTCCAGCTGCTGCACGAGCAGGATGCGCTCGGGGCGCTAGAGCGCGCGACGATGGCGGGCAAGGCGGGCACCTACAACGTCGGCGCGTCCGGGATCGTGATGATGAGCCAGGCGATCCGGAGGGCCGGCCGGATCGCGTTGCCCGTGCCGCGATCGGCGCTGGCGGCGGTGGATTCGCTGAGGCGCGCGACTCGTTACACTGAACTCGATCGTGAGCAGCTGAACTACCTCAGTTATGGCAGAGTGATGGACACATCGCGGATGCGCAACGATCTCGGCTATAACCCGAAGTGGACGACGGTGGAGGCCTTCGACGATTACGTCCGAGGTCGCGGATTGACTCCGATCGTCGACCCGCGGTGGGTACGCTCAATGGAGAGTCGCGCCGTTGCCGCGGCGCAACGGTGGGGGCGCTAGGCGCATCAATCTATCGGGTGGGGAGAAGGAAACGACCGTGGCGGGCGAGTCCAAGGCGAAAGTCATTCCGCTGCATGGCAATTCGGGCCGTGCAGCGGCTCAGCGGCGTAATGCCGCACGAGCGCAGGGCTCGCGCCGACATCCCTCGCAGCTGTCGGATCCGGTAGGCGGGGCCTCCGCCGAGGAGATCGCCGCCGTCGTCCGCGAGATCGACGAGCACCGCGGAGGCGTCGCGGGCGCACCTCCGGTGGACGAGACGCCCACCGAACTGGCCAAGCAGATCGCCTCGGTCGGCGAGTTCGTGCGCAAGCGGATGACGGGTGAATACACCGTCGACGAGTTCGGGTTCGACGCCCACCTCAACAACGCAATCTTTTTGCCTTTGCTGAGAGTCTTTTTCAAGTCGTGGTTCCGCGTCGAGGTCAGCGGGATCGAGCATCTGCCCGAAACTGGCGCCGCGCTCGTGGTCGCCAACCACGCCGGCGTGCTGCCGTTCGACGGGCTGATGACGTCGGTGGCGGTGCACGACCACCACCCGGCCCAGCGCGACCTGCGCCTGCTCGCCGCCGACATGGTGTTCGACCTGCCGGTGGTCGGTCAGGCCGCACGCAAGGCCGGCCACACCATGGCCTGCACCGCCGATGCGCATCGGCTGCTGGCCGCGGGTGAGCTGACCGCGGTGTTCCCCGAGGGCTACAAGGGCCTGGGCAAGCACTTCAAAGACCGCTACAAGCTGCAGCGATTCGGTCGCGGCGGTTTCGTCTCGGCGGCGCTGCGCACCAAGGCGCCCATCGTGCCGTGCTCGATCGTCGGATCCGAGGAGATCTATCCGATGATCGCCGACGTCAAGCTGCTGGCCCGGTTGCTCGGCCTGCCGTACTTCCCGATCACCCCGTTCTTCCCGCTGGCGGGTCCGGCGGGCATGGTGCCGCTGCCGTCGAAATGGCACATCCAGTTCGGCGAACCGATCGAGACAGCGGACTACGATGAGTCGGCCGCCGACGATCCGATGGTCACCTTCGAACTCACCGACCAGGTGCGCGAGACCATCCAGCAGACGCTGTACCAACTGCTCACCCAGCGTCGGAACACGTTCTTCGGCTGAGCGCGCGAAAAGCCGCTAGCTCTACGAATTACTTTGCTTGGCAATCATTTTCGCGATTGCCTCGTCGCGTGCGGCCGCGATGCGCTGGCTCACCTCGTCGGCTTCGGTGTCCGACTGCGCCTCGCCCATGACCGTGACGACGCTCGTCAGGATGGGGTTGCCGTCGGCGTCGGTCACCTCGCCGCGCACCTCGGTGACGATGGCGCCATGCGATTCGGTGACCGAATCGAGGTAGGAGTCGAAGAACAGCTTGTCGCCGGCCAGGATCGGGCGGTGGAAGGTGATCTTCTGGTCGCGGTGCAGGACCCGTTCCATGTTGATCGGCACGTCGAACTGGTTGAAGATCTCCAGTTGAACGCGGCGACCGGCGACGGCGAGGAAGGTCAGCGGCGCGATCAGCGAGTCGTAGCCGTACTCGGCGGCGGCTTCTTCGGTGAAGTGCGCGGGATGCTCGTCCTTGACCGCCTGTGCGAACTCACGGATCTTCTCCCGGCCGACCTCGAAGTAATCGGGATACCGGTAGTGCGTTCCGATGATGTTCTCTGCGATTGCCATACCTGAACTGCTCCTCGGGTGCGCGCGCTGCCGTCTCTCCTCGTCGGAGTCAGCGGCGCGAGCCTATCAGCGGGTCTCGGCCACCGCCGCGACCAGAGCGGCCCGTCAGCGGCCCTCCTGGCGGCGGGAGACCACCGCCGCCAGCGCTCCTCCGGCCGCGCCGAGCGCCAGCGCCGACGGCACACCGATGCGCGCGGCCTTGCGGGCGGTGCGGAAATCGCGGATCTCCCACCCCCGCTCACGGGCCAGGTCGCGCAGATCGGCGTCGGGGTTGATCGCCACCGCCGTACCCACCAGCGAGAGCATCGGCACGTCGTTGAAGCTGTCCGAGTAGGCCGTGCAGCGGCGCAGGTTGAGGCCCTCGCGGATGGCCAGCGAGCGCACCGCGTGCGCCTTGCCAGTGCCGTGCAGGATGTCGCCGACCAGGCGCCCGGTAAACACCCCGTCGATGGACTCGGCGACCGTTCCCAGCGCCCCGGTCAGGCCCAGCCGCTTGGCGATGGTCGCGGCCAGCTCGTACGGGGTCGCGGTGACCAGCCACACCTGCTGTCCGGCGTCGAGATGCATCTGCGCGAGCGCGCGCGTGCCCGGCCAGATCTTGTCGGCGATGATCTCGTCGTAGATCTCCTCGCCGACCGCCATCAGTTCGGCCGTCGAGCGGCCCTCGATGAAGGCCAGCGCCTTGCGCCGGCCTGCGGCCACATCCTCGCTGTTCTCGCGGCCGGTCAGCTGGAACTTCGCCTGCGCGTAGACGAACCGTGCGACGTCGCCGTAGGTGAAGTACTTGCGCGCGGCCAGGCCGCGGGCGAAGTGCAGCAGCGACGAGCCGTGCACGAGGGTGTTGTCGACGTCGAAGAATGCCGCCGCGGTCAGGTCCGGGGGCGGTGCGGGTGGCGCCGTGGCAGCCTCGGCCATGAGGTCGGTGACGGCCGCCTCTGCGCTCGCCTCACCCGCAAGTTGCTGTTCAGCAGCTTCGCGGTCGCCATTTCGAGACACGGATCAACCCTAAGTCACGGAGGTGGAGATACTGGCGAGGTGGAGCACCAGGTGGAGTTGCTGACGCGCGACGGTTGCACGATCTGCACCGCGGCGGCGGCCCGGCTCGCGGCGCTGGCCGACGAGCTGGGCTTCACGCTGGCCGTCACCGATGTCGACGCCGCGGCGGCCGCGGGTCATTCCGGGCTGCGCGCGGAATACGGCGACCGGCTTCCGGTCGTTCTGCTCGACGGCAGCGAGCACAGCTACTGGGAGATCGACGAGCCCCGCCTTCGGGCCGACCTGGCGAAGTGACCGTCCGTTTCTGCGCGAAATTGCGTTCCAGCAGGCCTCCACTCGTGATTTGGCTGCTGGAACGCAATTTCGGCGATAATGGTGGGGAATTTGGTGAGCTAACTGTTCAACGACTACCTTGGATGACGTGGTGATGAAGCCGTGAGCGTGTTGCTTTTCGGGGTTTCGCACCGCAGTGCGCCGGTGTCGGTGCTCGAGCAGCTGAGCACCGACGAGTCCGATCAGGCCAAGATCGTCGACCAGGTGCTGCAGTCCTCCCTCGTCACCGAGGCCATGGTGCTGTCGACCTGCAATCGCGTGGAGATCTACGCCGTCGTCGACGCGTTTCACGGCGGGCTGTCGGTGATTGGCCAGGTGCTTTCCGAGCACTCCGGCATGAGCCTCAACGACCTGACCAAATACGCGTATGTGCGGTACGCCGAAGCGGCCGTCGAGCACCTGTTCGCGGTGGCCTCGGGCCTGGATTCCGCCGTCGTCGGAGAACAGCAGGTGCTCGGCCAGGTGCGCCGCGCGTACGCCGCCGCCGAGGCCAACCACACCGTCGGACGCACCCTGCACGAGCTCTCGCAGCGCGCGCTGGCCGTCGGCAAGCGGGTGCATACCGAGACCGGCATCGACGCCGCGGGCGCGTCGGTGGTGTCCGTCGCGCTGTGCACCGCCGAATCCAAGCTCGGCTCGCTGGCCGGCCGCACCGCGGTGGTCATCGGGGCGGGTTCGATGGGCTCGCTGGCCGCCAAACACCTGACCCGCGCGGGCGTCGACCGCATCCACGTCGTGAACCGCAGCCAGCCGCGGGCCAAACGGCTCGCCGCCAACGTCCGGGAACTGGGCGTCGACGCGCACGCCTTCCCGTTCGATCACCTGCCGCCGCTGCTGACCGATGCCGATGTGGTGGTCTGCTGCACCGGGGCGGTGCGCCCGGTGGTCTCACTGGCCGACGTGCACCGCGGCCTCGCGCACGGCCAAGAGCCCAAGCAGCTGGTCATCTGCGATCTCGGCATGCCCCGTGACGTCGACCCCGCCGTGGCCGGCCTGCCCGGCGTCTACGTCGTCGACATGGAGCGCATCCAGCGCGAACCGGCGGCCCGCGCCGCGGCGTCCGACGCCGAAGCCGCCCGCGCGATCGTCGCCGCCGAGGTCGCCAACTACCTGGCCGGTCAGCGGATGGCCGAGGTCACCCCGACCGTCACCGCGCTGCGTCAGCGCGCCGCCGACGTGGTCGAGGCCGAGCTGCTGAGGCTGGACCACCGCCTGCCGGGCCTGGATGCCATCCACCGCGACGAGGTCGCCAAGACGGTGCGACGGGTCGTCGACAAACTCCTGCACGCGCCGACCGTGCGCGTTAAGCAGCTGGCGAGTGCGCCGGGCGGAGACAGCTACGCCGAGGCGCTGCGTGAGCTCTTCGAGCTCGACCAGCAGGCCGTCGACGCCGTCGCCGGGCCCGAATTGCCTTTGATCGCACCAGATCTCGATAAGGCCGAGTAACGCTTGACTGTAATTCGGATAGGCACTCGCGCCAGTCTCCTGGCGACCACTCAGGCCGGTACGGTCCGAGACGCGCTCATCGCGAACGGACACGCGGCCGAGCTCGTCCCCATCTCCACCGAGGGCGACCGCAACCAGGGCCCGATCGCCGAGATCGGCGTTGGCGTGTTCACCGCGGCCCTGCGCGAAGCCATCCACGACGGCCGGGTGGACGCCGCCGTGCACTCCTTCAAGGATCTGCCTACCGCGGCTGACGCCCGCTTCGTCATCGCCGCGAGTCCCCCCCGCGAAGACCCCAGGGACGCCCTGGTGGCACGCGATGGGCTGGTGCTCGGGGAGTTGCCGCCGGGTTCTTTGATCGGCACATCGAGCCCGCGCAGGGCGGCACAGCTTAGAGCACTGGGTCTCGGTTTGGAAATCCGCCCCCTAAGAGGCAACCTGGATACCAGGTTGAACAGGGTTAGCAACGGTGATCTCGACGGCATCGTAGTCGCACGGGCGGGACTGGCCCGCATCGGGCGACTGGCCGATGTCACCGAGACTCTCGAGCCGGTGCAGATGTTGCCAGCGCCGGCTCAAGGTGCGCTCGCGGTCGAGTGCCGCGCAGGCGACACCGAGCTCGCTGCGCTGCTGGCGGAGTTGGACGACGCCGACACACGCGCCGCGGTCACCGCTGAACGGGCCCTGCTCGCCCGACTGGAGGCGGGTTGTCACGCACCGGTGGGCGCGATCGCTGAGGTGGTCGAGTCCATCGATGAGGACGGCAACGTCTTCGAAGAGGTGTCGCTGCGCGGCTGCGTGGCGGCACTGGACGGATCCGACGTGATCCGCGCGTCCGGCGTCGGCACGACTGACCGGGCCCGGGAGCTGGGGCTCTCGGTGGCCGAGGAGCTGTTCGACCTCGGGGCGCGCGAACTCATGGCGGACGCCAACTGAGCTGTAGAGCGGAGTGACTGAGATGACAGGCCAGACCAGCGGGCGGGGGCGCAAGCCGAAGCCGGGCCGCATCACGTTCGTCGGCTCGGGTCCTGGCGACCCGGGACTGCTGACGACGCGGGCCCACACGGTGCTCGCCAACGCTGCCTTGGTGTTCACCGATCCCGAGGTGCCCGAAGCGGTACTGGCCCTGGTGGGTTGCCAACTGCCGCCCCCGTCGGGGCCCGAGCCGGCTGAGGCCGCCGACAACGGCGAAACCTCGGGTAAGGAAGCACCGACCCTGCCGGGCGGACCGGATATCCGGTCGGCCGTCGGCGATCCGGCCGAGGTGGCCAAGACGCTGATCACCGAGGCCCGCACCGGGGTCGACGTGGTCCGGCTGGTGGCGGGCGATCCGCTGTCGGTGGACGCCGTGATCACCGAGGTGTCGGCGTTGGCGAAGTCGCACCTGAACTTCGAGATCGTGCCGGGCCTGCCGGACACCACCGCGGTGCCCACCTACGCCGGCCTGCCGCTGGGATCGGCGCACACCGTCGCCGACGTCCGCGACCCCGACGTCGACTGGGCCGCATTGGCCGCCGCGCCCGGCCCGCTCATCCTGCACGCGACGGCGTCGCATCTGCCCGATGCGGCGCGCACGCTGATCGAATACGGGCTGACCGACACCACGCCACTGGTGGTCACCGCCAACGGCACCACCTGCCAGCAGCGTTCGGTCGAGACGACGCTGGCCGGGCTGCTGGACAAGGCCACCCTGGCGGGCTCCGAGCCGGCCGGTCCGTTGGCCGGACCGCTCGTGGTGACCATCGGCAAGACCGTGGCCAACCGCACCAAGCTGAACTGGTGGGAGAGCCGCGCCCTGTACGGCTGGACCGTGCTGGTGCCCCGCACCAAGGACCAGGCCGGTGAGATGAGCGAGAAGTTGGTGGGCCACGGCGCGCTGCCGATCGAGGTCCCCACCATCGCCGTCGAGCCGCCGCGCAGCCCCGCTCAGATGGAGCGCGCGGTCAAGGGACTGGTCGATGGCCGGTTCCAGTGGGTGGTGTTCACCTCCACCAACGCGGTGCGTGCGGTGTGGGAGAAGTTCAACGAGTTCGGTCTCGACGCCCGGGCGTTCTCGGGTGTGAGGATCGCCTGCGTCGGCCAGGCCACAGCCGACCGGGTGCGGGCGTTCGGCATCAATCCCGAGCTGGTTCCGGCGGGTGAGCAATCGTCGCTCGGCCTGCTCGACGAATTCCCGCCGTACGACGACGTTTTCGACCCGGTGAACCGCGTGCTGCTGCCGCGCGCCGACATCGCCACCGAGACGCTGGCCGAGGGTCTGCGTGAGCGCGGCTGGGAGATCGAGGACGTCACGGCGTACCGCACGGTGCGCGCCGCGCCGCCGCCTGCGCACACCCGCGAGATGATCAAGACCGGTGGCTTCGACGCGGTCTGCTTCACCTCGAGCTCCACGGTGCGCAACCTGGTCGGTATCGCGGGCAAGCCGCACGCGCGCACCATCGTCGCGTGCATCGGGCCCAAGACTGCCGAGACCGCAGCGGAATTCGGTCTGCGCGTCGATGTGCAGCCCGAGGTGGCCGCGGTCGGACCGCTGGTGGAGGCGCTCGCCGAGCACGCCGCCCGGCTGCGGGCCGAGGGCGCACTGCCGCCGCCGCGTAAGAAGAGCCGCCGCCGCTGACCGCAACACCGAAGGTGGGTTTGCATGGGCTTTCCTAGGCATCGCCCCCGCAGGCTGCGCACGACTCCGGCGCTGCGGCGACTCGTCGCCGAAACCACCTTGGAGCCACGGCAACTCGTGCTGCCGATGTTCGTCGCCGACGGTATCGACGAGCCACGTCGGATCTCGTCGATGCCCGGCGTCGTCCAACACACCCGCGACTCGCTGCGCCGCGCCGCCGCCGACGCGGTCGCCGCCGGTGTGGGTGGCCTGATGCTGTTCGGCGTGCCGCGCGACGCGGACAAGGATCCCACCGGCTCCGTCGGCGTCGCCGAAGACGGTATCCTCAACGTCGCCCTGCGCGACCTGGCCAGCGACCTCGGCGACGACACCGTGCTGATGGCCGACACCTGCCTTGACGAGTTCACCGACCACGGCCACTGCGGAATCGTGGACGCGTCGGGCAGGGTCGATAATGACCTGACCAACAAGCGCTACGTGGAACTCGCTGTGGCGCAAGCGGATTCAGGGGCACACGTGGTCGGGCCGAGCGGAATGATGGACGGCCAGGTCGCTGCGATCCGCGACGGGCTGGACGCCGCAGGGTACACCGACACCGTCATCCTGGCGTACGCCGCGAAGTTCGCCTCGGGTTTCTACGGGCCGTTCCGGGAAGCGGTGGGATCGAGCCTGCGCGGCGATCGTCGCACGTACCAACAGAATCCGGGCAACGCGCGCGAGGCGTTGCACGAGGTGGAACTCGACATCGACGAAGGCGCCGACATAGTCATGGTCAAGCCCGCGATGGGCTACCTCGACGTGGTGCGCGCGGCCGCCGACCTGTCACCGGTGCCCGTGGCCGCCTACCAGGTCTCCGGTGAGTACTCGATGATCAGCGCCGCAGCCGCCAACGGCTGGATCGATTTGCAGACGGTGGCTCTGGAGACGCTGACCAGCATCCGGCGGGCCGGGGCAGACATCGTCCTGACGTACTGGGCGGCCGACGTCGCCGGTTGGCTGGCGTGAATCCCGAACCGCAGGGCCGACCGGATGAGGCCGGCCAGCAGCCCGAGTCGGGTGGCCGCCCGGACGACGTCGACACCGGCTTCTGGCTCTGGGTGGTCGCGGTCGTCCTGATGGTCGTCGGCCAGGTCGGCGACCTGCTGGTCAGCGAACGCGCCGACGGCCTGCCCGCACCGGTGCTGGCCCTCTCGGCGGTGTTCATCGTGATCCTCGGCGCCGTGGCGCTGACGTTTCAATTCCTGATGCGCCAGGGTTACCGGTGGGCCCGCACCGTGCTGACCGGCGCAGGTATCGCGGCGGTCGTGTACGCCGTGAGCAGCCTGTTCGGCGAGGAGCGGCCGCCGGCGGCCGCGCTCGCCTACGCCGTCACCGCCATCCTCGGCTCGGTGCTGATCGTGGGCGGTGTGTACCTGCTGCACCGTAAAGACGCCAACGACTACTTCACGCGGTGACCCGATAGGCTGACCCGACCATGACCGCTCCTGCGCCGCGAGCCCGCGTCGTCACCGCCGCCTTCTGGTGCTGGGTCGTCGCCGCGGTGATGTTGATGCTGGGCGGGCTCATCGCCGCCTCGGTCAATCTGCCGCCGCTGTTTCGCGGCGCGGGGGTCCTCACCGCCGTCGCCGGCGCGGGAATGGCGTTCCTCGCGGGCCGCAGCCGCGCGGGCGATGTCCGGTTCCGCCGCGCCGGCGTCGCGTTGGCGCTGACCGTCGTCGTGTTCGTGGTGCTGCTCGCGATGCGCGGCGTCGTGCACATCGTGACGGTGCTCGCGGTGCTGCCCCTGCTCGCGGGCGCCGTCCTGATCACCCGGCCCAGCGCGAACGCGCAAGAGGAAGCGACGTGACCGACAAGCAGACCGCGCCGCAGGTTTTGTTCTACGAGCAGGGCGCCAGTTGGTGGTGGTTGGCCGCCGGCCCCGGTGCGGCGATCGCGATGGGACTGATCCAGGCGTCAGCCGGCTACGGGTTCCAGTGGGTGGTTCCCGGGATGTTTTTGGTGCTCGTCAGCGGCTTCCTCGCGATACAGGTCAAGGCCGCCCGTATCCACACCTCGGTCGAGTTGACACCCGAGACGCTGCGGCAGGGCACCGAGCGCATCAGTACCGACGAGATCGTCCGCGTCTATCCCGAGGCCACCGGTTCCGAGTCGCCGAAATGGCAGTCGGCGCGGGCGCTGGGCGAGCTCACCGGTGTGCCGCGCGGCCGCACCGGTATCGGGCTGAAGATGACCAATGACCGCACCGCGCAGGCTTGGGCCCGTAAGCATCAAACGCTGCGGCAGACGTTGACCCAGCTCGTCGAAGAGCGCATTCCGCCGGCATGACGGTCCGCGCAGCGCTCGAGCTGGTGCTGGCCGTCGCCGCCGCGGTGGGCAGCGTGCTGAGCTGGCTTGCGGCCCCGACGACGGTCGCGGTTCCGCCGGTGCTCGAAGGCGAACCGCAGACCACCTCGGTCGAGTACAGCGCGCCGATGGTGGGGCTTGCGCTGCTGCTGGCCGCGGTCGCCGGAGTGTTCGTGGTGCTGGCCATCGCGCATTGGCGCCGCGATCGGCGCGCTGCTCCTTCGCCCCGCGAGTGACCGCGTTTGCCCGGTGACACGCCGAGCGATCCCGTGCAAAACAGGTCGCTCGCGGGAAGTGAGAGGCCGCTCACAGCCGCTTGGTACAAAGTGCAAAATTTGTAACACTGTGTCACATGACCGAATTGGTGGAGACAGACAGGCCCGTCAGCGATGCGCTGCCGCTGGGCCCGCAGTCGCTGGTGTGGCGCTACTTCGGGGACAACCGGATGTACCTGATCGGGCCGCGCCCCGCGGTGCTGCAGAACATGCTGGCCGAACTCGGCCAGGGCGTGCTCGACCACTCGGTGTTCTTCGACGACACCGCCGCGCGGGTCAAGCGCTCGCTGCCGCCGATCTTCAACACGGTCTACGGCTCCGATGAGGACCACCCGGGCGCCCAGGTGCGCGACTTCCACACCGACATCAAGGGCAAGATGCCCGACGGCGCCCGGTACCACGCCCTGGATCCGGAGACCTACTTCTGGGCGCACGCGACGTTCGTCGAACAGGTGCTGTACTTCGCCGACACCTTCGTCAAGCGGCTGAGCCGCGAGGAGAAGGAGCAGATCTACCTCGAGTCAAAGACGTGGTACCGCCGCTACGGTGTGAGCGACCGGCCGATGCCCCCCACCTACGACGAGTTCGAACGGTACTGGGACCGCATGCTCGACGAGATCGTCGTCGCACACAAGACCGCGGTCTACGGCGTCGGCTACGTCACGAAGGGTTTCCCGCGCCCCAAGGGTGTCCCCGCGTGGGCGTGGAAGCCGATCGCGCCGGTGTTCAATCCGCTCGCGGCGTTCCTGACCACCGGCGGCCTGCCGCCCCGCGCGCGCGAGCTGCTGCAACTGCCGTGGAGTGAACGCCAGGAGCGCCGCTACCAACGGTTCGCGGCGCTGTGGCGGTCGCGCCCGGTCAACTGGGTGTGGGATCGTCTGCCCATGAGTTGGCGCTACAACAGCTACGCCCAAAAGGGTTATGCCGGGGCCTGACCCGGCCAACGGGCCTGATTCGTCGCCCGCGACGGGGCCTGATTCGTCGCCCGCGAGGGGGCTTGATTCGTCGTCCGCGACGGGGCCTGATTCGTCGCCCGCGACGGAAGCCATCCTGGACGCCGCCGTCATCGAGTTCGAGCGGCACGGCTTCCGGCGGGTCGCACTCGACGACGTCGCCCGCCGCGCAGGCGTCAGCCGGACCACGATCTACCGGCGGTTCGCCAACCGCGACGAGCTCGTGGCCGCGGTGATCGAACGCGAGAACATCGCGCTGTTCGCCGACATCGCCGAAGAGGTCAAACGGGTTGGGCCGCTATCGAACTATTACGTCGAGGCGTTCACCCTGTCGATCCTGAAGTTCCGTCGCCACCGCGTGCTGTACCGGATACTGACCGACGATCCCGCGCTGCTGCTCGAACTGGCCCGCACGCACTACGACGCCGCGATCATCCGGATGGCCGCAGCGTTGCGGGTGATCTTCCCCGCTGGATTCGCCGAGCGGATCGGCGAGGAGGCCGTCGAGGAATTGGCCGACACGATCCTGCGGTATGCGGTGATGGTGTTGCTGCTGCCCAGCTCCCAGCCTCTGGAGTCCGCCGACGACATCCGCGCTTTCGCTCGCAAACACTTCCTTCCCAGCCTGCCCACCGCTTTGCGAACCGTGCCCACCGGTTAGGCGAACTGCGTTTCGTATTTCGGCTCTCCGGGCAGTCATGGTCCATGACCAGCGAACAAGGCCAGGAGAACGAAGGGTTCATCGAGGAGCAGCGCAAAGCCGAACCGGAGACCGACGAACACCACCAGGTCACCAGCGAGCAGGAAACGCCGCCGCCCACCGAGAAACCCGAAGTGACCGACGAGCATCGGGAAAAGGCCAAAGAGATGCACAAGGCCTACGAAGAAGAGAGGCCGACCACGAAGATGCCGGGCAGCGGTGGCGCCGTCGCGGGTACCGCGGTGAACGACTGGCTCGACGATGACGGAAACCCGAAGTTCAGCAAGGAATCTGCGGGCAGCGAAGCATCCGAGGGCAGCGGCACCTGATTGTCCGAGCGGTCGCGTGCCTACGCTAGGCAACCGTGACCTCTCTGGAGCAGATCGCGCCGGCGTTCATCGACATGGCCCACTCGATTGTGTGGGCCTCGGTCGCCACTGTCGACGCGAACGGCCGGCCGCGCACTCGCATCCTGCATCCGTTCTGGGAGTGGGACGGGACGGATCTCCTCGGCTGGATCGCCACCGTGCCCTCTCCGGTGAAGAAGAACCACCTCGCGGTGCACCCGGAGGTCTCGGTGAGTTACTGGACCACCAATCACGACACGTGCAGCGCGGAGTGTCTGGTCGAGTGGTACGTCGACGACGAAACCAGGGCCGCGGTGTGGGAGAAGTTCGCCACCGCCCCTGCACCGGTGGGCTACGACCCTCGGATCATCCCGGTGTGGCAGGACGGGCCGACCTCCGAGCAGTTCGCCGCGCTGCGGTTGGCGCCGTACCGCATCCGGGTCATGCCCGGGACGGTGATGACGAAAGGTGAAGGCGCACCGCTCACCTGGTCGGCGTGAATATCGCGTACCGGTGCCGAGCCGCCGCGACCTGGGCGATGATCTGCACATGACCACCACGCTCGACGTCTCGGCGTTGCCGCTGGTGCCGAAGAACCCGCTGCCGATCTGGCGGTTGGTCCGACTTCTCCGCAGGCTCGACACCGGCCAGGACGTCATCCGCGACGCCGGCGGACCGATCACGCGCATACAGGTCGCGCCGAAGTGGCTGTATCAACCGATCGTCGCCGTCATGTCGCCCGCCGGTATGCGCGACATACTCGGGCGCCCCGATGGCTCGTCTGAGCGATGCATCTACCACGACGAAGTCCGCAACATGGCAGGCGACAGCCTGTTCGTGCTGCCCAACGAGCTGTGGCGGCCGCGCAAACGGGCTCTGCAGCCGGTGTTCACCAAGCAGAACGTCCGCAATTTCGGCGGCTACATGTCCGCGGCCGCCCAGGCATTCGTCGACCGCTGGCCCGATGGCGGTGAGCTCGACCTCGACGTCGAGTGCCGCCGCGTCGCGATGCAGTCGTTGGGACATTCGGTCCTGGGTGTCGACCTCAACGAGCGCGCCGACACGATCGCCCGCTGCATGCACGTCGCGTCCTCCTACACCGCCGACCGCGCACTGCGGCCGGTGCGGGCGCCGCGCTGGCTGCCCACGCCTGCTCGGCGCCGGGCGCGCCGCGCGGTCGCCGAGATGAGGGAGATCACCGACGAGATGGTGCGCGCATGTCGCGACGACCCGACGCGCGACGCCCCGCTCGTGCGGGCGCTGATGGCGGCCAGGGATCCCGAGACCGGGATGCCGCTCTCAGACGACGACATCTCCAACGACCTGCTGATCTTCATGCTTGCCGGGCACGACACGACCTCGACTGCGCTCACCTTCTCGCTGTGGGCGCTGGGGCGTCATCCCGACATCCAGGACCGCGTCGCCGCGGAGGCCGCAGCCATCGGCGAGCGGGAGCTGACCCCCGACGACGTGCCCCGGCTGACGTACACCGTGCAGGTCTTGCACGAGGCGATCCGGCTGTGCCCACCGGCGGCCGGGGTGGCCCGGCTGGCCACCCGCGACATCGCGGTCGATGGTTATCGCGTCGAAGCAGGCACCCTCGTGGCGCTCGGGCTCTACGGACTGCATCACGATCCAGCCCTCTGGCCCGACCCGATGGTCTTCGATCCCGAGCGGTTCAGCCCCGAGAACACCGCGAACCGCGAGCGCTGGCAGTTCCTGCCGTTCCTCGCCGGCGGGCGCCCGTGCATCGGCGAACACTTCGCACGGCTGGAGACGACACTGGCGCTGGCCACGATCGTGCGGGCCGCCCGGATCGAATCGCTGGACAGCACATTCGAGTGCGACGTGCCGTTCACCAGCATCGCCAAGGGCCCGATCCGGGCCCGCCTGTCACCGCGCGATTAAACCCGCGTCAGCAAGACGGCCTGGTCGAACGGCAGCAGCCCGAACAGGGGCCGCATCCACCCGGTGACCGACGGCGCCGCCTCGGCTTTCGTCACCACCCGGGGGTCACGGACGCCGAACGTCCGGCCATACCTTCTCATCCGCCCACCGCCCGCTGCGGTGATGTTCTTCAACCAGTCCCGGTCCGGGCCGTAGGTGAGCAGAACGGCCACCCCGTCAGCGGTCGGGAACACCGTCAGCGGGGTCCGGTACGGCCTACCCGATTTGCGCCCGGTGTGCTCGAGGATGCCCATCGACGGAGCCCACCCCGCCCACAACCGCTGGATCGGATTGGTGACCCGGCGGTTGAACCGGGCGAGCCACTGCGGAAGCTGCATGGCCCCCATCCAAGTCGGAAGCCGCCCGCGCCTCAAGCGCGCGCCCACTACACCCTGTAGTTGACGGTTTGCACCCGGCTGGGACACTGGTGGCCATGCGTGCTGACCAGATCACCACCGAGGTGTCGGCGCGGTTGTTCGCCGAGGCGTCGGCCGTCATCCCGGGCGGGGTGAACTCACCCGTGCGGGCGTTCACCTCGGTCGGCGGCACCCCTCGGTTCATCACCTCGGCCAACGGTTACTGGCTGACCGACGCCGACGGCAACCGCTACGTCGACCTGGTCTGCTCGTGGGGCCCGATGATCCTCGGCCATGCGCATCCGGACGTGGTCGCCGCGGTGCAGCGGGTCGTGACCGACGGCCTGTCCTTTGGTGCGCCGACCCCCTCGGAGTCGGAATTGGCCGCCGAGATCATCGGCCGGGTCGCGCCGGTCGAGCGGCTGCGGCTGGTGAACTCCGGCACCGAGTCCACGATGAGTGCGATCCGGCTGGCGCGCGGCTACACCGGTCGGGCCAAGATCGTGAAGTTCTCCGGCTGCTACCACGGCCACAGCGACGCGCTGCTCGCCGACGCCGGCTCCGGTGTCGCCACGCTTGGGCTGCCGTCCTCGCCGGGTGTGACGGGCGCCGCCGCAGCCGACACGATCGTGCTGCCCTACAACAACGTGGCCGCCGTCGACGAGGTCTTCGCTCGGTTCGGCGACGAGATCGCCTGCGTGATCACCGAAGCCAGTCCGGGCAACATGGGCACGGTGGCCCCGCAGGACGGTTTCAACGCCGCGCTGCGCCGCATCACGGCCGACCACGGCGCCCTGCTGATCGTCGACGAGGTGATGACCGGCTTCCGGGTCAGCCGGTCCGGTTGGTACGGCCTCGATCCCGTCGACGCGGACCTGTTCACCTTCGGCAAGGTGATGAGTGGCGGGCTGCCCGCGGCGGCGTTCGGCGGCCGCGCCGAGGTGATGGAGCGGCTGGCCCCGCTGGGGCCGGTGTATCAGGCCGGCACCTTGTCCGGGAACCCCGTCGCGATGGCGGCCGGTCTGGCGACACTGCGCGCAGCCGACGACTCGGTGTACGCCACACTCGACGCCAACGCTGAGCGCCTCACGGCGCTGCTCGAGCAGGAGTTGACCGAAGCCGGTGTGGCGCATACGGTTTCGCGGGCCGGAAACATGTTCAGCGTGTTCTTCACCGACCAGCCCGTCACCGACTTCGCCTCGGCGCGGGCCTCGGAGACGTGGCGGTTCCCAGCCTTCTTCCATGCGCTGCTGGACGCCGGTGTGTATGCGCCGCCGAGTGCTTTCGAGACGTGGTTCGTGTCAACGGCTTTGGATGACGAGGCATTCGACCGAATCGCCGCCGCGCTGCCCGGCGCGGCGCGCGCCGCCGCCGAGGCGGTCAAACCGGCATGACCGACAAGCCGTCCGGGGCCGCCGAGGCCGTGAAGACAGTGGTGCACGTCATGCGCCACGGTGAAGTGCACAACCCCGACAAGATCCTCTACGGTCGACTTCCCGACTACCACCTCTCCGAGAGGGGTCGAGCGCAGGCCCAGGCCGTGGCGGACTGGCTCGCGATGCGCGACGTCGTGTACGTGGTCGCCTCACCGCTGGAGCGGGCGCAGGAGACCGCGGCCCCGATCGCGGCGGGTCTGGGACTGTCCGTCGACACCGATGACGAGCTCATCGAATCGCTGAACATCTTCCAGGGACAACGGGTATCGCCGGGCGACGGCGCGCTGCGCGACCCGCGCAACTGGTGGCACCTGCGCAACCCGCGCATCCCGTCGTGGGGGGAGCCGTACCACGAGATCGCCGAGCGGATGACCGCTGCCGTGCATCGTGCCCGGGCCAAGGCGGCCGGCCACGAGGCGGTGTGCGTCAGCCATCAACTGCCTGTGGAAACGCTGCGCCGGTCGATGACCGGTCAACCGCTGCACCACTTCCCGACCCGGCGGCTTTGCAACCTGGCGTCGGTGACGTCGTTCTACTTCCACGGGGACACCTACGTCGGCTGGGGTTACGCGGAGTTGGCCGGGCAGTGAGTCGGTGGGTGGTGCTCAGCCGTCGGCTCTTCGCGCAGGCGGTCATCGCAGCCTGCGCGGGATGTGTCGCGCTGGCGGGCTGCTCCACCGGTGACGACGCCGTCGCGCAGGGCGGCACCTTCGAGTTCGTCGCCCCCGGCGGCCAGACCGACATCTTCTACGACCCCCCGCAGGATCGCGGCCGCCCCGGCCCGCTTCGCGGTCCCGATCTGATGGACCCCGACAAGACCATCTCCCTCGACGATTTCGCGGGCAAGGTGGTGGTGCTCAACGTGTGGGGCCAGTGGTGTGGTCCGTGCCGAACCGAGATCACCGAGCTGCAACAGGTTTACGACGCCACCAAGGACCTGGGCGTGCAATTCCTCGGCATCGATGTCCGGGACAACAACCGAATCGCGGCGCGCGACTTCATCGTCGACCGCGATATCACGTTCCCGTCGATCTATGACCCGCCGATGCGGACCATGATCGCGTTCGGGGGCCGCTATCCCACGACGGTGATCCCCTCGACGGTCGTCCTGGATCGCGAGCACCGCGTCGCCGCGGTCTTCCTGCGTGAGCTGCTGGCCGAAGACCTCCAGCCGGTGGTGGAACGCCTTGCGCGCGAGAAGGACGGGACCGCCGAGCCTGAGAAGGCCGGCACATGAGTCTCGACCAGGTGGACCAGCTGATCGCCGGTGGTCCGGTTCTGTTGGCTCTCCTGGTCAGCGCGCTCGCCGGGCTGGTGTCGTTCGCGTCGCCGTGCGTGGTGCCGCTGGTGCCCGGTTACCTCTCGTACCTGGCCGCGGTTGTCGACGTCGAGGACGCTGCTGCCCCCGGGCAAACCCCCGTATTGGTTCGCCGGGACCGACGTTCTGGCGGAAATACGGGGGAAGAACCCGCCAAAACGTCGGTTTCGGCGAGAACCACCCGGCTGCGGGTCGCCGGCGCGGCCGCATTGTTCGTCGCCGGTTTCACGGTGGTGTTCGTACTCGGCACGGTTGCCGTGCTCGGGATGACGACGTCCTTGATCACCAACCAGCTTCTCCTGCAACGTATCGGCGGTGTGGTCACGATCGTGATGGGGCTGGCCTTCGTCGGATTCATCCCCGCGTTACAGCGGGAGGCCCGCTTCACGCCGCGGCAGATCTCCACGCTGGGTGGCGCCCCGTTGCTCGGCGCGGTCTTCGCCCTGGGCTGGACACCGTGCCTCGGCCCTACCCTGACCGGCGTGATCGCGGTCGCCTCGGCCACCGACGGCGCCAACGTCGCCCGCGGCGTCGCGCTCGTCATCGCCTACTGCCTCGGCCTGGGAATCCCGTTCGTGCTGTTGGCGTTCGGCTCGGCGCGGGCAGTGCAGGGTCTGGCGTGGTTGCGCAGAAACACCCGCACGATCCAGATCTTCGGCGGTGTGCTGCTGATCCTGGTCGGCGTCGCGCTGGTGACGGGGCTGTGGGGAGACTTCGTGTCCTGGGTGCGGGACGCCTTCGTCAGTGATGTGACGCTACCGATATGACGAAAGTGTTTGCGCTGGTACGTAACACCTGGCGGACCCTGACGTCGATGGGCACCGCGCTGGTGTTGCTGTTCCTACTGGCCCTCGCCGCGATCCCGGGCGCCCTGCTGCCGCAGCGCAGCCTCAACGAGTCCAAGGTCGACCAGTACATCGCCGAGCACCCGACCATCGGGCCGTGGCTCGACCGGCTGCAGGCGTTCGACGTGTTCTCCAGCTTCTGGTTCACCGCAATCTATGTGCTGCTGTTCATCTCGCTGGTGGGTTGCCTCACCCCACGGCTGATCGAACACTTCCGCAGTATGCGGGCCAACCCCGTTCCCGCTCCGCGCAACCTGGGGCGGCTGCCCAAACACCACACCGCCGAGGTGTCCGGTGAGGCGGATGACCTGGCGGCCAGGGTGAACGAGCGGCTGCGCGGATGGCGCAAGGTCCCCCGTGAAGACGACGGAACCGTCGAAATCTCCGCGGAGAAGGGCTATCTGCGCGAGTTCGGCAACATCGTGTTTCACTTCTCGCTGCTCGGCCTTCTCGTGGCGGTGGCGGCGGGGAAGCTGTTCGGCTACGAGGGCAACGTCATCGTCATCGCCGACGGCGGCCCGGGGTTCTGCTCGGCCTCACCGGCGGCGTTCGACTCGTTCCGCGCCGGAAACACCGTCGACGGCACCTCGTTGTACCCGATCTGTCTGCGGGTCAACGACTTCGACGCCGACTATCTGCCGACGGGACAGGCCACGTCGTTCGCCGCCGACATCGAGTACCAGGCGGGCACCGACCTGGAGTCGGGCACCTGGCGGCCCTACCACCTGAAGGTCAACCACCCGCTGCGGGTCGGCGGTGACCGGGTCTACCTGCAGGGCCACGGTTACGCCCCCACCTTCACCGTGACCTACCCCGACGGGCAGACGCGCACGCAGACACTGCAGTGGCGCCCCGACGACCAGATCACCTTCCTGTCGTCGGGCGCCATGCGGTTCGACCCGCCCGCGGGCACCTATCCGGACGCCGACGAACGTCGCAAGAACCAGCTCGCGATCCAGGGCCTGTTCGCCCCCACCGAACAGCTGCACGGCACGCTGCTGTCCTCGAGCTTCCCGGCGCTCAACGACCCCGCCGTCGCGATCGACGTCTACCGCGGCGACACCGGCCTGGACAGCGGACGCCCGCAGTCGCTGTTCACCCTCGACGCCCGCCTGATCGAGCAGGGCCGGTTGACCAAGAAGGCGCGGGTCAACCTCGGCGCGGGCGAATCGACGCGGCTCGACGACGGCACCGTGGTGCGCTTCGACGGCGCCGTCCCGTTCATCAACGTCCAGGTCTCTCACGATCCGGCGCAGGTATGGGTGCTGGTGTTCGCGATGACCATGATGGCGGGGCTGTTGGTGTCGCTGGTGGTGCGCCGGCGCAGGATCTGGATTCGGATCAGCCCCGCCGGGCCGGGTACCGTAACCGTCGAGCTGGGCGGGCTGGCGCGCACCGACAACTCCGGGTGGGGCGAGGAGTTCGAGCGGTTGACGCAGCGCCTCCTTCCCGACGCGAGGCCGGCGCACGCCGCAGGAGAGAAGGTCACATGAACCCCGAGCAGATCGACGTCGGTTTGGCCCGCTACTCGGACTGGGCGTTCACCTCATCGGTGCTGGTCCTGGTCGGTGCGCTGCTGCTGCTCGCGATCGAGTTGGCCTACAGCCGCAGCCGCAAGGCCGATGCCCGGGAGCTCGTGGGAGCGGCGGCGACATCGGGGCGGGGAGCCGCGTCAGCCGGTGGGGTGGGCGCCGACAGCACCGCACCGGGCGTCGTCACCGACACCCGCCGCCGCCCGCTCGACGAACGGATCGGCGGTGCGGGTCTCGCGCTGACCTACCTCGGCATCGGCCTGCTGCTTGCCTGCATCGTGCTGCGCGGTGCGGCCACCTCGCGGGTGCCGTGGGGCAACATGTACGAGTTCATCAACCTGACCTGCTTCTGCGGGCTGGTCGCCGCCGCGGTGGTGCTGCGTCGCCGCCAGTACCGGACGCTGTGGGTGTTCGTGCTCCTTCCGGTGCTGATCCTGCTGACCGTCTCGGGCCGCTGGCTGTACACCAACGCCGCGCCGGTGATGCCCGCGTTGCAGTCGTACTGGCTGCCCATCCATGTTTCGGTGGTCAGCCTCGGGTCGGGAGTGTTCCTGGTCGCGGGCGTGGCCAGCATCCTGTTCTTGCTGAAGATGTCTCGGTTCGCCGACCCCGAGCGCCGCTCGGGCGACGGCATTCTCACCCGCGCGCTGGACAGGCTCCCCGACGCGCAGACCTTGGACCGGATCGCCTACCGCACCACGATCTTCGCGTTCCCGGTGTTCGGGTTCGGCGTCATCTTCGGCGCGATCTGGGCCGAAGAGGCATGGGGCCGTTACTGGGGCTGGGACCCCAAGGAGACCGTGTCGTTCATCGCGTGGGTCATCTACGCCGCGTACCTGCACGCCCGCTCCACGGCTGGGTGGCGCGACAAGAAGGCCGCGTGGATCAACGTCGCCGGCTTCGTCGCGATGGTGTTCAACCTCTTTTTCATCAACCTGGTCACCGTCGGCCTGCACTCCTACGCCGGCGTCGGCTGAGTCGGTACTTGGCTAAGATCGGCGACGAAATCTTGCTTAGCCTTGGGGGGTCGTCGACGTGTCTGAACAACCGGTGCACCACGCCCAGGATGGTGTCGGCAAGGACGTGGCTTCTCCCGCCATAGTGCCTGAAAACGCCTATGCGCCAGGGGGATTCCGCGCACAGAGCCGGTTCAGCGATCCCGCGGCCGATCCGCCGCCCGAAACCGCAACCACGCCGCCGCACGGCATTCCGGTCGTCTCCCCACCTCCGAATGCCGTCGAGACCGACCCGACGCCGTACCTCGACCTCTCGACGGTCGCGCTGCTCGGACAACCCAAACGCGCGCCTGCCGAGGGCTGGCGCAGGTGGGTGTATTACGCATCATTTCGGTTGATCAACCTCGGTGACGGGCCGAAGGCGCGACGCCGACAGGCCCTCACCGCCGAGATTCAGCGCCCGTTGCGCGGGTGCCACCGCATCGCGGTGCTGTCGCTGAAGGGCGGGGTCGGCAAGACGACGATCACCGCGACGCTGGGCGCGACTCTGGCGTCGCTTCGCGGCGACCGCGTCATCGCCGTCGACGCGAACCCCGACCGCGGCACCCTGGGCGAGAAGGTGCCGCTGGAGAGCCCGGCCACGGTGCGGCACCTCCTGCGCGACGCACAGGGCATCAATTCCTACAGCGACGTGCGCGCCTACACCTCACAGGGCCCGAGCCGGCTGGAGGTGCTCGCCTCCGAAAGCGACCCCGCGGTGTCGGAGGCGTTCAGCTCCGACGACTACAGCCGCACCCTCGAGGTGCTTGAGCGCTTCTACAGCCTGGTGCTCACCGACTGCGGCACGGGGCTGATGCACTCGGCCATGGCGGCGGTGCTGGCCAAGGCCGACACGCTGGTGGTGATCAGTTCCGGTTCGGTCGACGGGGCCCGCAGCGCGTCGGCGACGCTGGACTGGCTGGACGCCCACGGGCATCAGGACATGGTGCGCAACTCGATCGCGGTGATCAACGCGGTGCGCCCACGCTCAGGCAAGGTCGACATGAACAAGGTCGTCGACCACTTCAGCCGACGGTGCCGGGCCGTGGTCGAGGTGCCGTTCGATCCGCACCTCGAGGAAGGCGCCGAGATCAGCCTCGACCGGCTCAAGCCGGAAACAAGGGCCGCGTTGCTGGAGCTCGCCGCCGAAGTCGCGGCCGGATTCCGCGGCGCCCGACGCTAGACCGCGCGGTCACGGTCTCGGGTTGTCCTCCTGGCCGAGCCGACGCAGGAATTCAGGATCGTCGTCCGGCCCGATCACCCGGGTGCGCGGACGGCTCGAAGACACTCGGGTCAGCCGCCAGCCGACATACGCCAGCGTGCACACCACGAGAATCAGGAGCAGATACGCCACGAGAACAAAACCTCCTTGGTTCGAATATACGCGCCATCGGTAGGCTCGGTTCGTGTCCGACGGTCGCCAGGGAACTCGCCTCGTGGTGGACGTGCTGGCCTATGTGCTGGCACGGCTTCTGCTCGTCGCGGCGGTCGCGGCAGCGATTCTCGGCGCCGGACATCTGCTCGGACTGCGCGAATTCCCGCTCATCGTCGCGTTGCTCTTCGCCTTGGTGATCGCACTGCCGCTGGGCATCTGGCTGTTCGCCCCCCTTCGTCGCCGCGCCACCGAGAGCATCGCCGCCTTCGACGAACGCAGGCGCCGCGACCGGGAGCAACTCCAGGCCAGGCTGCGGGGCGAAGACCCCAGTCCCGAGGATGATCGCCACCGCGGTGCGTGAGGCGTTCGGGGCCGACCGCGTCGGATCCACCTCTACGACGACGAGAACGACCTCGATCGATTGCTCGACACGCTGGGCTGATGTGACGTTCCCCCAATTGCCGCCCATTTGCCCATGTCGTACTCGTCGGTAGATTGCGTTTCTCGCCCCAGGCCGGGTAAGACACCAACATGATTTCGCCTAAAGAGCTATACACACGATGGATAGACGAATTGTGGGCGGGAAATCCCGTTGCGGCTGAGCTGGTCACCGAAGGATTCGTAGGACATTGGCCGGGCCGGGAGGTCCGAGGGCCTGCCGATCTGCAGGCGGTCGTCGGGGAGACCCATCAGATGCTCAGCGACCTGAAGTTCGTGATCGAAGTCGAGCCGTTCGTCGACGGCGACATGCTGGCGGCCAGGTGGATCGGCACCGGCGCGGCCCAGGACGGACCGAAGCGGTTCACCGGTAACGACATCCTGCGCATCGAAGACGGCCGCTTCGCGGAGTACTGGACCGGAACCAGCACCGGCTAACCCGCAGCGTCCTGCAGCACCTGCTGCAGCTTGTCCAGTGGATCCCCGGAACCGGGATCCAGCCGCAACGCGTCCCGGGGTGTGTCGGCGTCGGGTGCCACCGGGGCGGGGGCCGGCGCCGCCGGTGGTGGGGGCGGCGCCAGCGCCGGCGGAGGCGGAGGCGCAGCGGTCAGACCGGCCAGCTTGGCCTGCAGCCGCGGTGCGGCGTCGTTGCGTACGGCGCGCCGCTCGGGATCGGGGTCGGTGTTGCCTTCGAAGCAGCCGTCGGGTGCGTTCTCGACGAGGTCCAGCGCGCTGAGGTACCGGTCGCGCGCCGCGTCGGGCCGGTTCTCCCACGCGTCGATGTCGCCCTGGCGTTCGCGCACGAGTTCCAGGTTGACCAGTACGGGACATGACCGATCCGGCGCGGTGCGGCTCAGCGCTTCGGAGAAGTGATTGTCGGCGTCGGCGAGGCGGTCGTCGAGGACCGCGAGAGTCCCCGCCGCGAACGGCGCCTTCGCGGGTTCGACGATGTTGAGCAGACCCATCACCGCGACGTCGCCGCGCAGTGCATCGGCGTCGCGGTCGGCGAAGTTCGACACCGCGGACTCACCCGCCACCACAGCGGAGATGAGCTTGAGCGCGATCGCCAGCGCCACGATCACGACGGGGGCCGAGAACAGCAGCAACCGGCAGCGCAGCCGCAACCGGGAAGGACGCATCAGACCACCTCGTCCCGCCGAGCCGCGCGACTGGTGCGGAACTCGCGCAGCGTGAGGTAGATCTCGAACAGCAACAGCACCGCTGCCACCAT
Source organism: Mycobacterium neumannii (assembly GCF_002245615.1). NCBI lineage: Bacteria > Bacillati > Actinomycetota > Actinomycetes > Mycobacteriales > Mycobacteriaceae > Mycobacterium > Mycobacterium neumannii. The sequence continues at coordinate 65,550 of NZ_NKCO01000010.1, read as the reverse complement.
GGTGAAGAACCAGTACAAATCGGTTCGATCGGAGGCGGTGGCGCCGGCCTGCGCCGCCGACACACCGTCGACATCGGGCGCAGCCTCGGTGACCGCCTGCGCGGTGTCCCGTGCCACGAACGGCACGCCGAGTTGATCCGCGATGGCCCGCAGACGCGACGTGTCGCGGGTCGCCCCGTAACCGAACACCGCACCGCCGTCCACCGACCCGGGCACCGGATCGAACTCGCCCTGCGGGGCCTGCGACCCGGGCGCCCCGGACCCGAAGTAGAACACCAGGTTCGGTGCGTCCGGGCTGCGTTGGCCCGCCGCGATCAACTGGTAACGCAGGACATTCGCGGCCGCGGCCGCGTTCACCTCGGCCCCGGCGGTGTCGGGGGCCACCGCCGCGACCACCGGCTTGAGGCTCCAGTTGTCTTCGGACAGCGGCCATTCCACCGAGGAACGCGCGGCGAACGTGATGAGTGCAAACCGTGCTTGCGGGTAGTGGGCGATGAGCGCGGCGACGTCGTCGCGGATCTCGGCGATCGCCGATTCGGCGGAGGTGTCGACGATCAGGAACACGTTGGCCGTCGTGTCGCCGTCCGAGCCGGTCGTGACCGATTGCTCGGCGTCACCGCCGACAGCCGGTCTGGCCGCGGCGATCAGCATCAGCACCACGGCGAGCGTCAGCGCCGACCACCGCCACACGGTGGTCCATCGTTGGCCGGCGCTGCGCGCCAGCTGGCGCATGGTGGTCAGCCGCAGCACGATCGCGGCGACAGCGACCGCGATCAGCAGTACCGGCGGTACGACAGGGGAGAACGTCATCGTCGTAGCACCGCCAGCGACAGGCACAGCAGCGCCGACACCGCGACCGCGATCGCCAACGGGACGGTCGGGGTGTCACCGCGGAATCCTGCGAGGGTGGCGGCCCGGTCGGCCTCGGGCGGATGCGCGCGGATCCCGTCCAGTTGACCCGTCAGGTCGGGTCCGATCGGTGCGTATCGCCCGCTCGTGGCCGATACGACGGATCGCACCGGACCCGGTGACGACACCAGCGCGTTGACCTGGATTCCGCGCTCCTGCACCAACTCGGCGACCTGCTGGTCGGTGCAGAGCGACGGGCGGGTCTCGTCAGGGGCGCGTAGTTCGCCGGGCCCCAGGTAGATGATCGAACGGCGGCGCTCACCGGGGGGCTCGTGGGAGGGGAAGCCCGCGGCGCACAGCGCGAGGACGTCGGCGACGCTCGTCGCGTAGTCCACGTATGTCACGGGCGTGGCGAACGACGCGAGGCTGTTGCGCTGGGCGGGCGTGAGCGCCGAATCGTCGGGCAGGCCGGCGAGACCGGCTGCCTCCCCGAGCCTTTCGACCGCGAACTGGTAATCGCGGGTCAGCGGGATCACCCGGCGGTTGACGGAGGTCAACCCGATCCGCTGCGTGCCGAACGCTCCAGTGCGCTGCGCGAAATAGGACAGGAACGCGCCGGTGCTGGGATCGTAGACCGGTTCGGCGACACACAACATGACGTCCTCGGGCACCTCGGACGTCTGGAGTGACCACCACAACCCGCTGGGTCGGGCGCTGGCCACCACGGCTGCGCCGAACAACAAGCCCAGCAGCGCGATCGTGACGACCATCGACACCGTTCGCGCCCGCGCCACCCGCGCGTATTCCGGCAGACGGGTGAGACGGGCGGTGTTCGCCAACGGCCGCAACTGTCGCTGCAACTGCTTGGTCGGCACGAAGACTGCGATCGCGACAGCGCCTGCCAGACAGGCGAATCCAATGACTGCGATCGGCCACCAGGTCAGGGCCACGAGCGGATCAACTCCTCGGTCGTCGCGCCGACCTCGCCGACCCGAACCGGTGAGGCCGTGTTGAACTGCGCGTCGTCGAGTGCGGCGAGCGTCGACGCGGCGGGCGCCAGCTCACCGGATGCGATGTCGTCGAGCTGCATGTACTGGGCCCGCGTTCCGGTCACCTGGTGCAGGAAACTGCGCAGAGTACGGCTGATCGCGGCGCCTGCCTCGGCATCGGTGAGCTCGCCGTCGCGGTGCCTGGCCGCAATGCGCTGCACGCAGCGCGCGAAGCGGCGGCGCAGCAGCCGGGCATGCAGGGAACGCACCACGGGAAGACGCCGGAGCTGCTCCGCCGGCAGTGTCCATACGAAAACACAGATGTACCAGGCGATTACCAATAGCACGATCAGCAGCCCGAGCCACAGCCACCCCGACGAGTACGGCATCGGCCCACCGACGAACCGCAACAAGTCATCCGGCACGGGCGAACACCTCGGTCAGCGCGACGAGCCGGGTGCGGATCTCACCGCTGCCGCTGATCCTGGTATGCGGGACGGCCCGGGCGGTCATGAACTCGTCGAGTCGCTGCGCCCGCGCCTGCTCGGCCTTGCGGTACGCCGCGACCACCCGCGGACCCAGCGTGGCGGTGTCGAGCACGAACCGGCCGGTCGACACGTCGAATCCGGCCCGGTCGTCCTTGGCGCCGATGGCGGGCATGTCGGAGACCGTCACCCACAACACGTCGTGGCGGGCGGTCAGCCGGGTGACGGCTTCGGTCAGCCGGTCGTCGACCTCCGGCTCGTCGGAGACCACTACGACCAGCATCGGGTGGCGGTAATGCGTTGCCACGTAATCGAGTTGGCAGACGATGTCACTGCGACCGGTCCCGAGCGACGCGTGACCGTAGTACCTGTGCAGCAGGCTTTCGATGTGGGTTTCGCCGCGGCGCTGCCGGATGTTGACGCAACCGCGGGTATCGCCGAACACCATGCCGATCTGGTCGGACCGCCCGAGCGTGATGAGCCCGAATGCACCCAGGACGTTCACGGCCACATCGCGTTTCAACTCGCCGCTCGGGGTGAGGGCCGCCATGTTGCGACCGGCGTCCGCGACGAGCAGCAGTTTGTGGTGCTTCTCGGAGACGAACCGCTTGATCAGCACATGACCCGAACGCGCCGAGGCCTTCCAGTCGATGTCGCGGACGTCGTCGCCGGGTACGTAGGGCCGCAGATCGTCGAATTCCAGGCTGCGGGTGTGCAACAGCGCGTAGCGACCGCCTTCGAGCATGCCGCGGGTGTCGGTGCCGAAGTGTGTCCTCGCCGTGGTGAGGTGTCTGCCCATACCGGCCCTACGGCACTCGAACCGCTTGCAGCACAGCGTCGATGATCATTTCGGGGGTGACCTTCGCGCTGGCAGCCTCGAAACCGAGGATGAGCCGGTGCCGCAGCACCCGGTGGGCGAGCTTGGCGACGTCGCCGGGGATGACATGCCCGCGGCCGGACAGCAGGGCCAGCGCCCTGGCGGCGTTGCAGAAGGCGATGGTGGCGCGAGGGCTGGCGCCGTACTCGATCAACCGGGCCAGTTGGCGCGGCAGATACTGCTCGGGTTCACGGGTGACGGTGACCAGTTGGCTGGCGTAGTGCATCAGCGCGCGGTCCATGTGGACGTGGCGCACGACCGCGCGCAGCCGGCGGATGTCGTCGAGGCCCGCGACCGGCCTGCTGCGGTGCTCTTTGTCGTAGAGCCCCGCATCCATCCGGGACATCATCTCCACCTCTTGCTCGGGGGTGGGGTAGTGCACGACGTCCTTGAGCATGAACCGGTCGGTCTGGGCTTCCGACAGCGGATAGGTGCCCTCCTGGTCGACGGGGTTCTGCGTCGCGATCACCAGGAACGGCTCGGGAATCGCATACTCGGTGCCCGCGATCGTGGTCTGACGCTCCTCCATTGCCTCGAGCATCGCGCTCTGCGTCTTGGCGCTCGACCGGTTGATCTCGTCGAGCAGCACGATGTTGGTGTGCACCGGCCCGAGTTGGGTGACGAACGAGTTGGTCGCGGACTCGTAGATCTGGGTGCCGATGATGTCGCTGGGCAGCAAGTCGGGCGTGCACTGGATGCGCCGGAACCCGCCGTCGATGGCTTCGGCGATCACGCGCGCAGCCGTCGTCTTGGCCAGCCCCGGAACGCTCTCGATGAGGATGTGACCGCCCGCGAGCAGGCCGATCAGCAACGACTCGCGCAGGTTCTCCTGGCCGACGACCTTGGCCGAGAATGCGTCAGAGACCGCGGCGACGACGCGTCGCGCTTCGGCGAGGTCGCGCTGGTCGAGTTGAGTTCGTGCTGCGGTCATGGATGCCTCTCGTCTCCGGCTGCCGGATGCGGATACCCGGGCCAGGGTATTCACACACCGCTGATCGGGCGAACAGCCGCGACGACCGAGCGAGGGCTAGGCCAAAAAGCGTTCGACGTACGGGGCGAAGCGGGCATGCAATTCGTTCGGGTCGAGTCCGAACATCTCCGGCGACGTCGCCACCCGCCCGAGCCGGCCCCGCTGGTGTCCCGCGAGATACTCGGCCATGGCGTCGCGGGCGTCCGCGCTCATAACCTCGTCGGCAAGTACGTAAATCGCTGCGGCGGTGCCCATTTCGTCGGCCATGAAGTCGTCGAACCTGACATCGATCGAGCGTTCGCCCCCGATGACGTCGCGATCGCGGATCAATGCGGCCAGCATGAGCTCGAGACGGTCGATCCAGCATGCGGCGATGTCCTGGACCGGAACCGGTGCGCAGTGCATGCGCGCGGAGTAGGTCAACATCGCGAGCATCGACAGCACCACGGGGACCGGATCGCGGTGGGTCGTGATCACCACCACACCGGGAAAGACCCGGTTGAGCACGGGCAACTGCTCGAGGTGCTGCGGGGATTTGAGCAGCCACCGTCTGCCCCCGCGCAGGAACTGCAGCGCCTTCAACTGCAGCGCCAGGTGCTCGTAGTGGGGCGTCTGGTCGTGTGAGAGGTAGTAGTCGCGCCACCGCGGCACATGCGCCAGCGTCTCGAAAAGCATCGAGCTGACGTCGTTGGCCAGCAGCTGGATCTCCTCGTGCACGTGGTCGGTCGTCATCTCGTGCATGAGCGCGAAGTGCGGCATCACCGCGTTCATGAACTCCACCGCCGCATCCATCCGGGTGCGCCGGGGATCCGGTTCGACGCCGGCCTCTGATGGCAGCGGGAACGGTTCGTTGCTCTCCCAGTACGGAAGGGTGCGAAAGGTCGGACCCGCGGCCAGCAGGTTGTGCAGGTGGGTGGTGCCGGTGCGTGGCAGCCCGGCGATGACGACCGGCGGCGCCAGTTCGATGTCGTGGATCTCGGGATGCCTGGCCAGTAGGTCGGTGAGCAGCAGGCGGTTCTTCAGCAACTGGACCAGCTGGGCGTGGAAGTTCACCACTCCGGCGTCGCTCAGTCCCGGAATCTCCTGCAACGCAGCCAGATACACGTCGAGGCGGTCGCGGTAATCGTCGGGGCCGAAGTCGTCGAGCCCGGTCTCCGCGCTGGCCTTGGCGTGCAGGGCGTCGGCGTCGAGCGGACACTCGGGCGCCATCGCCGCCATCATGTCGCGAATCGGCTGGATCTCCACGGGGAAGCGCGGCTCGGCGAGGTCGTCGAGGACGACGGGCGGCGCTGGTGAGATGTCGGTCACAGCAAGTTATGTTACTGTCAGTGTCGTAATGACGACGGAAATCGGCCGACCCCGCGACAAGCGCATCGACGACGCGGTGCTCAGCGCGACGGTCGACCTGCTGGGATCCACCGGTTACGCGGACCTCACTGTCGACGCGATCGCCCGTCGCGCGGGCACGAGCAAGCCTGCCATCTACCGCCGCTGGCCGGGCAAGGCGCATCTTGTGCACGAGGCGGTGTTCCCGCTCGGCACGGCGACCGAGCTCCCCGACACCGGGTCGCTGGCCGGCGACATCCGCGAGATGCTCAGCCGCACGGTCGGCGTGCTGACCACTCCTGCCGCGCGCGCCGCGCTGCCTGGCCTGGTTGCGGAGATGGCTGCCGATCCCGCGCTGCACGCCGCGCTGCTGGAGCGCTTCTCGCACGTGCTCTCGCGCGGGTTGACCGAACGGCTCGACGCGGCCGCGGCCCGCGGCGAGGTACGGCCGGAGGTGTCGGCCGCCGACGTCGTCGAGGCCATGGCGGGCATGACGTTTCTGTGCCTGATCACCCGCGCAGATCGACTCGACGACGCATGGGTGGACCGGACCGCCACTTTCATCACGAGAGGAATCAGCGCATGACGCACGAATCGGCGAGAGCGTGGCGAGAACTGCTCGACACCCTCGGCGGCCTCGACCGCAGCTTCCTCGAAGGGGACCGCGCCGTCTCCGACGACCGTCACATTGCCGACGGCTACCGCATGCTGGCCACCACGCTCGGCGTCGCGTTCGACACATATCTCTTCGCCGAGCCGAGCCGGCCCGTGTGGGTCGAGCTCAACACCCCGTTCCGTCGCGACCGGCGCTGGGGCGGGGACAACACCGACGCCTTCTACTTCATGTGCCCGGTCGACCCGAAGCGCCGCTACCGCATCAGCGGTAACAGGGGCGACAGCGTCTACTTTTCGGTGACCGCCTACAACGAGCCGTCCCCCGGCGCGTGGTCGGATCGGATCGTCGCGCTGGTCCGCGATGACGACCTCGAGTTTGATGCCGACGGCAACTTCTCCTTCGAATACGGCCCGACCGACGGCGGTGTGGTGCTGGTGACCCGCGACTACCAGGCCGACCCGCTGACGGGGCGCCCGGTGTCCTGGCATATCGAGGCGCTCGACGAGCCCGACCCGATCCGGCACGGCGACGCCGAGACCGCAGCGGCGCTGCAGGCCAGCGCGGCATGGCTGCGCACGATGTTCGCGATCCTGCCGCTGGCGGTCGGTGTGCGAGTCGACAATGCCCACACGCTCGGTCACGAGATCGCCCAGGCCGCAAACGAATTCGCCGACCCGTACCAGGTGCCCGACGCGAACTTCGGCTGGTCGGCGCGCGACGCGTGCTACTCCTACGGCAGCTTCGTGCTCGAAGACGACGAGGCGCTCGTCGTCACCCACCGGCCGCCGGCCTGCCGGTTCTGGAACCTCGTGGTGTGGAACCAGTTCATGGCGGGTGTGACCGACGCCAGGACGTCGATCAACGGCTACAGCGCGGTGCCCAACTCCGACGGCTCGATCACCGCCGTCATTTCCCGCGGTATGACCGCGCACCCGAATTCCATTACCACCGTGGACTATCCGCGCGGCAACCTGGCGTTCCGGTGGTTCCTCGCCGATGCGGTACCCGCCAAGCCGGAGGTGACCCTGGTGAAGGTGGCCGACGCCCCGACCGACGTCACCTAGTCATCTTCAGCGCGAGCGTGCGTGTTGGCACACGACACGTCGCGAAATCCCGACATTTCACGCACGCTCGCGCGGCGTGAGATCACCCGAATGCCAGCGCGAGCGCCAGCGCGACCGCCCACACCAGCATCGTCAACCCGGTGTTGCGCAGAACCGGAATCAAGTCCTTACCGCCGCGGCCTCGACGCACCGGTGCCGCCGCGCGCACCGCGAGCGGCATGGCCACCAGGCCGACCGCCGCCCACGGTGTCGCAAGCATCAGCACCAACGTCAACGCGAATGCCACCACCAGCAGCAGCTGATACAGCAGCCGGGTCCGCGCGTCGCCCAGTCGCACGGCCAGCGTGATCTTCCCCGACTCCTTGTCGGTCGGGATGTCGCGCAGGTTGTTGGCCACCAACACCGCCGACGACATGGACCCCATCGCCACCGCGATCGCGGCGCCCACCCAGTCGATCCGCAGCGCCTGGGTGTACTGGGTGCCCAGCACGGCGACCAACCCGAAGAACACGAACACCGCGACCTCGCCGAGTCCGAGGTAGCCGTACGGCTTCGACCCGCCGGTGTACAACCACGCCCCGGCGATGCACACCGCGCCGACCGCGAGCAGCCACGGCGCGCTCACCGCCGCCAGCACCAGGCCCGCGATCGCCGCGACAGCCAGGCTCACCACCGCGGCGGTCAACACCGCCCGAGGCGTGGCGATCTTGGAACCGACGAGCCGCAGCGGGCCCGCGCGGACGTCGTCGGTGCCACGGATGCCGTCGGAGTAGTCGTTGGCGTAGTTGACTCCGACGATCATCGCGACGGCGACCGCGAGTGCGAGCAGCGCTTTCCACCAGCAGGCGGCCTGCAGCCACGCCGCCGCACCGGTGCCCGCGATCACGGGCGCGATCGCGTTGGGCAGCGTGCGCGGCCGAGCGCCCTCGACCCATTGCGCGAATGTCGCCACGAGCGCCAGTCTCGCACGGCGCCAGGCCGTGGCAGACTGAGCGCATGGAGGACCGACTCAGCAAGGCGGAGATCCGCAAGGACGCCGTGCAGGAGATCTTCGACTCCGGCGTATCGACCGTCGGCGAGGTGGTGTCGATCGTCACCACCGCGGTCAAGGACGTCGCCAATGCGATCGGCGGTTTCGCCACCGACGCGTTCGAGATCCGCGACACCGTGCGGCGCGCGTCGCAACAGCTCGACGAGACCGACGACCAACCGCCCGCGTAGTCGTGCTGGGAGTCATCGGCGGGAGCGGTTTCTACAGCTTCTTCGGGGCCGACGCCCGCAGCGTCACCGTCGAGACCCCCTACGGCGCGCCGAGCGCCCCGATCACCGTCGGCGCCGTCGGCGCGCACGAGGTGGCGTTCCTGCCGCGCCACGGCGCCGACCATGAGTTCTCCCCGCACACGGTGCCGTACCGGGCCAATATGTGGGCGCTGCGCGCCCTCGGGGTGCGACGCATATTCGCGCCGTGCGCGGTCGGCAGCCTCACCCCCGCCCTCGGGCCCGGGGCCATGGTGGTACCCGACCAGCTCGTCGATCGCACCCGCGGACGCGCCGACACCTACTTCGACTCCGGCGGCATTCACGTCGCGTTCGCCGACCCGTATTGCCCGAGCCTGCGCGCGGCGGCCACCAACCTGCCCGGCGTCGTCGACGGGGCAACCATGGTGGTGGTGCAGGGCCCGCGGTTCTCCACCCGCGCAGAGAGTCGCTGGTTCGCCAATCAGGGCTTCACCCTGGTCAACATGACCGGCTACCCCGAGGCGGTGTTGGCCCGCGAACTCGAGATGTGTTATGCGCCAATCGCCTTGGTGACAGATCTGGATGCCGGCATCGACAGCGGTACGGCCGTGCGCACCGTCGACGTGTTCGCCGAGTTCCAACGCAACCTGGTGCCGTTCAAGAAGCTCGTACACGACGCCATCGAGAACACTGCAAACACGGCCGAGGTGAATTCCTGTACGCACTGCCTGGCGCACGAGGGTGTCCGACTTCCGTTCGAACTCCCGTGAGAGTCCTGCTGACCGGCGCGGCCGGATTCATCGGGGCCCGGATCCACGAGGCGCTACGCGACGCGGGACACGACGTGATCGCCATCGATGCGATGCTGACCGCCGCGCACGGGCCGGGGACCGAGCCACCGCCGGACTGCCGGGTGGTCGACGTCCGCGACTCGGCCGCGCTGGCACCGCTGATGACGGACGTCGACGTGGTGTGTCATCAGGCGGCCGTGGTCGGTGCGGGTGTCAACGCCGCCGACGCGCCCTCGTACGGCTCGCACAACGACTACGGGACGGCGGTGGTGCTGGCCGAGATGTTCGCGGCGGGCTGCCAACGGCTGGTGCTGGCGTCGTCGATGGTGGTCTACGGGCAGGGCCGTTACGACTGCGCCGAGCACGGACCGGTCGACCCCGATCCGCGCACGCGCGCCGACCTCGACGCCGGTGTTTTCGAGCACCGGTGCCCCCTGTGCGGCGAGATCGTCAAGTGGCGACTGGTGGGCGAGGACGCGCCGCTGCGGCCCCGCAGCCTGTACGCCGCCAGCAAAACGGCGCAGGAGCACTACGCGCTCGCGTGGGCGGAGGCCGTCGGGGGCGCGGTCACCGCGCTGCGCTACCACAACGTCTACGGCCCCTACATGCCCCGCGACACCCCGTATTCCGGCGTGGCCGCGATCTTCCGCTCCGAGCTCGAATCCGGCGATGTGCCACGCGTTTTCGAGGACGGTGGGCAGATGCGTGACTTCGTACACGTCGACGACGTGGCGGCGGCCAACGTCGCGGCCGTGGAGTCCGATCGCACAGGATTCGAGGCGTTCAACGTGTGCTCGGGACGACCGATCTCGATCCTCGAGGTGGCCGCCGCGCTGTGCGAGACCCGCGGCGACGCGCCGCCGGTGGTCACCGGCCAGTACCGCAGCGGAGACGTCCGTCATATCGTCGCCGACCCCGCGCGCGCCGCCGAGGCGCTCGGATTCTCCGCGGCGGTGGACCCGCTCGACGGGTTGCGCGAGTTCGCGTTCGCACCGTTGCGGACCTGATGCGTCGCACCGTCCGCGTTGTCGTTATCGTCACGCTCGTGGCGTCCGGTCTGATGGGTCTGCTGTGGTCTCAGCAGAGGCGGTTGGTCTACTTCCCGTCGCCGGGCCCCGTGCCGTCCGCCGCCACGGTGGCGCGCAACGGACAAGACGTGGTGATCGAAACAGACGACGGAATCCGTTTGGACGCATGGTATTTCCCGGTCGAGGGGGACGGGCCCGCCGTGCTGGTGCTGCCAGGCAACGGTGGAGACCGGTCGATGCGCGCGGCGCTGGCGGTGGCGCTCAACCGGATGGGCTCCTCGGCGCTGCTGGTGGACTACCGCGGTTTCGGAGGCAATCCGGGCCGCCCGTCGGAGGACGGTCTGGCCGCTGACGCGCGGGCGGCGCAGTCGTGGCTGGCCGCACAGGACGGGGTGAACGAGATCGCCTACTTCGGCGAATCCCTAGGCGCCGCAGTCGCTGTCGGCCTCTCCGTCGAACGACCGCCGAATGCGTTGATGCTCCGTTCACCGTTCACCTCGCTACCCGACGTCGGGGCGGTGCACTATCCGTGGCTGCCGGTGCGGTGGCTGCTGCTGGACCGCTATCCGTCGCTGGAGCGGATCCCGTCGGTGCGCGCGCCGCTACTGGTGATCGCGGGGGACCGCGACGACGTCGTGCCCGAGCCGATGAGCCGACGGCTCTACGACGCGGCCAACGAGCCGAAGAGCTACGAGCTGGTGCCCGGTGCCGGGCACAACGACCTCGAGCTGCTCGCCGGCAAGCAGATGCTCGACGCGATCCGGCGGCTCCTGGCTCGGGGGTGACCCGGGGTAGCCATACTGGCCGGGTGAAACCAGCGATTTGTGAGCAGTTCGGCATCGACTTCCCGTTGTTCGCGTTCAGCCACTGCCGCGACGTGGTCGCCGCGGTGTCCAGCGCGGGCGGCTTCGGCGTGCTGGGCGGGACGGCGTACACACCCGAGCAGCTCGACCAGGAGCTGTCCTGGATCGACGACCACGTCGGCGGCAAACCGTACGGCGTCGACCTGATCGTCCCGGCCCGCTACGAGGGCAAGGGCGAGGATCTGACGATGAGCGACCTCGCGGGCCGGATCCCCGACGAATACCGCGGCTTCGTCACCGAGCTGCTGGCCGCACACGACATCGAGGCCGAGGAGGCGCCGCGGTTCGGCAACGCCGCCCTCTCGGGCAACACGGGCAAAGACCTGCTGGACGTGGCGATGAACCACCCCATCCGGTTGATCGCCAACGCGCTGGGCGTCCCGCCCGACTACATGATCAAGGCCGGCAAGGAGAACGGCGTGCCGGTGGCCGCGCTGGTCGGCGCCAAGGAGCACGCCGTCAAGCAGGCGCAGGCGGGGGTCGACCTGATCGTCGCTCAGGGCACCGAGGCCGGCGGGCACTGCGGTGAGGTGACGACGCTGGTGCTGGTGCCCGAGGTGTTGGAGGCGCTGGCGGCGATCGGCAGCGACATCCCGGTCCTCGCCGCGGGCGGGATCGTCACGGGCAGGCAGATGGCCGCGACGGTGGCGATGGGCGCGGCCGGCGCCTGGACCGGTTCGGTTTGGCTGACGACCGAAGAGGCGGAGACCGCGCCCTACACCAAGGAGAAGTTCCTGGCCGCCTCGTCACGCGACACCGTCCGTTCGGCGGGCAGGACAGGAAAGCCTGCGCGCCAACTGGTTTCGGATTGGACCCAGGCGTGGTTGCCGAACGAAGGCGGCCAGAAGCCGCTGCCGCTTCCCCTGCAGTCGATGCTCGCCGAGCCGGTCGTGCGTCGCATCGACGTGCTGGCCGCCCAGGGGCATCCCGGCGCCCAGGCGCTGGCGACGTACTTCGTCGGACAAGGTGTCGGGCTGATGAACAAGGTCAGACCGGCGCGCGAGGTGGTGCGCGAGTTCATCGAGGACTACGTCGCCGCGACCGAACGGCTGAGCAACTCGCTGCCCGACTGACGACGATGTCGGCGCTGATCTCCCGGAAAGCCGGCTCCGAATAGCAGCTTGCAAACGCAAATACCGGCAGTCCACCGACCTGCGATCAGCGGGATTTTGGAGAACCGCGAGTGTCGGGATCAACCAGGCGCTCGCGTTCCTATTCGCTATGTGACGCCGCGGGATTTCGCCTCCGTTTCGGGGGCAAGTGCAGATGGCATGGGCATATCTGCTGACGGCTTCGCCCCTGGGGTCGAAACTTAGGTTTGCCTAACGTAAGATCCGGTCCTTGGGGGCGATGCGCGGCTAAGGCATAGCCCAGAGCTAGGGAGGTTCGGGTAGTGCGCATCGTGTTCTTCGGGTACCAGACCTGGGGGTATAAGACCCTGCAGGCGCTGATTGATCTGGATCAGGAAGTTTTGCTCGCGGTCACTCATCCGCCGAGCGAAGAGTCCTATAAGGCGATCTGGTCAGCGCCGGTCGAAGACCTCGCGCGCCAACATGCCATTCCAGTGCATTTCACGGAGCGGGTCGACTCCGAAACCATCGATATGGTCGGCCGCCTCAATCCCGACGTCATCGTGGTCAACAGTTGGTACAACAAGATGCCCGCCGAGCTATATGGCATTCCGCCGCACGGCACTTTGAACTTCCACGACTCGCTGCTGCCGAAGTTCACCGGCTTCTCCCCGGTCCTATGGGCCTTGATCAGCGGCGAGCGCGAATTTGGTTTGAGCGTTCACCGAATGGACGACGGCTTGGACACTGGGGATATTCTCGTTCAGCATTCGCTGCCAATCGGCGCAAACGATACTGGCACCGATTTGGTGCTGCGAGGTATCGATCTGATTCCCGGTGCGCTGGCCGAAGCGCTGCAATTGCTGGAGTCAGGTAAGGCGGTCTGGCGGCCGCAAGACAAGGCCGCACGGACGTACTTCCACAAGCGTTCGGAACGCGACAGTTTGATCGACTGGAGTTGGCCCGCCGAAGATGTCGAGCGGTTCGTGCGCGCGTTGTCCGACCCCTATCCTCGCGCGTTCACCTTCTACAGAGGCGATCGGATCGAGGTCCTCGAGGCACACATTTCGGAGGCCCGCTACGGCGGCACCAATGGCCGGGTGATCGTGCAGGAGGAAGGTGGCGCCGTGGTATGCGGGCCCAGTGCATTTCGGGGTGACAACCACGGCTTGGTGATCACTCGAGTTCGATCCGCGGATGGGGTCGAGTGCAGGGCGGACAAGTTTTTTCGGCGTGGCGGCTATCTAGTCAGCCAGCCGTAAGTCATCAGACGAAATTCTCCACTACCAAATCCTCGATTCCACAACTGATTTGCCAAAAGGAACATCTGACCATGACGACCAGCTGCGCCGGTGGTTGTCTTTGTCTCATCGTGCGACAAGCAAATTCACAGATGATCCGGCCGTGCCGGTATGACGGTCGACTATAAGGAGCCCTTCGCTTCATGCTCACCTTCGGTAGCCAGCCGGACACGTTAGGACCGTTGACCGCCGCTCAGCGGTCTATATGGGCCGCTCAACAGCTGCGGCCAGAAGTCCCTTACAACTTCGCCGGGTTTCTTGCCATCGATCACAACGTCGACGCGGACAGGCTCATGGCTGGGTGCGAAGCTGCAGCCGCGCGGTTCGGTACACCCTGTGCACGGCTATCGCTCGTTGACGGCGAACCTGTCTTCGCCGTCGACCGCTCGTTTCCTCAGACCCTGCACTGCATTGATCTGCGCACCGAAAGCGATCCAGAGGCCGCTGCTCGAGCCTGGATGGATGCGGACTACCGCCGACCGATCGACCTGCTCCGCGACCGGCTCACTCACTTCGCGCTGTTGCGTATCACCGACAATCTGTCGTTCTTTTATCTGCGCACTCACCACGTGCTCGTTGACGGGTTCGGCACCAACAATGTGATTCGCCACATCGCGGACGTCTACTCCGGGTCAATTCCCCGCGCCACCGAAGTGGATTTCTCCGAATTCGCCTTGATCCGCGACGCAGATCGCAAGTATCAACAGTCGTCACGCAGTAAGGCCGATGCGGAGTACTGGAAAACGGTCGTGCGCGCTCCGCTGGAAGTCGTCGATCTGGCGGGCACGGGGAGGGTGGTAGCGCCACGGCATCCGCTGGTTCGCGACTTGGTTGGTAGGGACCGAAGTGCGGAAAACCGTCACGACCAGTTCGACGCCGCGACAGTGGTCGCGACGCTGGCCGTGTTCATCGCTAAGACAACTGGCCGCCGGAATGTCTCACTGTCGCTGCCCGTTTCGGCGCGAACCACTGCGGCGCTGAAGAAGTGCGCGGGGATGGTGTCGAATCTGGTGCCTTTGATCATCCGCGTCGACGACACGGATACCATTGGCGCGCTGAATGATCAGGTCACCAAAGCAGTGATCGGCGCCTTGCGCCATCAACAGTTCCGGGGCTGGCCGGACCTCGTCGCCGATTCATCGCCCGTCGATATGAATGTCGAGTTCGGTCAAGTGATCAATGTACTCGATTTCGCTACGCCCATCTTCTTTGGGCCGTCAGAAGCTGTCGTCAACGTGTTGACCACCTTCCCCATCCAAGACATCGCCATAAACATCTATCCGCAGCTGGGCGGCGGCTCGCCGCGAATCCAGTTCGCGTGGAATCCGGACCGGTACACCACCGCCGAGATCGACAGGCACATAGCCCGTTTGGAGTCTCTGCTTGACCGCATTCTGGTCGCGGATGCGTCTGTGACGGTCGGCGACGTGCCACTGTTGGACGACGGTGAGCGTGACCTCTTGCTGGCACAGTGGTCCGGAGGCGGTGTGGCTGCGCCGGTAGGGCTGGCGTCGCAGTTGCTGGACGCGGCGGTGACGGCCGACCCGGACGCGGCTGCGGTCATCGACGGCGCGCGAACCTTGTCGTATCGCGAGCTTGACGAGTGGTCGACGCGGTTGGCGCGGGTGCTCATCGAGGCGGGGGTGGGTCCAGAGCGCGCAGTGGGCGTGGCGATCGATCGCTGTGTGGAGCTGGTGGTCGCGTGGTGGGCGGTTGTCAAGGCGGGCGGGATATATGTGCCGGTGAATCCCGCACACCCGGTTGACCGGGTCGCGACTGTGCTGGACGCAGTGGCAGTGATGTGCGTATTGACATGTGGTACGGGCACTTTGAGGGGTGTCGCAAACCGCCCGGTGCTGCGTATCGACGGACTCGACGTCTCGGAGCACCCAGCCGATCCGATCACTGACGCCGATCGGTCGGCATTGCTGACGGTGGACGACACCGCCTACGTGATCTTCACGTCGGGGTCGACCGGTGCCCCCAAGGGGGTGGCGGTAAGCCACGCCGGATTGCTGGGAGTGGCTACGGCGCAACGCGCGACGTTCGGAATGGGTGCAGATGCGCGGATGCTGATGGTCGCCTCGCCGATCTTCGATGCGTCGGTGTTCGAGTTGCTGTGGGCGGCTGGGTCAGGGTCGGCGCTGGTGGTGGCGCCGCGGGACGTCTACGCCGGGGAGGCGCTGACCACGTTACTGCAGACGCAGGGAGTCAGCGCGGCGGTGTTGACCCCGACGGTGCTGTCGTCGCTGGATCACGGCGGGCTGGGGGGAGTGGAGGCGCTACTCACTGCGGGGGAGGCCTGCCCTCGGGAGTTGGTGGATCGGTGCGCGCCGGGTCGGCGGATGGTAAACGCTTACGGTCCCACCGAATCGACCATTTGGGCCACTTGTAGTCCGCTGCTGTCGGCGGGGCAGCCGGTCAGCATCGGCGCTCCGATCCCAGGAGTATGTGCCTTCGTGCTCGACGCAGGGCTTAACCCGGCCCCCGTCGGTGTCGGCGGCGAACTGTACCTGTCCGGACCCGCACTGGCGCATGGCTATCTGCGTCAGACGTCGTTGACCGCGTCGCGGTTTGTGGCTTGTCCGTTCGGCGCGCCGGGGCAAAGGATGTATCGCACTGGGGATTTGGTGCGTTGGGGTGCCGATGGGCAGTTGCTCTATCTGGGGCGTGCCGATGAGCAGGTCAAGATCCGCGGCAACCGCATCGAGCTTGGCGAGATCCAAGCGGCGTTGGCCGCGCTCGAGGGGGTCAAGGCCGCGGCGGTGTCGATGCGTGAGGACAGTTTCGGTGATAAGCGGTTGGTCGGTTACATCACCGAGACTCGCGCCGGCACAACGGATCCGGTGCACATACGCGCCGCGCTGGGTGGGCGGTTACCGGCCTATATGGTGCCGGCCGCCGTGGTGGTGCTCGAGACGTTGCCGGTGACGGTCAACGGCAAACTCGACACCCGCTCGCTGCCGGAACCGGAATATCACGAGAGCCCGTATCGCGCCCCGACCGGCGCCATCGAAGAGATGTTGGCCGGAATCTATGCCCGGGTGCTGGGGCTGGATCGGGTCGGGGCCGATGATTCGTTTTTCGATCTGGGTGGGGACTCGCTGTCGGCGATGCGCCTGATCGCGGCGATCAACACCGCCGTGGAGACCAACCTCAGCGTGCGCACCCTGTTCGACTCACCCAGTGTCGCCCAACTGGCGCCGCGTATCGGGGTGGGTTCGAGTCAGCTGCCGCGGCTGGTGGCCCGTGAGCGGCCCGCCGTGGTGCCGTTGTCGTATGCCCAGCAGAGATTGTGGTTCCTGGACCAGTTGCAGGGGCCGTCGCCGGTCTACAACATTCCCGCGGCGTTGCGGTTGGACGGATACCTGGATTCCCAGGCGCTGGGGGCGGCGCTGGTCGATGTGGTGGGCCGCCAGGAGAGCCTGCGCACCCTGTTCGTCGCGCCGCAGGGAATCCCCGAGCAGGTGGTGGTGCCGGCTGAGCGCGTCGATGTGGGGTGGCGCGTCGTCGACGCCACCGCATGGTCATCGAGCCGGCTAGCGGAAGCCATCGACGCCGCGGTGCGCCGCAGATTCGACTTGGCTACCGAAACCCCGTTGTGGGCCAACCTGTTTCGGCGCAGCGACGATGAGCATGTGCTGGTCGTGGTGGTGCACCATATAGCCGCGGACGGCTGGTCGCTGGCCCCGCTGGTGGCCGATCTGAGGGTGGCCTACGCGAGCCGGTGCGCCGGCCGAGTCCCCGACTGGGCGCCGTTACCCGTCCAGTACGTCGACTACACGCTGTGGCAGCGGACCATCCTGGGTGATCTCGACGACCCGGACAGCCGCATCAGTGCACAGCTGGCCTACTGGAAGCAGACTCTGGCCGACCTGCCCGAACGTCTGCAGCTGCCCACGGACCGGCCCTACCCGCCGGTGGCCGATCAGAAAGGTGCCAGCGTGGCCGTGGCCTGGCCGGTCGACCTGCAGCAGCAGATCGACCGGGTGGCTCGCGAGCACAACGTCACCACCTTCATGGTGGTGCAGGCGGGCCTGGCGATGCTGCTGTCACAACTGAGCGCGAGCACCGATGTGGCGATTGGATTCCCGATCGCCGGGCGCACCGACAGCGCGCTTGATGAGGTGGTCGGATTCTTCGTCAACACCTTGGTGCTGCGCGTCGATCTGAGCGGCGATCCCACCGTCGCGCAGCTGCTGGCGCAGGTGCGCCAACGCAGTCTGGCCGCCTACGAGCACCAAGACGTGCCCTTCGAGGTGCTGGTGGAGCGCGTCAACCCGGCTCGGAGCCTGACGCACCACCCCCTCGTGCAGGTCGCGTTGGCTTGGCAGAATTTCGCCGGGCTGGACCACGGCACGTCACTCGAACTGAGTCTGGGCCAGGCGCGGGCCAGCACGCTGCCGGTCGACACCCGCACCGCCCGAATGGATTTGATGTTCTCGTTGGCCGAACGCTTCGGCCCCGACGGTGAGCGTGCCGGCATCGGCGGAACCGTGGAATTCCGCACCGACGTCTACGACACCGCCACCATCGAGTCGCTGATCGGACGGCTGATGCGGGTGCTGGCGGCGATGAGCGCCGAACCGGCGCGGGCGTCGTCGTCGATCGATGTGCTCGACGCCGACGAGCGCGCCCGCCTCGATCAGCTCGGCAACCGCGCGGTGCTGACCCGCCCTCAACCCGAAGCGGTGTCGATTCCGGAAATGTTTTGCGCCCAAGTCGCGCGAACCCCGCAGGCGGTGGCACTGGTCTGCGACGGCCACACCATGACGTACCGCCAACTCAGTGAGTCGGCGAACCGGTTGGCCCGCGTGCTGGCCGATTACGGCGTCGGCCCGGGAGAGACTGTGGCCCTGCTGATGGGCCGCTCGGCCGAGGCCATCACGGCGATGCTGGCGGTGCTCAAGACCGGGGCGGCCTACCTGCCCATCGATCCCGCCTACCCCGATGCCCGGGTCGAATTCATGCTCGCCGACGCGGCACCAAGGGCCGCGCTCACCACCGCAGTCCTGGCCCAACGGTTGGACGGCCACACCGATCTTCGGGTTCTCGATGTCAATGACCCGCGCATCGACGGCTATCCGAGCGTGGACTTGCCGACACCGGCTCCCGACAACGTCGCCTACCTGATCTACACCTCGGGCACGACGGGCACGCCGAAAGGGGTCGCCATCACCCACCGGAACGTCACTCAACTGCTCGAGGCCGTGGAGCCGAATTTGGCTGCGGCGGGCAAGGTTTGGTCGCAGTGGCATTCCTACAGCTTCGACGTCTCGGTGTGGGAAGTCTTCGGAGCCCTGCTGCACGGCGGCCGCCTCGTGGTTATCCCCGAGGAGTTGGTGGGCTCACCGGAGGACTTCCACTCATTGCTCGTGACGGAGCAGGTCGGCGTTCTCAGCCAGACGCCGTCCGCGGCAGGGATGCTGCCGGCCGAGGGCCTGGAGACAGCGGCGTTGGTGGTGGCAGGTGAGGCCTGCCCGCAGGAGCTGGTGGATCGGTGGGCGCCCGAGCGAGTGATGGTGAACGCCTACGGCCCCACCGAGACGACCGTGTACGCCGCCATGAGTGCCCCGCTGAGACCGGGGGCCGGGGTGGTGCCGATCGGTTCGCCGGTGCCGGGAGCGGCACTGTTCGTGCTCGATCGGTGGCTACGCCCGGTGCCCGTCGGGGTGGTCGGCGAGTTGTATGTTGCCGGCGCCGGAGTCGGGGTCGGCTATGTGCGCCGGGGTGGGTTGACCGGGTCACGGTTCGTCGCCTGTCCGTTCGGGGCGCCTGGGCAACGGATGTATCGCACGGGCGATCTGGTGCGTTGGGGTCCCGACGGACAGTTGGCTTATCTGGGCCGAGCTGATGAGCAGGTCAAGGTCCGGGGTTACCGTATCGAACTCGGCGAGATCCGGGCCGCGCTGACCGCCCTGGACGGGGTCGAGCAGGCCGCGGTCATCGCCCGCGAGGACCGCCCGGGCGGCAAACGCCTGATCGGTTATGTGACCGAAACAATCTCGGGCACGGTGGATTCGGGACAGATCCGCTCGGCCGTGGCTCGGCGATTGCCGGCCTACATGGTTCCGGCCGCGGTGGTGGTCCTCGAAGCCCTGCCGATGACGGTCAACGGGAAACTCGACATCCGGGCCCTGCCGGCACCTGCGTACACCGCCAGCGGGTACCGCGCCCCCGCGAGCGCCGTCGAGGACATCCTGGCCGGCATCTACGCCCAGGTGCTCGGGGTGGAACGGGTCGGAGTCGACGACTCGTTCTTCGAACTGGGCGGGGACAGCATTCTGTCGATGCAGGTGGTGGCCCGCGCCCGCGCGGCCGGCCTGGTGTGTCGCCCCCGTGACATCTTCGTAGAGCAAACCGTGGCCGGGCTGGCTCGAGTGGTCGGCTTCAGCGAAGGTGAGCCGGCTGAGGCGGACGAGGGTGTCGGGACGGTGACACCCACGCCGATCATGGGCTGGCTGGCCAGCGTGGACGGTCCGGTCGATGAGTTCAATCAGACGATGGCGGTGCAGGCCCCCGCCGGTGTGTCTGAGTCGGATGTAGCGGTGCTGTTGCAGGCGCTCCTCGATCGGCATGCCATGTTGCGGCTGCGCGTCGCCGATGACGGCGCGGGCGGCTGGTCGTTGACCGTGCCCGAGACCGGCGCGGTGGATGTTCGCGAGTGTCTGCGGTCGGTGGAAGCGCTTTCCGATGCGGACCTGGTCGCCGCGCGGTCACGACTTCAGCCGGCAGCCGGGATGATGCTCAGCGCGCTGTGGGTGACCGCGACGGGCCAGTTGGTGTTGATCATCCACCACATGGCTGTCGACGGAGTGTCGTGGCGAATTCTGTTGGAGGACCTCAACATCGCCTGGGGCCAGCACAACAACGGTCACCCCGTCACGCTACCGGTGACGGGGATGTCGTTTGCCCGGTGGTCGGCACTGCTGGCCGAGTATGCGCGCCGCCCGCAAGTCGTGGACCGCGCGCAGACATGGCGTCAAATTGCAGCCACTCCGGCCGTGTTGCCGGCGGTGCGCCCGGGCGCGGACACGTTCGCCAACGCCGGATCTCTGTCAATGTCGCTGGACTCCAGCACGACTGAGCTGCTGCTCGGTGAGGTGCCCGCGGCGTTTCACGCCGGCATCCACGACATCTTGCTGACCGCTTTCGCGCTGGCAGTGGTCGAATTCCTGGGTGAGGACACGGTGCCGATCGGCATCGACGTGGAGGGCCACGGCCGCGCGGAGGAACTGGGCTCCGATGTGGATTTGTCTCGCACCGTGGGATGGTTCACGTCCAAGTATCCGGTGTCGCTTTCGGTGGGCGGGCTGTCGTGGGCGCAGGTGATCGTCGGTGACGCCGCGCTGGGAGCGGTGATCAAGGACGCCAAAGAACAGCTGCGCGCTATGCCCGATGGTTTGACGTATGGACTGCTGCGCTATCTGAACCCCGATGTCGAGTTGGCTCAGCCAGATCCGGCGATCGGGTTCAACTACTTGGGCCGCCTCGGCGCGGCCGCCGCCTTCGCCACCGAAGACCTGTGGCGCGTCAGTGAGGACGGTGTGGCGCATACCGTAGCCGCCACGGCGGTACCCATGCCGCTGACCCATACCGTGGAGCTCAACGCCGCCACTGTAGACACCGACGCCGGGCCGCACCTGCACGCCACCTGGACGTGGGCCCGCTCGGCGCTGGATCATGCACAGGTCAGTCGGCTGGGCCGGCTCTGGTTCGACGCCCTGACCGGCATCTGCGCCCACGTGCGCGACGGCGGAGGTGGATTGACCCCCTCCGACATCTTGCCGGCCCAGCTGAGCCAGCGTCAGATCGAACAACTACAGCGGCACCACCGCATCGCCGACATTTTGCCGCTCACCCCCCTACAGCAGGGGCTGCTCTTCCACTCCGTCACTACGCAATCCAGCGGCGTTGAGTTGTACGCGGTCCAACTGGACATCGCGCTGAACGGGCGCCTCGACATCGACCGGCTGCGGGAGGCGGTGCGCACCGTAATCGCCCGCCACCCCAACCTGACGTCCCGATTCTGCCCCGAGTTCGATCCTCCCGTGCAGGTCATACCCGCCGATCCCGCAGCGGGTTGGCGGTTCGAACAGATCAGCTCTGAGGCGCAGATCCGGGAGGTGTGCGCCGCTGAACGCGTCGCGGTGTGCGACCTCTTCGACGGCCCACCGTTCCGGGTCGCGTTGATACGCAGCGCGATAGACGCGCATCGGCTGGTGGTCACCAATCACCACACCGTCCTTGACGGCTGGTCGATGCCGATCTTGCTGAGCGAATTGTTCGCCGACTACCACGGGCAACGACTGCCCGCGCCGGTGCCGTATCGCAGCTTCGTTTACTGGCTGGCCGCCCGTGACCAGCAGTCCGCGCACGGGGCTTGGCGTGAGGCGCTGGCCGGCTTGGACGGTCCGACATTGGTCGGACCGCCACACAATTCAGCACCCGGTACGCGCGACGCGGTCTCGATGCGGTTGTCGGCTGAAACCACCCGCTCCATAACCGAGCTGGCCCGATCACTCCACACGACCATAAGCACCGTGCTGCAGGGTGCCTGGGCCCAGCTGCTGACAACGTTGACGGCCCAGCACGATGTCGTGTTCGGCGTCGCGGTGTCGGGGCGCCCCGCCGATCTGCCGGGCGCCGAATCCATTGTCGGCCTGTTGATCAACACGGTTCCGGTGCGCGCAACCATGAGCGCGACCACCACCACCGCCGAACTCCTCGAGCAATTGCAGGCTGCCCACAACAACACGCTCGAACACCAGCATGTGGCGCTCCCCGAGATTCACCGTCTCACCGGCCACGACCAACTGTTCGACACCTTGTTCGTCTACGAGAACTACCCCGTCGACACCGCGACGTTGTCGGGGATCGACGGTTTGGCCGTCACCGGAGTCAGCACCCACGAATCCACCCACTACCCGCTGACCGTGCAAGTCACCCCGGGAACCGAACTGGGTGTGCGCATCCAATACGACATGGACTTGTTCACGGCGGAAACCGTTGCGGGGTTGGTGGGTCGGTTGCAGCGGGTGTTGGTGGGGATGGTTGCTGATCCGGTGCGGCGGTTGTCGAGTGTTGATGTGCTCGATGGTGCTGAGTGTGTGCGTTTGGGTGAGTTCGGTAATCGTGCGGTGTTGACGGCGCCGGTGTTGGGGTCGGTGTCGATTCCGGAGTTGTTCGCCGCCCAGGTTGGTCGTACTCCTGATGCGGTGGCGCTCAGTTGTGGGGGTCGGTTGTGGTCGTATCGGGAGGTTGAGGACAGCGCTAACCGGTTGGCGCATCTGTTGGTTGGGTATGGGGCGGGCCCGGGTGAGTGTGTGGCGGTGCTGTTTTCGCGGTCGGCGGAGGCGGTGATCGCGATTTTGGCGGTGCTCAAGACGGGGGCGGCGTATCTGCCGATGGACCCGGTGGTGCCCGATTCGCGGATCGAATTCATGATCGGTGATGCCGCGCCGGTGGCCGCGCTCAGTACCGCCGGGCTGGCGTCGCGGTTGGCCGGCTATGGGGTGGCGGTCATCGATGTCGATGATGAAGCTGTTGGCGCCCAACCGGTTACGGCGTTGCCGATGCCGGCCGGCGACGATATCGCTCACATCATCTACACCTCAGGCACCACCGGGGTTCCCAAGGGAGTGGCCACCACTCACCACAACGTGACCCAGTGGCTGGCAGCGTTGCATGTGGGGATGCCTTCGGGGCCGGGTCAGGTGTGGTCGCAGTGGTATTCCTATGCTTTTGACGCCTCGGTCGAAGAGATCTGGGGGGCGTTGCTGCACGGGTCTCGGTTGGTGGTGGTGCCTGAGTCGGTGGCCTCGGTGCCCGGGGATTTCCAGGCGTTGCTGCTCGACGAGGGTGTCAGTGTGTTGCACCAGACCCCTTCGGCGTTGTCGGCGCTGTCTTCGCAGGCGTTGGGTTCGGCGGCGTTGGTGGTGGCTGCCGAGGCGTGTTCGGCCGAGTTGGTGGATCGGTGGGCGCCGGGGCGGTTGATGACCAATGCGTATGGCCCGACTGAGACGACGATGTGTGTGACGGTCAGTGCGCCGTTGGTGGCGGGGTCGGGGACCCCGCCGATTGGTGCGCCGGTGCCCGGGGCTGCGTTGTTTGTGTTGGATGGGTGGTTGCGGCCGGTGCCGGTGGGGGTGGTTGGTGAGTTGTATGCCGCCGGTCATGGGCTCGGGGTTGGGTATTTGGGTCGGGCGGGGTTGACCGCGTCGCGGTTTGTGTCGTGTCCGTTCGGGGCCCCTGGGCAACGGATGTATCGCACTGGGGATTTGGTTCGTTGGGATGCTGATGGGCAGTTGCGGTATCTGGGTCGTGCTGATGAGCAGGTCAAGATCCGTGGGTATCGCATCGAGCTCGGTGAGATCCAAGCGGCGTTGGCGGCTGTGGAGGGAGTCGAGGCCGCGGTGGTGATCGCTCGTGAGGACCGCCCCGGTGATAAGCGGTTGGTCGGCTACATCACCGGGACCGCTGAGCCGGCCGCGGTCCGCGCCGTGCTGGGTGAGCGGTTACCGGCGTATATGGTGCCGGCTGCGGTGATGGTGGTCGATGCGTTGCCGTTGACTGCCAACGGCAAACTCGACACCCGGGCTCTGCCGTTACCGGAGTATCAGGATGCTCCTTACCGCGCTCCGGGCAGTGCTGTTGAAGAAGTGCTGGCCGAGATCTATGCCCGGGTGCTGGGCGTGGATCGGGTCGGGGTCGATGACTCGTTTTTCGAGCTGGGTGGGGACTCGTTGTCGGCGATGCGCCTGATCGCGGCGATCAACACCGCCCTGGAAACCCACCTGAGCGTGCGCACCCTGTTCGACGCACCCACCATCGCCGGGCTGGGGCCCCGTGTTGGTGTGGATGGGCGTGGGTTGGCGCCGCTGGTGGCTGGCGAGCGGCCTGCTGTGGTGCCGTTGTCGTTTGGTCAGGGCCGGTTGTGGTTCCTTGAGCAGCTGCAGGGTCCGTCGCCGGTTTACAACATGGCGGTGGCGTTGCGGCTGGATGGTCGGCTTGATGTCGCGGCGTTGGGTGCGGCGTTGGTCGATGTGGTGGACCGTCACGAATCGTTGCGCACGGTGTTTGGCGATATCGATGGTGTGCCGTATCAGCAGGTGCTGCCCCCCCAGCGGGCGCAGTTGGGTTGGCAGGTGGTGGACGCGACGGGGTGGTCGCAGCATCAGTTGGTTGAGGCCATCGGTGTGGTTGCGCGTCACACGTTTGATTTGGCGAATGAAATCCCTTTGCGGGCGCGACTTTTCAGTGTGGCCGAGGATGAGCATGTGTTGGCGGCGGTGGTGCACCATATCGCTGCGGACGGCTGGTCGTTGACTCCGTTGGTGGCTGATCTGGGGCAGGCTTACACCAGCCGGTGTGCGGGGCGCGCCCCTGGCTGGGCGGCGTTGCCGGTGCAGTATGCCGATTACGCGTTGTGGCAGCGGGCCCAGTTCGGTGATGTCGACGACGCCGAAAGTCCTATCGGTGTGCAGTTGGCCTATTGGCAGCAGGTTTTGGCGGGGATGCCGGAGCGGCTGGTGTTGCCCACCGATCGGCCCTATCCGCATGTCGCCGGTCACGGCGGGGCCAGTGTGGCCGTGGAATGGCCGGCCGATCTGCAGCAGCGGGTACGGGCGGTGGCCCGCGAGCACAACGCGACCAGCTTCATGGTGGTTCAGGCCGCATTGGCGGTGCTGTTGTACAAGCTCAGCGCCAGCACCGATGTGGCAGTGGGTTTCGCGGTCGCCGGTCGTAGCGACCCGGCCCTGGAGCGGTTGGTGGGCTTTTTCGTCAACACCTTGGTCTTACGTGTGCAGGTCGACGGTCGGGCCACCGTTGGTGATCTGCTCGAGCAGGTGCGCGCGCGCAGCCTGGAGGGTCTTGAGCATCAAGACGTGCCCTTTGAGTTGCTGGTGGAACGGCTTAACCCGATCCGGTCGTTGAGTCACCACCCGTTGGTTCAGGTGGGGTTGACCTGGCAGGGGCAGGGCGATGACCCTGCCTCGATGCTGACGCTGGGCGATGTGCAGATCACCCCGATGTCGCTGCAAACCCAAAGCGCCCGCATGGATCTGGCTTTTTCGCTGGGCGAACGCTGGAGCGATGATGGTGAGCCGGCCGGGATCGTCGGGGCGGTGGAGTTCCGCACCGACCTGTTCGACACCGCCACGATCGCGGGGTTGGTGGGTCGGTTGCAGCGGGTGTTGGTGGGGATGGTTGCTGATCCGGTGCGGCGGTTGTCGAGTGTTGATGTGCTCGATGGTGCTGAGTGTGTGCGTTTGGGTGAGTTCGGTAATCGTGCGGTGTTGACGGCGCCGGTGTTGGGGTCGGTGTCGATTCCGGAGTTGTTCGCCGCCCAGGTTGGTCGTACTCCTGATGCGGTGGCGCTCAGTTGTGGGGGTCGGTTGTGGTCGTATCGGGAGGTTGAGGACAGCGCTAACCGGTTGGCGCATCTGTTGGTTGGGTATGGGGCGGGCCCGGGTGAGTGTGTGGCGGTGCTGTTTTCGCGGTCGGCGGAGGCGGTGATCGCGATTTTGGCGGTGCTCAAGACGGGGGCGGCGTATCTGCCGATGGACCCGGTGGTGCCCGATTCGCGGATCGAATTCATGATCGGTGATGCCGCGCCGGTGGCCGCGCTCAGTACCGCCGGGCTGGCGTCGCGGTTGGCCGGCTATGGGGTGGCGGTCATCGATGTCGATGATGAAGCTGTTGGCGCCCAACCGGTTACGGCGTTGCCGATGCCGGCCGGCGACGATATCGCTCACATCATCTACACCTCAGGCACCACCGGGGTTCCCAAGGGAGTGGCCACCACTCACCACAACGTGACCCAGTGGCTGGCAGCGTTGCATGTGGGGATGCCTTCGGGGCCGGGTCAGGTGTGGTCGCAGTGGTATTCCTATGCTTTTGACGCCTCGGTCGAAGAGATCTGGGGGGCGTTGCTGCACGGGTCTCGGTTGGTGGTGGTGCCTGAGTCGGTGGCCTCGGTGCCCGGGGATTTCCAGGCGTTGCTGCTCGACGAGGGTGTCAGTGTGTTGCACCAGACCCCTTCGGCGTTGTCGGCGCTGTCTTCGCAGGCGTTGGGTTCGGCGGCGTTGGTGGTGGCTGCCGAGGCGTGTTCGGCCGAGTTGGTGGATCGGTGGGCGCCGGGGCGGTTGATGACCAATGCGTATGGCCCGACTGAGACGACGATGTGTGTGACGGTCAGTGCGCCGTTGGTGGCGGGGTCGGGGACCCCGCCGATTGGTGCGCCGGTGCCCGGGGCTGCGTTGTTTGTGTTGGATGGGTGGTTGCGGCCGGTGCCGGTGGGGGTGGTTGGTGAGTTGTATGCCGCCGGTCATGGGCTCGGGGTTGGGTATTTGGGTCGGGCGGGGTTGACCGCGTCGCGGTTTGTGTCGTGTCCGTTCGGGGCCCCTGGGCAACGGATGTATCGCACTGGGGATTTGGTTCGTTGGGATGCTGATGGGCAGTTGCGGTATCTGGGTCGTGCTGATGAGCAGGTCAAGATCCGTGGGTATCGCATCGAGCTCGGTGAGATCCAAGCGGCGTTGGCGGCTGTGGAGGGAGTCGAGGCCGCGGTGGTGATCGCTCGTGAGGACCGCCCCGGTGATAAGCGGTTGGTCGGCTACATCACCGGGACCGCTGAGCCGGCCGCGGTCCGCGCCGTGCTGGGTGAGCGGTTACCGGCGTATATGGTGCCGGCTGCGGTGATGGTGGTCGATGCGTTGCCGTTGACTGCCAACGGCAAACTCGACACCCGGGCTCTGCCGTTACCGGAGTATCAGGATGCTCCTTACCGCGCTCCGGGCAGTGCTGTTGAAGAAGTGCTGGCCGAGATCTATGCCCGGGTGCTGGGCGTGGATCGGGTCGGGGTCGATGACTCGTTTTTCGAGCTGGGTGGGGACTCGTTGTCGGCGATGCGCCTGATCGCGGCGATCAACACCGCCCTGGAAACCCACCTGAGCGTGCGCACCCTGTTCGACGCACCCACCATCGCCGGGCTGGGGCCGCGGCTGGACAGCCACGTCACCGACCCGCGCTTCGTGGCAGTCCATGGCTCGGAAGCCACCGAGGTGCACGCCGCCGACCTCACGCTGGACAAGTTCATCGACGCATCCACGCTCGAGGCCGCACGGACACTGCCCGGTCCGAGCGCTGAGGTGCGGACGGTCCTGTTGACCGGCGCCACCGGCTTCCTCGGACGTTATCTAGTCCTGGAATTGCTGGAGCGGATGGAACTGACCAACGGGCATCTGATCTGCTTGGTCCGGGCCGATTCCGATGACGAAGCGCGGCGGCGTCTGGAAGGGATCTTCGACAGCGGGGATCCGGAATTGCTTGCGCACTTTGAGGAATTGGCCGCTGACCATCTACAAGTCATCGCCGGGGACAAGGGAGAAGCCGATCTAGGCTTGGACACAGAAAGCTGGCAGCGGCTGGCGGATACCGCCGATCTCATCGTCGATTCGGCGGCCCAAGTCAGTGGCGTCTTGCCGTACCACCAGCTCTTCGGACCCAACGTGGTCGGTACCGCCGAGCTGATCCGGCTCGCGCTGACCACCAAACTGAAATCCTATGTCTATGTGTCGACTGGCAACGTGGGCGACCAGATCGAGCCATCCGCGTTCCTCGAGGATGCCGACATCCGGGTGGTCAGTCCGACTCGCATCAACGACGGCAGCAATGTCAACGGTTACGGCAACAGCAAGTGGGCAGCCGAGGTGTTGCTGCGCGAGGCCAACGACCTGTGCAGGCTGCCGGTCGCAGTTTTCCGCTGCGGCTTGATATTGGCTGACACCACCTATGCGGGCCAGCTGAACTTATCCGATCTCGTCACCCGAATGGTGTTGAGCCTGATGGCTACCGGTGTCGCTCCCAAATCGTTCTTCCGCCTCGATGCCGACGGCAATCGTCAGCGCACGCATGCTGATGGGCTGCCGGTCGAGTTCGTTGCTGAGGCGATCACCACGTTGGGTGCTGAGGTAGGACAGAAATCCTTGAGTGGGTTCGAGACATACCACGTGATGAACACACACGACGATGGGATCGGATTCGACGAGTATGTGGACTGGTTGATCGAGGCCGGTTACCACATCGAGCGCATCGACGATTTCGCGGAATGGTTGCAGCGCTTCGAGGCCGGCCTACGCGCACTGCCGGATCGTGTGCGCGAGCACTCGGTGATGGGGCTGCTGCAGATGGCCCTGCATGATTCCGAGAACCTGCAGCCGGCTGAGCCGGTAAGCGGTTCCTTCGCCTCAAACGACCGCTTTCGCGCTGCAGTTCATGAAGCCAAAATCGGTGCAAACAGCGATGATCGGGAGATTCCACACGTTACGGCGCCGGTCATCGTCAAGTACGTCACAGATCTGCAGCTGCTCGGATTGCTGTAGCTAGACGGCCTGCTCCGGGTCGGCATGAGTTGGCCCGCCCAACGGTTGAGCGGCGATCGAACCGCGTTGCTGCACGAATCGGCGAAGCGAGATGACAGCGCTGAAGATGGCGAGGATGAGAACCGCGTTGCCGACTGAAACGATGAGGATCTGCGAGACGTCGACCGAAAGGCGAAAGATCCAGAAGATCGCGACGAAAGGGAATAGTCCGCAGAGAAATCCGAGCCGAACGCAGAGCCTGCTGTGCAGCCTGTGCCAGTCGTCGATGTCGCGCCGTGTCCACCCGCGATGGGGTAGCGCCCCGTCTGCGAGGCTGGGCACGATCGCATCGACCAACTTGAGAGAAGCCGGCTTGCGCAACAGGCCACTTGCGAAGAAAGCCCAGATGAACAAAGCGATAGGCACGAGTTCCATGACTTGGACCATGCGGGGGTTCTTCGTGGTGAACGCAAGGGTCAAGGAACAGGCGGCTACGACGATGACCACTGCGCTCAGGGGTTCGAACCGTCGTCGACGTAGTGCGGCAACCGATCCTTGAACCGTAGCGACGACAATCGCGCCCACGAGCGCCAAATATTCCGTTACGCCGAACGCGCGGAGCGCGTAGTAAACGATGAGCGGAGGGACAACGCTTATCGCGGTGTTCCTGATGTGTTCTCTCAGGCCATTCGGTGGGACGAAGCTGACTTCCGGAGACCCCTCCTCACGAGCGGAGCGGCGCTGAGTCACTGGGGAAGCCTAACCTAGATTGAGTAGTCAGGGATTCGGCCCCACTCTTGGCAGGCACTCACCGGTCGTTGAAGGTGATCCGCACCGAGATCGGGTCGCTTTCCATCGCTCGCATCGTCAACGCCGTCGCCGACTGGCCGAGTTTGCCCGCGCCGCCGAAGGTGCGGGCGCGGACGCGCACGTCGTCGTCGGGCTCGAACGTCGCGGTGCCCGTGCGCCATTCGCCGTTGACGCGGACGCGCACTCTGGGGTTCGCCGCGATGTTATAGGCCCAGCCTGCGCGGCGACCGTGCTGCGAGATCACCCATACGCCGGTGTCGTCGGCGCGGCCGGCCAGCGGTACGAGCCGCGGCTGCCCGCTCTTGCGTCCGATCGTCTCGAGGTCGACCACCAACGACGACCGGATGCCCACGCGGTCGAGCGCGGCGACCACCGGATTCATCAGGACGCGTCCCAGCTGCCGCTCGACCTTGAACTTGCGCACCGCCTTGTCGGCGCTTCGTGCTGTCATCGCGAACCTCCTCGGGGGGATGAGGTCAACGACGTTACTTGAGTGATCACTCAAGAACAAGCCTCAAGCGGCCGAGTGAGAAGCCACGGTCGTGGAATGCGCTGCTCAACGACCAGCGACGGTCAGCATTAGTCCGCCGCCAGCGGCAGTCGCACCTCGAAACGTGCGCCCGTGCCCAGGTTGCGGGCGGACAACGTGCCGCGATGGGCCTGCACCAGGCCCGCGGCGATCGCAAGCCCCAGCCCCGACCCACTGGGCAGCGACGAATCAGCACGCGGCACGCGATCGTTGGACCCGCGGTAGGCGACGTCGAACACCCGCGGCAGGTCGGCCTCGTCGATGCCGACGCCGGTGTCGTCGACGCGCGCCCACGCACCGTTCTCGTCCGAGCCCAGCGAGAGCGACACCCGGCCCCCCTCCGGGGTGTGGGCGATCGCATTGGCCACCAAGTTGGACAGCACACGCACCAACGCGCGGTCGCTGCCCAGCACCCGCACCGGCGCCTCCGGCAGCTCGGCCGTCAACGCCACTCCCGCGCGCTCGGCGGCGATCCGGTGCGCGGTGAGCACATCGTCGACCACCTCGTCGAGCGCCACCTTGTCGAACACCGGTTGGACCGCACCCGCGTTGATCTTCGACATCTCGAACAGGTCGTCAACCATCTCAGAAAGCCGAACCGACTCTTGCTCAATGGTTTTGGCGTGTACACGGACCTCGGCGTCGGGTACCACGCCGTCGGCGATCGCCTCGGACACCGCCCGTATCCCGGCCAGCGGGGTCCGCAGATCGTGGCTGACGAACGCGACCAGCCTGCGGCGCGACTGTTCGGCGGCCCGTTCGGACTCGCGGATCTCCTGCTCCCACACCGTGCGACGGGCCTGATAGCGCGCGAGCATCACCGCGGCGGGAATCGTCACCACCGAGACGATCACCAGGACGATCGCGGTCTTCTCGAAGGTTTCGGTGATCATGAAGCGGCTGGCGCCGAGCACACCGGTGAACGTCGCCAACACCGGGATGAGCACCAGCGCCACCATGCTCACCGCCAGCGACCACGACCGGGCCAGGCGGATCACGAGTGCGCCCGCGAGCACCACGGGAACCGAACATGCCAGCGCCAACCCGATGATCTCCCAGAGGTCGGACGGCACTAGGCGCTCTGCCCTTCCGGCGAGCGGGCCTCGCTGCTCCACAGATAGCCGCGGCCCCACACCGTCTGCACCCTGTGGTGCTCACCGAGCTTCGACCGCAACCGCTTGACGTGCACGGTCACTGTCGACAGGTCGCCGAAATCCCAGTGCCACACCTGTTTCAACAGTTCCTCGCGGCTGAACACGATGTCGGTGTGGGTGAGGAAGAACAGCAGCAGGTCGAACTCGCGGTTGGTCAGCGACACCGGCTGTCCGTCGACGGTCACGGTGCGCGCGGCCGTCGACACGGTCAGGCCGCCGACCGCGATGTCCAGCGCCCGCCGGCCCGTCGGTGCGGGCGCGCGCCGCAGCACCGAGCGCACCCGCAGCGCCAGTTCGCGCGGGCTGAACGGTTTGGTCAGGTAGTCGTCGGCGCCGGCCTCCAGGCCCGCGATGCGGTCGTCCTCCTCGCCGAGTGCGGTCAGCAGGATCACCGGCATCGTGTATCCGCCGCGCTGGCGCAGGTTGCGGCACAGCGTCAGCCCGTCCGGGCCCGGCATCATCACGTCGAGGACCGCGACATCGATGTGCTGGGAGCCGAGCAGCCGCAGGGCCTCGGCTCCGTCGTGGGCGATCGCGACGTCGAGGCCGTCGCGCTCGAGATACCGACGCACGACATCACGCACGACGCTGTCGTCGTCGGCGATCAATACCCGCGTCACAGTTTCCGAGAGTAGTCCCGTGCGGCGACTACCTGCGCCGATGTCACGGATCCGTCATTGATCCACTGGTCGGCGCGGTCAGGGGCTGGTTAGCCTCGAACCCATGCCCGACTGTTCGGTGACCGTGGTGCTGCCGTGTCTCAACGAGGCGCAGTCGCTGCCGGGCGTGCTCGCGGCGATCCCGGACGGATACCGGCCGCTGGTGGTCGACAACAACAGCACCGATGCGACCGCGGATGTCGCCCGGGAGCATGGCGCGCTGGTGGTACCTGAGAAGCGGCCCGGTTACGGCGCCGCAGTGCACGCCGGGGTGGTAGCGGCGACGACGCCCATCGTGGCGGTGTTGGACGCCGACGGTTCGCTGGATCCCCGTGACCTGCCCGCTCTGGTCGACGACCTCCACCGCGGGGCCGACATGGCGATCGGGCGCCGCCGGCCGGTGCCGGGGCTGAAGTGGCCGTGGCATGCCCGCCTCGGCACCGCGGCGGTGTGCTGGCGGCTGCGGCAGCGCCACGGCCTGGCGGTACACGACATCGCCCCGATGCGGGTCACCCGCCGCGACGCTCTGCTCGACCTCGACGTTCGCGACCGCCGCTGCGGGTACCCCCTCGAAATGCTGGTCCGGGCGGCGGCCGCCGGGTGGTGCGTCGTCGAGCGCGATGTCGACTACCGCGCGCGCACCGGCGGCAAGTCCAAGGTCAGCGGATCGGTGCGGGGTAGCGCTGTGGCCGCCTTCGACTTCTGGCGGGTGATCTCGTGACGGTGCTGGCGGTGACGGTGTTGGTGGTGGCCAAGGCGCCGGTGGCCGGTCTGGCGAAGACCCGGCTCGCCGCGACGATCGGCGACGCCGCCGCGGCCGACCTCGCCGCCGCCGCGCTGCTCGACACCCTCGATGCCGTCACCGCCGCGCCGGTCGGACGCAGGGTCGTCGCGCTGACCGGCGATCTCAGGCAGGCGAGCCGAGGTGACGAAATCGCCCACAGCTTAGACGGATTCACGGTGATACCCCAACGCGGCGCGGACTTCGCCCAGCGACTGGCCAACGCGCACGCCGACGCTTCCGCCGGCGACCCGGTACTGCAGATCGGCATGGATACCCCGCAGGTCACCGCCGGCCTACTCGTCGAATGCGGGCGAGCGCTGATAGGAAGCGACGCGGTCCTCGGACCCGCCACCGACGGCGGGTGGTGGGTGTTGGGTGTCTCGCGCCCGTCCATGGCCGAATGCCTGCGGAGCGTGCCGATGTCGCGGTCCGACACCGGCGCTTTGACCCTGGCGGCGTTGCGCGGCAAAGGCATAGACGTCGGTTTGCTCGACGAGCTCGCCGACTTCGACACCATCGCCGACATCGACGCGGTGCGCCGGGGATGCGCGCCGGACAGCCGGTTCGTCCAGGCCGCCGAGGCGGTGCTCGCCTGATGCTGGGCAACCTCTACGACTGCGCGCTCGACGGGGAGCGGTGCTGGATCCGAAGCGACGACGGTCAGGTTCGCGCCCTTCCTGTGCATCGCTGGATCGGAGGCGCACACGCCGATTGCCGCTTCGACCGCGCCGTCGTCGGGCTGTGCGAAGGGCCGACGATCGATTTGGGCTGCGGTCCAGGACGATTGGTGATCGAGCTGATCCGCCGGGGCATACCTGCGCTCGGTGTCGACCAGTCCGCGACCGCGGTCGGGCTCGCGCGGCGCAACGGTGCGCCCGTGCTGCGCCGCGACGTGTTCGGACAGCTGCCCGCAACCGGGCGGTGGCAGACCGTGCTGCTGGCCGACGGCAACGTCGGCCTCGGCGGCGACCCGTTCCGGATGCTGCACAGGGCCGCGGAGTTGTTGCGCCGAGGCGGGCGGTGCATCGCCGAGTTCGAGGCTCTGACACAGGGTGTGCGCAACCGCTGGGTCCGGCTCGAGTCGTCGCGCGTGGTCGGGCCGTGGTTCCCGTGGGCGTCGGTGGGCATCGACTGCGCCGCCGAGGTCGCCGAGACCGCGGGCCTGGCGATGACCCGCGTCCATCCGATCGGCAACCGGGTGGTCGCCAGCCTGACGCTGGCTTAGGTCCTGGTCGTCGCCAGCCGCACGGCGTAGACCACCGCGCTGATCCCGAACATCGCGGACGTCAAGAGCAACCACCTGCCCAGGTACGGATCCTGGGTCTGTCCCGTCGCGGCCAGCACGACCGGCGCCCCCTGTTTGATGATGCCGGGCAGAAACAACAGCAGGGTCAACGCCGAGCCGAGCGCCGGTACCCGCACATAGTTCAGTAGCGGAACCCGTAACCGGGGAATTCGCGTGCCCCACAACAGGACCCGGTCCACCAGCGCGTAGAGCGGAAACAGCACGAGATCATGGACGACGATCGCCGCGGCGAACCACACCGCGATGGATTGCCACCACGTGCGGGTGTTCCACAACGCCGGCGGTGTGAGAGTGGCCAACACATAACCGAATAGCGCGAAGCCGGCGACCAGCGTCAGCAGGTGCAGCGGATGTGATCCGTAGACGGCGCGGAATCGCCCCACGTCAATCACCGGCCCGGAAGTCGATCGAGCCCACCCATTTGGTGTTGTGCACGCCCGGCAGCGCAGGCACGATGACGCGGGCCGGGAAACCGTGATCGGGTGACAGGTCGACGCCGTTGACCCTCAGCGCCAGCAGCGCGTCGGGATGCAGAAGCTGATTGCGTTGCAGCGTCGTGCGATTGAAAGCCCCGCGCCGCTCCACGGACCGGACGAACGCCGATACCGGCGAGGGCACACCGGCCAACCGGGCCAGATCCCGCAGCGGCACGCCGGTCCACGTCTCGGTCGTCGACCAGCCTTCGACACAGGCGATCGGCAAGCGGGCGGTGTGCTGGGGCATCGCGGTCAGCGCGGCGCGGTCGAGCACCACCGGGGATGCCCCTCCGGTCATGGTGAGTCGCCAGCGCTCGCCCGTCATCTCCGGTGTGATCCGGGCCGCGGCGGCAGTCCTGTTGACCTGGAAGTCATTCGGGCCGTCGCCGCGGGTTCGGCCGCGGGGCAGGAGGAGAGCGGCGTGCCTGGTCCATCCGCCGATCGACTGCCCGGCGGTGAGAACCGCGAGCAACGCGGCCCCGCCACCGACCAGAGCGAGCGCGCCGCGGCGACTCATCGTGGGGGGCTCGGGATCGGCGGGAGCCAACCCGTCGGGCTCATACGGGTCGGCGACGGTGTCCTCGCGCGACGTGCGCAGCACGGAACGCATCGACCGTGACCGCAAACCCTCCCGCAGGCGGGGGAACTTGATGGCGACGTGCACGACGAACCCGGCGATGAACACCCAGGCGCCGAAGTAGTGGGCGGTGTAGAAGCTGAAGCCGAAGATGTAGTCGTACTGGATGTTCAGCACGCCGGTGACGATCTCGAACAGCGCCCCACCGACCAGCATCAGCAACGAGATCCGTTCCACCAGTTGGGCGATGGAACGCGCAGGCGGCCAGGCGAACAGCCGGGGAATCACCGACCACAACTTGGCGAGCACCACCGGCACGAGCACCAGGCCGAGCCCGACGTGCAACCCCTGCGTCAGCCGGTACAGCCAGGACGGGTCGGTGGGCCAGTCGAACGTCGGAAGCTTCAGCCAGCCCACATCGCCCGGTATGGCCTGACCGAACTGCGGCCCGTAGGCGATGTAGGACAGCAGGCCGGTGAGGATCACCACCGGCAGCCCGATCAGCAGCACCGAGCCGAACACCGATGTCAGCCACAATCCGCGCAGCGGGCTACGCCAGCGGATCACCCGCTGTACCCGGGGCCGGTCGCCGGGTTGCACGGTTACAGGGTCCCGGCAATGTCCTACGGATGTGCGTGGTGACCCGCGACCGTTACCAATTCGTCAGAATGAAGTGGTTGAGCAGCAGGGCGCCCACCACGTTGACGGCGAGCCACCTGCGATGCGACCGCGGCGGTAGCAGTGCCCCGGCGGCGGTCAGCCAGACGGTGAACGGCAGCCAGATGCGTTCGGTCTCGGCCTTGCTCAGCATCGACAGGTCGGCGAACAGGATCGCCAGCAGCGCGCCGAGAAGAAGCATGGGCAGGCCGGGCCGACGCCGGATCGCCGCGATGTCGAACACCCTGCCGAGACCGGCCACACTGCCGAGGCCGATCGCGCACACGACGGAGGCGAGGTTCGCCCACCCCCAGTACTGGAACGGCCGGTCATTGGCGATGCCCTGCCAATAGCGTTCCTGCACCAGCTGATAGCCGTCGAACCACCAGAACCCCAGCACCGCGAAGGCCGCCACCACGGCGAGGACGACCCCGACCGCCGGTACCGCGGCACGGGCAGCGGCCCGCCAGTCGGCCGCGCACATCAGCACCGCGAGCGCGGGTAACGCCATCAGAACCAGGCCGTAGTTGAGGAACAGGCCCCAGCCCAGTAGCAGACCGGCCCCTGCGGCGGCGAGGACGGGCCATCTCGCGGTGCCCCCGACGGCGATCGCCAGCAGCGCGATACCCCACGCCGCGACTCCCGCGAAGTCGCCGTCGGCCGACACCGCGATCCAGATCGCCGTGGGCGCAACGGCGACGAAAGGGGCCGCCAGCCGCGCAGTCGCTTCCCCCGACAGTGCCCGCACTGCGACGAGGATGGCGGCTGCCGCGCTGGATCCGACCAGCAGGCACAGCAGGCCGGCCCACGCGCCGCCACCGAGGCCGACGCGGTCGAGCCAGACGAAGGTGAGCAGAGCCCCAGGGGGATGGCCCGACACATGGGTGATCCACGAATCCGGTTGGTAATCAAGGATTCTGTCGGAGAATGTTCGCAGCGCATGCGGGATGTCGGTGACGGTCGGGACCTGACGCAGATACTCGTGGCGGGCGACCAGCCTGCCCGCGAAACCACGCTGCCACCCGTCGATCATGGCCAGCGAGAACGCCCATGCGCACGCCGTCGCCCATGTAGCCCAGGGCAACGCACGCCACGACAGCCGTTGCGCGACCTTCGGCCCCCACCACACCACTGCGGCGCCGATCACGACCGCGGGGACCGTGCCCAACCCGACGTGTGCGTTCCACCATCCGAAGATCGGCGCGGTGTCGGCGAACTGGCGTAGGCGCCCTGGCGTCGCATTGATCAGTGGCGTGACGATCCCCAGGTCGAGACGCGGCACCACGAACGCGGTGACCACCAGCAACACACCGACGGCGACCGCCACGATCTCCTTGCGACTGGTCGGCATTCCGTCACCCTATTCGCCAGCAGCACCCAGCTCTGAGTGATTTCGGTGTAGTTCGTCGCGTTCACCGCGACGGACTACACCGAAATCAGTACAGCCGGGTGCGGGTGTTGGCCTCGCTGTAGTACTCGTCGAGCTGGGCCTGGGTCCATTCGGGCCGGATCGCCTTGAGTAGCTGCGCGACGCTCGGCAGCGCCGATGGGTTCCACGTCGACGGGTCCCAGGTCTCCGAACGCAGAAAAGCCTTGGCGCAGTGGAAGAACACCTCTTCGACTGCAACCTCCAGCGCGAGGATCGGACGCTTGTCCTTGACCGTCAGCGCGTCGAAATAGTCAGCGTCCGAGAGGATCTTGGCGGTCCCGTTGATGCGCAGGGTGTCGCCGCGGCCGGGGATCAGGAACACGGTACCGACATGCGGGTTCTGCAGGACGTTGAGATAGCCGTCGACCCGTTTGTTGCCCGGCCGCTCCGGTATCGCGATCGTGGTGTCGTCGATGACGTGCACGAATCCGGGCGGATCGCCCTTGGGCGACACGTCGACGCGACCCCGCGCATCTGTCGTCGCGACGAAAGCCAGCGGCGTGTGGGCGAGCCAGTCGCGCTGTACCGGCGACAGGCGGTCCCTGACCTTGTTGGCGACGTAGTGGTCCGGTCGCCCGACGATGGCCCGCAATTCGTCGACCGTATTGACTTCGCGACGCATGGGTCCATCATGCTCGACCGCGCAATGGGTTAACCCCGTCGGTCGCCGGGTAGCCGAACGGGCGGAGGTGAGTGCAATGGCACACCACGTCGAGGTCGACGCCGCGCTGTGGGACGAATTTCACCGCGTGGTCAACATGACGTCCCGCGAACTACTGGACTGGCTGCGCACCCGGTCCGCCGCCGAAGACTCCGAAGAAATGCCCGACCAGGCGGGCACCGAGACCGGCCGCGCCGTGCTCGAGATCCTGCAGAAGCGCTCGGTCGACCTCACCGACGAGGACGAGCGCGTGATGCGCAAGGTCGTCGACCGCGTTCACGCCGAACGCGGCGTCGACCTCGAGCCCACGGCCGGTCAGGATAACTGGCGGCACAGGCTCATGACGCTCGGTCACGACCCGCTCAAGCCTGTGATCTGACCAGGGAACCTGGCCGCCAGCGCGCGCCGGTCGATTTTGCCGATGCCGCGCCGCGGTATTTCGTCCACGATGTGGAACTCGCGCGGTGCCGCGGTGGCATCCAGGGTCGCGGTGACGTGCTCGCGTAGCTCGGCGGGCGTGGGGGCGTCGTGACCGGCGGCGAGCACGACGGCCGCGGCCACCCGCTGGCCCAGCCGCTCATCGGGCACCCCGAACACCGCGCATTCGGCCACCGCCTCGTGGGTTGCAAGGGCGGCCTCCACGATCTGCGGCATGATCGTCAATCCGCCGCTGCCGATCGCGTCGTCGACCCGGCCGAGCACCGTCAACCGGCCCTCGGGGTCGACGACTCCCACGTCGTCCGTGCGGAACCAACCCGCATCGGCGAAGGGATCGGGGTCCACCGGGTTGCGGTAGCCCTTCGCAAGCGTCCGGCCGCCCAACACAATCCGACCCCCGTCTGATGTCGCCGGCCGCGCGCTGTCGCGAATCCGAACCCGCACACCGTCCAACGGCACGCCGTCGTACACGCATCCGCCTGCGGTCTCGCTCATCCCGTAGGTGCGGACGACCGAAATCCCCGCCGCGGCAGCACGTTCGGCCAGGCCAGTCGGCATCGGCCCCCCGCCGATCAGGACGGCGTCCAGCGTGGCCAATGCGTCGGCCGCCCCCTCGTCCCGCAGAGCTTTGTCGAGTTGCACGGCCACCAGCGAGGCGTAACGCCGTCCTGGACCCAAAGCGTCGACGGCAGAGGGCAATTCGTCCGGATCGAACGTAGGCGCCAAGGCCACCGGTGTGGTACCTGCAACGACGCTGCGGACCAGCACCTGAAGCCCCGCGATGTGATGCGCTGCCAAAGCCAGCAGCCAGCGCCCCGGCCCGCCGAGCCGGTGATGTGTCGCCTCGGCGCTGGCGGTCAATGCGGCGGCGGTCAGCATCGCACCCTTGGGCGTCCCGGTGGTGCCCGATGTCGGCACCACCACCGCCACGTCGTCGTCGATCTCCGCGCCGCACCGCAACGCCCCTGACAGAAAAGATGATTCGCGATCATCCCCGGCAGGCACCGGCAGCACCGTGGCACGACCGGCCAGCATGTCGTGCACGACGGGCAGCAATGACAACGCCGCGGCACCGGACCCGACCGAGACCGCGCGCAGGACGGCTATGGGTCACCCTCCCCGTCGCGTGGATCATCGAGGGGCCAGCCGCGGACCGCCAACCGTTGGCGAACTCGCTCCACATCCTCAGACGTCGGCAGCGCATCGGTGATCTGGGTGATGAGGACTCCGATATCGGCGTCGTCGAAGTCGCCGTTCCGCTTGAGCTCCATGGCGACGGTTCGCACCTCGTCCTCGGTGAGGCGCCGCCGCAGGAGCGAGAACAACGGCACCCGGTCCGGACCGGGCACCCCTTCGGGGTAACCCGCTGTGATCCACGCGACAATTTTGGCCAGAAACTTCGTCACTGTGCCCTCCCGCGTGTCGCATCGGGTCTACCCACTCCCGATTGGATGATGCTAGTGCGCGACCGAACAAGACGAGTTCGGCGTCGCCGGCAAACGCTCGACCGCCGGCGGGTGAACAATGGATGAACACATTGCCCGAGAAGGCGAAATGCCAGATGACACGCCGGTCCAAGAGCGTCGCAGATTAGGTGAAACGAAGTCTATGGCCGCAGAATTAACGCCGTGAGCGCTGAGTTGATCGTCCTCGTGCTGTTGATCACAACCGCACTGGCCTTCGACTTCACCAACGGCTTCCACGACACCGGCAACGCGATGGCCACATCGATCGCCACCGGTGCGCTCAAGCCCAAGACCGCGGTCCTGTTGGCGGGCATTCTCAACCTGGTCGGCGCGTTCCTGTCGGTCGAGGTCGCGGTCACGGTGACCACCTCGGTGCTCAACGTCCAGGACGGCCAGACCGGCGCCCTGCTGCCGTCGATCGACGCGTCGACCGGTCTGACGATCATCTTCGCCGGGTTGATCGGCGGCATCCTGTGGAACCTGCTGACGTGGTTGTTCGGCATCCCGTCGAGTTCCTCGCACGCACTGTTCGGCGGGCTCATCGGCGCAGGCCTGGCCGCCATGGGCACCGCAGGCGTCAACTGGAGCGGCATCAGCCAGAAGGTGCTCATTCCCGCGATCGCCGCGCCGCTCATCGCGTGCCTGGTCGCCGCCTGCGGCACCTGGCTGGTGTACCGGATCACCCGCAAGGTGACAGAGCGCCGCCGCCGGGAGGGCTTCCGCTGGGGCCAGGTCGCGACGGCCTCGCTGGTCGCGCTGTCGCACGGCACCAACGACGCGCAGAAGACGATGGGTGTCATCGCGCTCGCGCTCATCACCACCGGGCACCTGAGCGGCGACGTCAAGGAGAACGGCCTGCCGTTCTGGGTCATCTTCAGCTGTGCGGTCGCGATCGGGCTCGGCACCTACCTCGGTGGCTGGCGCGTGATCCGCACCCTGGGCAAGGGTCTGGTGGAGATCCAGTCACCGCAGGGCTTCGCTGCCGAAGCTTCCTCGGCCGCAATCATTCTCAGCTCGAGCGCCGCTGGTATGGCGTTGTCCACCACCCACGTCGCCACCGGTTCGATCCTGGGCAGCGGCGTCGGCAAGCCGGCCGCCGAAGTCCGCTGGGCGGTGGCGGGCCGGATGGCTGTGGCCTGGCTGATCACCCTGCCGGCTGCGGGACTCGTTGGCGCACTGTCCTTCTGGCTGGCCCATGGCGTCGAGGCGCTCACGGGATCGGGCCTCGCGGGCGACGGGTTCATCTTCCTGGTATTGGTGGGCCTGTCGTTCTACATGTGGTGGCGCGCTCAGCAACAGAAGGTCGACCACACCAACGTCAACGCCGAGTGGGACGGTGCGACCAACTCCGTGGTCCCCGCCGAACTGCGGGCCGCCATCGAGGAAGCAATGCCCGAAACCGTCAGGCCGCCCGCGACGGTGTAGCGGAGGAACATCGATGACCTATCTCGAGAGCATTCTGAAGGTACTGGTGGTCGGGCTCGTCCTGGGCGCGGGACTGCCCGCGTTGTTCGCCACCGGCTTGATGGCCTTTTCGAGCGGCGCCGGGGACGAGTCGGCCGACGGCACCGTGACCGCACCCAACCGGGTCCGCAAATACCTCGGCATCGGTTTGTTCGTGTTCGTCGGATGGGTGATCGTCACCGCGGTGCTGTGGATCACCAGGGGCACGATCATCCACCACACGGGGATCGACCTGTTCCCCTTCATGCCGCAGAAATGAGTTGCGCCACACCATGACCGAGAACCGCACCGTGCTGGACAGCGTGCTCAACTGGCTGCGCCGCGGGTATCCGGAGGGCGTGCCGCCCACGGATTACTTCCCGCTGCTCGCGCTGCTGAAGCGCTCGCTCGCCGAGGACGAAGTGGTCAGCGCCGCGCAGGCGGTGCTCAGGAGCGCGAACTCGGACATCGTCACCGAAGCCGACATCCGCGCGGCGATCCACCAGGTCACCGCGCAGGAGCCGAATCCCGAAGAGATGCACCAGGTTGCGTCGCGGTTGGCCTCGGTCGGCTGGCCGCTGGCCCCCGCGCGCTGAACTCTAGGGCGTCACCGCCGGGTGTCGCGGCGCAGCGGGTGCGTCTCGGGCACCTGAACGAAGATCAGCAGCACGCCGTCGGGATCCTCGACGTGCATCTCATGCAGGCCCCACGGTTCCTCACGTGCCTCCCGCGCGATCGGTACGCCCCGGCCCGACAGTTCCTTCTCGGTGGCGTACACGTCGCGCACCTGAAGCCACATCGTGCCGCCCGCCCGCGGGCCACCGTGGCCGGCGAGTTCGATCAACGACTGGCCGGCGTAGAAAACCGTGCCCGCACCGTAGTCGCGGGCGATCGCCAGCCCCAACTCATCGCGGTAGAACGTCAGGGAACGCTGATAATCCGCCGGCCGAATGAGCATCCGGCTGGCCAGAATCTCCATGACATCGTGTCTATCACGCTCAGCCGATCCGCCGCCCGACACCTTCCCAATAGGGTTCCCGCAGCGCACGCTTGAGGATCTTGCCGCTGGGGGTGCGGGGCAGGTCTTCTGCGAACGACACCGACTTGGGTAGCTTGAACCCGGCCAGCCGCTCGCGGGCGTACGCGATGAGGTCTGCCTCGCCGGGGAAGCAGCCCGCCGCGGGCACCACGACCGCCTTCACCGCCTCACCCCACGTCGGGTCCGGAACGCCGATCACCGCGACGTCGGCGACGTCCGGATGGGTCATCAGAACGTTCTCGATCTCGGTCGGGTACACGTTCTCGCCGCCGGACACGATCATGTCCTTGACCCGGTCGTGCAGGTACACATAACCCTCGGCGTCGACGTAACCGGCGTCGCCGGTCTTCAACCAGCCGTCCGGGGTGACGGTGGCGGCCGTAGCAGCGGGGTTGTTCCAGTAGCCGCG
This sequence comes from Mycobacterium neumannii, assembly GCF_002245615.1. Classification (NCBI taxonomy): domain Bacteria; kingdom Bacillati; phylum Actinomycetota; class Actinomycetes; order Mycobacteriales; family Mycobacteriaceae; genus Mycobacterium; species Mycobacterium neumannii. The sequence continues at coordinate 22,880 of NZ_NKCO01000010.1, read as the reverse complement.
CATGTTCTGGCGCGAGCGCGTCCACAGCTCGCCGACAGTCCCGGTGGGGACGTCGCGGCCCGCGTCGTCGACGATGCGCACCTCGACCCACCCGAACGGCTTACCGCAGGAGCGCAGCAGTTCGGGGTCGTGACGGTCGAGTTGCGTGATGGATCCGGTGGTTTCGGTCTGCCCGTACACCTGCAGCAGATCGCAGTTGAACCGTTCGAGAGCCCGGACCAGGACGTCGTCGGTGATCGGCGATGCGCCGTAGACGATGGCGCGCAGAGCCGAGAAGTCCGTCTGCTCGACGCCCGGGGTTTCCAGTAGGCGCTGGATCACCACCGGCACCAGCAGCATGTTCGTAATACCGTGCTGCGCAACGGCTTCGAGGATGGCGGTCGGGTCGAGGTCGCGCAGCACGACCGTGCGCGCGCCCTCGCAGAGACCCACCAGTGCCCAGCCGGAGCCCGCCATGTGGAACATCGGCATCACGGCCAGGCTCACACTGTCGGCGTCGAAGCGCCATTTGTCGGCGATCCCGGTGGCCTTGCAGAAGTAGTTGTCGTTGGTCAGCATCACGCCCTTGGGCGCTCCGGTGGTGCCGGAGGTGTACATCAGAAATGCGACATCGTCTGGTTGCGTTGCGACGCAGGGGTCGTCGGCGGGATAGGCGCCCATCCAGCGATCGAACTCCGGCCACCGGGGGTGCTCGCCGACGGCGACGACCTGTGCCGTCAGCCGGTCCTCGATCGCCTCGACGTGACAGAAGAAGTCGGCGCCGACGATCACCACCTTTGCGTCGGCGTCGTCGATGATGTGCAGCATCTCGGGTGGTGCCAGTCGCCAGTTGACCGGCACCACGACCGCGCCGAGTTTGGACAGCGCACAGGCGACTTCGAAGAACTCGATGCCGTTCTTCTCGATGAACGCGACCCGGTCGCCGAACCCCACACCCGCGGCGCGCAGCGCCTGAGCTACCCGGCTGGACCGGGTATCGAGGTCGCCGAACGTCGTGGTGCGATCACCGGCGATCAATGCGACCGCGTCCGGACGTTCGGCGCCGAAGACGCGTGCGATGTCGGCGACGGTCGCGATGTCGGGGTGGGGCATTTACTTGTTCGGTTGTAGGCGTTGCCGTTTCATCACGGCGTCGACGACCGCGGGTGCGAAGCTGTTGAGCACCTGGGCGCTGACAGCCATCCGCGGCGCGATCCGCACGGGCCGGGTCTTGGCGGCCGTGACCATCCACTCGGCGGCCTCGTCGGAGGACAGCCCCGGCAATCCGTCGTAGGCGCGAGTGGGGGCGATCATGGGCGTGCGCACCAGCGGATAGAACAGCGTGGTCGAGTGCACTCCGTCAGCGCTCCACTCGGTTTCGATGACTCGGCTCACCGCGGTCAGCGCCGCCTTCGACGCGTTGTACACCGAGAACAACGGCGACGACTCGCTGAGCACGCCCCAGGTGGACACGTTGATGATGTGGCCGTCGCGCCGCTCGCGCATGCCCGGCGCCAGGCCGCGGATCAGTCGCAACGGCCCGTAGTAGTTGATCGCCATGGTGCGTTCGACGTCGTGCCAACGGTCCAGCGACTCGGCCAGCGGTCTGCGGATCGACCGGCCGGCATTGTTGATCAGGATGTCGACGCCCCCGAGCTCAGTGACGATACGTTCAACCAGCCCGTCGACCGCGTCGAGATCCGACAGGTCGCAGGCGTGTGCCCTGGCGTCCCCGCCGTCGTCGGCGATCCGGTCGACCAGCGCGTCCAGCAGCTCCTGTCGGCGTGCCGCCACCACGACGGTGGCGCCGCGGCGGGCGAACTTCTCCGCGGCCGCCTCGCCGATCCCCGATGACGCGCCCGTGAGCAGGATGCGCTTACCCCGCAGGTCAACGATGTCGCGGCCGGGCTGGTACTGCAGCAACTCGGGGACCACGGGCGGGCGCATGGTGGTCAGGACGAGTTGGTCGGCCAACCGCCGCAACGGGCTCTTGCTCACGAGCGGTGAGTCTAGGCGAGCGGCTTGTGCACGAAAACGCGCGCTCACCGCTCCAGAACGTGCACAAATCGCTCAGTTGCGGCCGGCGGCCAGCAGACCCGACGACGCGAACTTCAGCCCCGCGCGCAGTTCGTCCAGGCGGATCGGGTCGTCGGACTCGATGTACCGCAGGGTCGTCGCCACCGCCATGTTGAAGAACAACCACGCCAACGCTTTTGGGCTCAGCTCGTTGCGATACTGGTCGCGGTAGTGGTTCATGTGCAGCGTCGACATCGCCACGAGCGTCGCATTCAAACCCGAAATGCTCTCGAAAGCGCGCACGTGGTCCGGACGTTCGGCGAGGTACCGAAGCAGGCCGCGGTTGGCGATCGTGACGTCGATGAGGAAGTCGATGGAGGCCGCCATCGCCTCGGCGGGCTGGGCGAGCGTCACGGCCCGCAGGCGTTCCTCGATGGCCGGGGCCTGCGAGAGGGCGAGATGCTCGATGGCCGCCTCGAGGATCTCGTCCTTATCGGCGAAGTACTGGTAGATCGATCCTTTACTGACGCCCGCCCGGTCGGCGATCAGGTTCGTCGTCACCTGGGTGGGATCGGTGGTGAGGAGCAGACCGGCCGTCGTCTCGACGATTTTTGCGACCATCTCACGAGAGCGCTGCTGCTGCGGTGTCTTTCTCCGCGCTGACCTGCGCCTATCCGTGCTCACCGACGCCCCTTATGCGACTTGAATGCGACCTGTCGGTCATATTAGCCTCGCCGAACGACCTGGAATGGAGGTGGACGCCGCCCATGACCGCCACTTCGGACATCGATCTGTCTGTCGACGACGAACCGATCGAACTGGTACCGCCGGATTCGCTGACCGCCGAGCACACGGGCCGTTGGACGTTCCTGATCTTCGAGGGCGCGGCGTTCATGATGCAGGCGATGCATCCCGTCATCGCCGAGGTCACCGGCCGCTATTCCGCGTCGTTCCACGGCGATCCGGGCGGACGGGCGATCCGGTCCATTGACTCGGTGCTGCGGTGGACCTACGGCGGCACCGAAGCCGTGGCCGAAGGAAATCGGGTCCGCGCCATGCACCGGCCGATGACGATGAAGAGCGCGTCGACCGGCAAACAGATCAGCGCCCTGAATCCCGAGGCGTACCAGTGGGTCATCTGCACCGGCTACATCGTCAACGTCCACGGTGCTCGCTTGTTGATCGGGCGGGACTTCACCGACGACGAGAAGACCCAACTGCTGCGCGACAACCGCCGACTGGCGCGCCTGTTGCATGTGCCGATGCGCGACTATCCCGAGACCGATCAGGAGATGACCGACTACTTCGAGTCGATGATCGACAAACTCGAGGCCACGCCGCAGGCCCGCAAGCTGATGGACGACTTGATCACCGGCACGATGGAGCTGCCCCCGTCGGTGCCGAAGGTGTTCTATCCGCTGATCAAAGCCATGCTGCGGCCCGCATTCCGCTTCAATTACCTGTCGATCGTCGGGTTGCTCGACCCGCGTCTGCGCACCAAGCTCGGCGTGAGTTGGAGCCCCGAAGAGGAGCGCCAGCTCAACCGCATCTACAAGGCCATCCGCATCGCCTACCGCGTACTTCCCGACCGGCTGACGTACTTTCCGCTGGCCTACCACGCCCGCAAGCATCACCAGTGCCTGGAGAAGATGGCCGAGCGGCAGAAGAAGTCGTGGGCCTACCGGGTGCCGGGCGCCGTCGCACCTGAGTAGCGATTCCGGTGCGCTACCAGTCGCTCAGCGATTGCTAGTGCACCCAAACCGCCGCCTAAAAGTAGCGCGGGAAGCCGCTCCAGTCGGGGTCGCGCTTCTCCAGGAACGCGTCGCGGCCCTCGACTGCTTCGTCGGTCATGTACGCCAATCGTGTTGCCTCACCGGCGAACAGCTGCTGACCGACCAGACCGTCGTCGGTGAGGTTGAACGCGTACTTGAGCATCCGGATCGCCTGCGGTGACTTGCCGTTGATCTCCGAAGCCCACTGCAGAGCGACGGTCTCCAGTTCGGCGTGGTCGACAACGGCGTTGACCGCACCCATCGCGTGCATCTGCTCGGCGGTGTAGGGGCGGCCCAGGAAGAAGATCTCGCGGGCGAACTTCTGGCCGACCTGTTTGGCCAGATATGCGCTGCCGTATCCGCCGTCGAAGCTGCCGACGTCGGCGTCGGTCTGCTTGAACCGGGCGTGCTCGCGGCTGGCCAGCGTCAGGTCACACACCGCGTGCAAACTGTGTCCGCCGCCGGCGGCCCACCCGTTGACCAGACAGATCACCGGTTTGGGCATGAACCGGATCAGCCGCTGCGCCTCCAGGATGTGCAGGCGCCCGGCGCGCGCCGGGTCGACGGTCTCGGCGGTCTCGCCCGACGCGTACTGGTACCCGCTGCGGCCGCGGATCCGCTGATCCCCGCCGGAGCAGAACGCCCAGCCGCCGTCCTTGGGCGAGGGCCCGTTGCCGGTCAGCAGCACGACACCGACGTCCGATGACATCCGCGCGTGGTCGAGGACGCGGTACAGCTCGTCGACCGTGTGCGGCCGAAACGCGTTGCGCACCTCGGGCCGGTCGAACGCGACGCGCACCGTGGGCCGCGGAACGCCGTCGACGACGTGGCGGTGATAGGTGATGTCGGTCAGTTCGAAGCCCTCGATGGGCTGCCACAACGACGGGTCAAAGGGGTTGTCACTCACGGGGTTACCTTATCGATGCGGAAAACCGGGCAGCGACCGGCGAGCGCCTCGAACTCGTCGGGGTTGGGTCCGGTGACCAGTCCGGCGCTCTTGATGAAGTCCACCCCGGTGGGCACCTTCGACGGGAACTCCCGCAACAATGGTCGCGCCTCGTCGACGGGCATCTCCACCATCCGCACACGTTCGCTGCGGCGGCCGATGTGCAGCGTGACCTCACCGGCCGCCCTGACATTGGCGGCCCAGTCGGAGCCGGGTACCCCGCCGACCACATAGCGCTGACCGTCGACCTCCATCGGCGTGACCGGGGTGGACCGCATCTTGCCGGTCTTGCGTCCCGGTACGGACAGCACGACGGGTCCTTTCTCCCCGAGGATGCCGAGCTTCTGCAGGCCGATCATCACCTTGTTGACGTACTTCAGCCACCACGGCAGGCGAATGTCGGACATGGCGCAAACGCTACGTGATCGGATCGACGCGGAACACCGGCAGGCGGCCCGCCATCCCCTCGAGCTCGTCGGGTGTCCCGGTCTCCAAAACCCCCGCCCGCGTCATCAGGTCGACACCGACGGGCACCTGCGCCGGGAACTGCCGCAGCACCGGGCGCGCCTCGTCAGGGCTCAGCTCGACGAGGCGCACCCGCTCCGAACGCCGGCCCTGCCGCAGCGTGACATGGTTCGCCGCACGAGCGTTGCGCACCCAGTCCCCGCCCGGGTAGCCGTTGATGACGTAGCGGGCGCCGTCGACGAACATCGGCGTGATCGGCGTCGACCGCGGCTTGCCCGTCCTACGGCCCGGCACCGTCAACACCACGGGCGACTCGTGCCGCGAGATCGGCAGCCCGAGGCGCAGCAGCACCATCACCAACTTGTTGGCGTATTTGAGCCACCGCGGGGGCGTCATCCGATCGCCCATGCCGTGAGGCTATCGCTCAGATCGCGACGCCGTGGCCGGACAGCGCTGTTCGCAGACCGTCCGGGCGCTCGGTGGTCGGCAGCGGATCGACAAGGGCGAACCGGCAGCCCACCGCGCGGGCGCCGCCGTCGGCCTCGTCGCTGTCCCCGATCATCAACGCGGACACGGCTTCCACGCCCAGCCGGTCCAGCGCGATCTCGAAGATCGCCGGGTCGGGTTTGACCGCGCCGACTTCGAAGGACAACACGAACTCGTCGACGAATTCGGCCGCACCGAGGGAGACGAACGCCGGTCGCACGGCGAAGGCGATGTTCGACACCACCGCCGTCCTGATGTGCCTGCGATGCAAACCCTGCAGCACCTCGGCGGTGTCCGGATACGGAGTCCAGTTCATCGGGTCGATCAGCAGCCCGTACAGCGACTCGGCGTGCTCGTCGGCCAACCCGGACTCGCGCAGCACGTGCAGATACGCCTCGCGATGGAGATGCGGCGCCAGATCGCGGTTCACCCATACGCGGTGAGCCTCCGGAGTCATCTCGACGTGCTCGCCCGTCGGCGCGGTCATCCGGCGCATCAACTCGGCCTGGACGTGGCCGTCGACCTTGCGGTCGTCGACCTCCATCCCGTGAAACCAGCTCTCGTCCTCCTCGAGTCGGAACAACGTACCCGAAAAGTCGAACAGGACGGCGTTGATCTCACTCATGGCACCGATGCTACCGACCAACTCGACTTGCCTTGTCGCGCAGCACTTCCCGTTCCCGCTCGTTGTCGGTCATGGCGGCCGCCCGGTCGAACTCGCCGGCGGCCTCTGCGCCGCGGCCCAGCCGGGCGAGCAGTTCGCCGCGCACGCTCGGCAACAGATACGAGCCCTCTAACCCAGTCAACGAGTCGACGATCTCCAGCCCTGCCTCGGGGCCGTCGGCCATCGCCACCGCCACCGCCCTGTTCAAATCGACGACCGGCGACGGCGCCGCGCGAGCCAACCCGTCGTACAGCGCGACGATGCGGTGCCAGTCGGTGTCGGCGGCGGTGGGCGCGGTGACATGGCACTCGGCGATCGCCGCCTGCAGCGTATAGGGGCCCCATCCAGTGCCCTTGCGCCGCAACGTGTTCGCGGCGCGCTCGAGTGCGGCCACCCCGCGTTGGATCTGCGCTCGATCCCATTTCGCCCGGTTCTGGTCCTCCAGCAGGATCGGTCTGCCCTCGCTGTCGGTGCGGGCGGCGAAGCGCGACGACTGCAGCTCCATCAGCGCCACCAGGCCGTGGACTTCCGGTTCGTCGGGAACCAGCGCGGCCAGCACCCGGCCGAGGCGAAGCGCCTCGGTGCACAACTCGTCGCGGATCCAGCGCTGACCGAACGACGCCGAATAACCCTCGTTGTAGATCAGGTAGATCACGCTCAGCACCGCCGACAGCCGCTCCGGATACTCCGAGCGGTCCGGCACCTCGAACGGCACGTTCGCGGCCGCGAGGGCCTTCTTGGCGCGGGTGATCCGCGCGGCGACCGTCGCGGTGGACGTCAGGAAGGCGCGGGCGATCTCCTCTGTCGTAAGCCCGCCGACGACCCGCAATGTCAACGCGATACGGCCTTCGCGCGGCAGCACCGGATGCGCAGAGATGAAGATCAGCCGGAGCACGTCGTCGTCGATGCGGTCGGGGTCCCACGATTCCTCGACATGGCTTTCGAGCTCGCGAGCCATCGCGGCGTATTTGCTGTCGAGATTGTCCTGACGGCGCCACAAGTCGATGGCCTTGCGTTTGGCAACCGTGGTCAACCATGCGCCGGCGTTGCGCGGTACACCCGTCGTCGGCCACTGCTCGAGCGCGTCGACGAGCGCGTCGGCGGCCAGGTCTTCGGCGACCCCGACATCGCCGACCGAGCGCGTCAGAGTCGCGACGATTTTCGCCGCTTCCATGCGCCACACCGCGTCGACGGTCGCCTGCACGTCGCTCACGCGTTCATTGTGCCGACGCGGGCCTCACGCCGGAGTTTCGGGACGCGTAATCTACGTTTTCCTGCGGCGTGTCGCAGTGCTTTCGCCGAGCTCGCGACGGAAAGTTAGAAGGTATGACCCACAGGTTGGTCACAGCGTATTGGGAAGGCCGCAAGGCATTCCCGCACACGCTCGTCAACCCGTACGCGGGACTGGGGGATCGGGCGATCGCGCGGATGTGGCGGCTGGGCTGGCAGCGCGCCGCCGACGAGCAGCGGGGCATTCCGAGCGAAGAGGAGCGACTTGCTCGCTTCGCCGCGGAAATCGATGCCCTCCTGGGCTAGTCGCCTCGACGCGCTGCGGCGCCGACAGCCCCGCGTCGTTCTCGGCGTCACGGGTGCGCCGGGCGCGGGCAAGTCGACACTGGCCGAGGCGGTCGCGACCGCGGCCGACGATGCGGCGTACGTGCCGATGGACGGCTACCATCTCGCCGACGTCGAGCTGCAGCGGCTCGGTCGCCTCGACCGCAAAGGCGCCATCGACACGTTCGACGCCTACGGGTATCTCGCTCTGTTGCAACGCATCAGGGCCCAGGGCGACGAGACCGTCTACGCGCCGGCGTTCCACCGCGATCTCGAACAGCCCATCGCCGGCAGCATCGCGGTGATGCCCGACCATCGCCTGATCGTGACGGAGGGCAACTACCTTCTCGACGACGAGCCCCCATGGCCGACGGTCCGCGCCCTGCTCGACGAGGTGTGGTTCGTCGACGCCCCGCCCGACGTTCGCCGTCGTCGCCTCATCGCCCGCCACGTCGAGTTCGGTAAGTCACCTGAACAGGCCGAGGCGTGGGTGCGCGCCGTCGACGACCCCAACGCCGCGCGCATCGAAGCCGTGTGGGACAGAGCAGATTTCGTGGTCACTCCGTAGCAAACCCCCGCGAGCGACCGTGTCTGCCCGCCGACACGCCGCGAACCCGCGTGCAAAAGGGGTCGCTCGCAGCAGGAAAGCTAGCCGACCGCGCGTTCGCTGCCCTCCCAGAACTGCGCGCGCACGGCCTTCTTGTCCGGCTTGCCCAGCGCGGTCACCGGCACCGAGTCCACGACGATCACCTGCTTGGGTGACTGCACCGATCCCTTGCGCTCCTTGACCGCCGCCTGGATCTCGGAGGTCATCTGCGCGACGGCCACCTCGGAGCGGTCGGCGTCGGGGCGCAGCACGACGACCGCGGTCACCGCCTCGCCCCACTTCTCGTCGGGCGTTCCGATCACACAAACCTGGGCTACCGAAGGGTGCTCGGCCACAACATCTTCCACCTCGCGGGGGAACACATTGAACCCACCGGTCACAATCATGTCCTTGGTCCGGTCGACGATGTAGTAGAAGCCGTCCTCGTCCTCGCGGGCCAGATCACCCGTGTGCATCCAACCGTCGCGAAACGTCTCGGCCGTCGCCTCCGGCTTGTTCCAGTAGCCACCGGACACCAGCGGCCCGGACACGCAGATCTCGCCGACCTCGCCCTGGGGCACCGGGTTACCGTCACCGTCCAACAGCGCCACCCGCGCGAACACCGTCGGCCGCCCGCAGGACGTCAACCGCTTCTCGTCGTGATCGCCCTTGGCCAGGTACGTGATCACCATCGGCGCCTCGGACTGGCCGTAATACTGGGCGAAGATCGGGCCGAACCGGTCGATCGCCTCGCGCAGCCGCACCGGGTTCATCGCCGAGGCGCCGTAGTACACCGTCTCCAGCGACGACAGGTCGCGGGTGCGCGAATCCGGGTGGTCCATCAACGCATAGATCATCGACGGCACGAGCATCGTCGCGGTGATCTTCTGCTCCTCGATCACCCGCAGCACCTCGGCCGGGTCGAACTTGGTCAGCACGACCAGCTCGCCGCCCTTGATGATCGTCGGCACGAAGAACGCCGCACCCGCATGCGACAGCGGGGTGCACATCAAGAACTTCGGGCGTTCCGGCCACTCCCACTCGGCCAACTGGATCGTCGTCATCGTCGTGATCGACTGCACGGTGCCGATCACGCCCTTGGGCTTACCGGTCGTCCCGCCGGTGTAGGCCATGCCGCCGATGTGATCGGGCGGCAGGTCCGCCGCCACCAAGGGCTGCGGCGAGTACTTGGCGGCCTCGGCGGTCAGGTCGACGCCGACGCCCTCCAACTCGGCAGGCACCGGACCGATCGTCAGCACCTGCTTGAGCGCGGGCACCTTCTCCAACAGTCCCTGCGCCCGCTCGACGAACATCGGGTTCGGGTCGATGATCAGTGACGTGACCCCCGCGTCGTTCAACACATAGGCGTGGTCGTCCAGAGAGCCGAGAGGGTGTAGTGCGGTGCGGCGGTAGCCCTGGGTCTGCCCGGCGCCGATGATCATCAGCACTTCCGGCCGGTTCAGCGACAGCAGGCCGGTGGCCGTTCCCGAACCCGCGCCCAGCGCCTCGAACGCCTGAATGTACTGGCTGATCCGCTCGGCAAGCTGTCCACCGGTGAGCGTGGTGTCCCCGAGGAACAGCACCGGCTTGTCCTTGTTCCGCTTCAGTGCCCCGACGGTGAGATGCCCGGAGTGGATGGGATGGCGCAAGAGGTCAGCACTCATGACCATCAGACTAGAACGTGTTCCAGTTCCAGTCACCAGGTCCCCGGAAACGCTAGAACCGCGACGGCAGGTGCCCGCGGTCGCGTAACCACCCGCTACGTGCGGCCGGGTACCACTTGAACGTCGGTGATGGAACACACGCCGCGGTTGGGGACCGAGAGCAAGCTGGTCGCGTTCGAGCAGCGCATCGGTGAGCTGGCGATCGCTTATCTGCGATCAACAACCGGCAGGTCAGGGCCGATGCATCGTTGGACGCCTCGGCCTGGATGCTGGTGCGGATGGTCGAGCACCTCTGTGTTCGCTACAACCTCGACCAGCCGTCGATCGACCGGGACAGGTTCATCGACGAGCTCACGCTGATGGCGCTCAACTACCTGCGGCCCTGGCCGACCCCGCCCCAGGACTGTTTCCCGCCGCTGCCTGGCCACGCCCAGCCGCCAAACGCGAAATGAACGCGAGCTCACGCTCGTGTCAGCATCCCGGACGCTGCAAAGGTGCGGTACCGGACCCACCCCGGGGCGGCATAAGTTAATGTCCATCCTCATCGAGCCATGTGTGAGGTCACGGGTCTCGTCGTGTAAGCAGACGCGACAGCCATGGAGGACCCAGCGGAAAATACTGAATTTTGCTGCGGCAGTCTCGAGGCATGGTGAATGCTGCCGGCAGGGGGTTTGAGCATTAAGTGAACGGCGATTCAGCATGACGGCACGTGGTGACGGAATCGAAGTCATCGGCAACTGGGCCGGCGGCTACGTCAGACGCCATCCCCTGGCCGCGCTCGCGACGGCCGGGGATCAGTTCGTGCTCGGCGTGCGCACGGTGCAGTACATGTTCATCGACCTGTTCACCGGACGTTTCCAGGGGTGGGAGTTCATCCGCCAGGCAGCCTTCATGGCGGGCACCGCGGTCTTGCCGACGGTCCTGGTGGCCCTTCCCATCGGCGTCACTCTGTCGATTCAGTTCGCACTTCTGGCCGGGCAGGTCGGGGCCACGTCACTTGCCGGAGCGGCCAGCGGCCTGGCTGTGATCCGCCAGGCGGCATCCCTGACCGCCGCGATTCTGATGGCGGCCGCCGTCGGCTCGGCCATCACCGCCGACCTCGGTTCGCGCAAGATGCGCGAGGAGACCGACGCGATGGAAGTGATGGGCGTGTCGGTGATCCGGCGCCTGGTCGTTCCGCGGTTCGTCGCGGCGATCATGATCGGCGTGGCGCTCACCGGAATGGTGTGCTTCGTCGGATTCCTCGCCAGCTATCTGTTCAACGTCTACTTTCAGAACGGCGCGCCCGGCAGCTTCGTCGCCACGTTCGCCTCGTTCACGACCACCGGCGACATGATCGTGGCGATGGTGAAGGCAGTCATCTTCGGGGCCATCGTCGCGGTGGTGTCCTGCCAGAAGGGGTTGTCCACACAGGGCGGCCCCACCGGCGTCGCGAACTCGGTCAACGCCGCCGTCGTCGAATCGATTCTGATTCTGATGGTCGTCAACGTCGCGATCAGTCAGCTCTACATCATGCTGTTCCCCCGGGTCGGTTTGTGACATGGCGTCGACGTTCGTACCTCCGCTGCTGGCGCCCTTCGTCCGCTTCTTCGGCAAGGTCGGCCCCCCGATCGGGCGGCTCGGCCACATGCTGGTCTTCTTCGTCCGGGCCATTGCCGCGATCCCGTTGGCGCTGCGGCACTATCGTTCGGAGTTCGTCCGCCTGCTATCCGATATCGCCTGGGGCAACGGCTCTTTGGTGGTGGGCGGCGGAACCGCCGGAGTGGCGATCGTCCTCGGTGTCACGGTCGGCGCACTCGTGGGCATCGAGGGCTACAACTTCCTCGACCTGCTCGGGCTGGGGCCCGCGACGGGAATCATCTCCTCACTGGTCAACACTCGCGAACTCGCCCCGATCGCATTGTCGCTGGCGTTCGCCACCCAGGCAGGCTGCCGGTTCACCGCGCAGCTGGGCTCGATGCGTATCGCCGAAGAGATCGACGCCCTCGACTCGCTGGCGATCCGCCCCATCCCGTACCTCGTCACCACCCGCCTGATGGCGTCGGTGGTCGCGGTCATCCCGCTCTACGTCGTCTGCCTGGCGGTCAGCTACCTGACCACCCAGGTCGTCGTGTATGTCATCAGCGGCGGATCGACCGGCTCCTATCTGCACTACTTCACGCTGATGCTGTCGGGTCAGGACATCCTGTATTCGCTACTCAAAGCGATCATCTTCGTGTGGATCGCCACGACGATCCAGTGTTACTACGGCTTCTATGCCAGCGGCGGGCCCGAGGGTGTCGGGGTTGCCGCAGGACATGCCATGCGGGCCAGCATCACCGTGGTGATCATCGTCAACATGCTTCTCACCATGGCGTTGTGGAACGTCGACTCCGGAGCGAGGTTTGGGGGGTAGGTGGCGAATTCCTTTGATCTGGACGGGCCGGGGCCCACCGATCGCCAGTTGATCGGAGCCGGCATCGCGGTGGCCGTTGTGCTGGCGTTGGTTTCGGTGACCCTGTTGGTCAAGGCGACAGGACGCCTCGATCCGTTCGTGCGGGTCGTGGCGAATCTCGTCAATGTCGGCGACGGACTGCCGCAACGTTCAGACGTGAAGTACCACGGGGTGCTGGTCGGAGCCGTCGACGGTGTCACCCCGGCTGCGCACGGAAACCCGAACTACGTCCACATCAATCTCGATCCCCACTACGCCCGCTCCATACCTGCCAATGTCACGGCGCGGGTCGTGCCCAGCAACGTGTTCGCGGTGTCGTCGGTGCAGCTGGTGGATCCCGGTGCGAACCCCGGACCGCCGATCAGTGCGGGGGCGCACATAGCGGAAGACACCGAGCTGCCCACCGTGCTGTTCCAGACAACGATCAGCAAGTTGCGTGACATCCTGGCCGCCACCGGGCGTGGCCGCGAGGACAAGACGGTGGGCGTCCTGGCGGCGGTGAACGAGGCCACCGAGGATCGCCGCACCGAACTGCTCACCAGCGGCGCGCAACTGAATCGGCTGCTCGATCAGCTCAACGCGATCGTGGCCACCGATCCGGGACCGACCACGGTCTCGGCGCTCGTCGATGCCACGCGGGGACTGCAGGCCACCGCGCCCGAGCTGATCGACGCGCTGCACATGGCCGTCGAACCGATGCAGACCCTGGTGCAGCAGCGTGCTCAACTCGACGCCCTCATCAGTGGCGGAATGCACACCATGGGAACCACGCACACAGCTCTGAACAACCACACCGACCGGCTGGTCACGACCACCACGGAGCTGACCCCGGTGATGGGGATCCTGGCCGACACCTCTCATCACTGGCTGCCGGCCTTCATCAAGCTGAATGGCTTGTCCGACAAGTTCTTCGAAGAGGTCTGGCGACCCGAGCGCGATGTCGGCAACATGCGGATGAACTTTTCGCTGACCCCGAGCTACACCTACACCCGGGCAGACTGCCCGAGATACGGGGAACTGAAGGGTCCCAGCTGTTACACCGCACCCCTGGTAGTGACCCGGCCGGAGTTGCCCGACGTCCTGCTGCCGCAGAACTATCAACCGCCCAAGGATCTGGCGCCGCCGCCGGGCACGGTGCTCGGCGAGAACGGGAACCTGATCGCCGTGGGTCCGCCGCTGGTGAACCCGAATCCGAGTCTGGCCGATCCGAATCCGCCACTGCCGCCGTGGATGTCGCCCGCACCACCGGTGCCGGGAACGGCGAACGACGCGCTGGTGCCGATACCGCCACCGCCGGCGAACCAGTCACCTGTGGCGCCGGTTGCTCCCAAACCCGGTGATCCGCCCCGGTCGCAGGCGCCGCCACCGGCCGCATCCGCACCGGCGCCGCCGCTGCCCGCCGAAGCCGTGATCGGGGGAGCTCGATGAAGTATCGCGCCGCACTGGTCGGGCTGTCGCTGTTCATGGTGGTGGCGTTGACCTTGACCTGGCTGGTCTATGTCACGCTGCGCCGGGACGTGGCCGGGTCGACGGTGCCCTACTCCGCCGTGTTCACCGATGTCTTCGGCCTGCGCGAGGGTGACGACGTCCGAATGGCCGGCGTCCGGGTGGGCCGGGTGGAAAGCATTGACCTGCAGGGCAAACACGCCAAGGTGTCGTTCGTCGTGCAGCGCGAGCAGCAGCTGCTCGGCACCACCGTCGCCTCGGTGACCTACCAGAACATCGTCGGACAGCGATATCTCGGCCTGTCGCTGGGCAACCTGGGGTCGCCCGATCCGCTGCCGGCAGGCAGTGTCATCCCGGTCGAACAGACCGATCCGTCGTTCGACGTGGGCCGGCTGCTCAACGGGTACGAACCGCTGTTCAGCGTGCTCGACCCGCGGCATGCCGACAATCTCACCAAAGGTGTCATCCAGTCGCTGCAGGGCGACGAGGGGTCGATAACGGCGCTGATCGACCAGACGGCGCAGCTGACCGACGCTTTCGCCGGTCGCGACGAGGAGCTCGGGGGGGTGATCACCGACCTCAACGTCGTGGTTGCCAACCTCGCCCGACACAACGACGACCTCGACCACATCATCGGCCAAGCGCGGTCGGTGGTCTCGACCTTCGACGCGCGGCGGCCCCAGCTGGTGGATTCGATGGGCTCGATCGCGAAAGTGGTGCGTCAGCTGTCGACGATCTCCGACGAGGTCTACCCCTCGCTGAACGAACTCGTCGAGCGCGAACCGGGTTTCGCCGCGCACATGGTCAAAATCGAACCGCAATTGGCGTTCGTCGGCGCCAATCTGCCCCTGATGCTGAAGGGATTCGCGCGCATCACCGGCGAGGGCACCTATGCCAGCGCCTACGCGTGCAACCTCGACGGCACCGCGTTCTTCCCCGGTCTCAACGACGTGACCCCGATCGTCGTCGACGCGGCCACCCCCGGCAACAAAGCCCGATACACCCCGAAGTGCAGGAATATGGCCAATGGCTGATCGAACAACTGCCGTCCGTCGCAGGCGGCGCCCACTGGAGAACTACAGCAAGATCTGGCTGGGAGTCGTTGCCGTCGCGGTGGTTTCGGTTCTCATCGCGGCGCTGATGCTGGTGAGAGTGGCCGACTTCGGCTACCGCCACTACACCGCACGCTTCCTGCAGGCCGCGGCGCTGCAACCGGGCAATCCGATCACCGTGGCCGGCATCCCGGTGGGCGAGGTGTCGAGCATGGAACTCAAGGGCGACCATGTCGAGGCCGGCCTGAAGGTGCGCAACGATGTCGTACTCGGCGAGGACTCGCGCGCCTCGATCAAGATCACGACGATCCTGGGATCGCGGTACCTCGCGCTGTATCCCGATGGCCCAGGTTCGTTGCCCGACGACACATTCGACCTGACGCACACCGAGGTGCCCTACGACCTGCAGGAGGCACTGGCCGACGTCACCACCACCTACGAGCAGGTCGACTCCGATGCGTTCGCCGAAACCCTGGCTATTCTCGGCCGCCAGCTCGAGACCCTGCCCCCTGTGGTTCCGCAGGCGTTGGAGAACACTCAGACGCTGTCGACGATCATCGCGAAACGCCGAGACCAGTTGGGCGAGCTACTCAAGACGACGGAGCTGGTCAGCTCCACGCTGCGGCGCCAGCAGTCGACTATCGGCAGCCTGATGGATCAGGGCAACTCGTTGCTGGGGGAGTTCGTCGCGCGGCGTGCCACGTTCCAGGCGATGATGGACGGGCTGACAAATCTGGTTCAGACGTTGAGCGGCATCGTGATCGACGATCGGCCCGAGCTCGAGGAGCTGCTCGACAATCTTCAGGAGCTTTCCACTCTGCTGGGCCGAAACGACGGCATGGTGCGCAGCATTCTGCAGTCCGGAGCGGTCGCATTACGCAACATGACCAACATCACCGGCACCGGCAATGCGATCGATTTCAACGCCTCCAGCGGCCTGCTGGTCGACTCCTGGATGTGCGCTATCAGCGGCCGAGCCAAACAGTTCGGCATGCTCGAGTACTACCAGGACTGCAAATGAGCCAGGTATCCGAGGAGCGAGTGTGAAAAGCACCAGGTCCAAGATCATCGCGGCCGTCGCCGTTGGCCTCGTCGTGGCCCTGGCCGCGGCCGTCGTCGTGGTCAAGTTCGCCATGGATCAGCTCGATACCATCACCGTCACCGCCCAATTCGACAGCGCCGCCGGGCTTTACGAGGGCAATGTGGTCGCCGTCCTCGGGATGCCGGTGGGCAAGGTCACCAAGATCACCACGAAGGGTGGTTACGTCGAGGTCGATTTCACCGTCGACAAGGATGTCAAAGTGCCCGCGGACGTCCAGGCCGCCACCATCTCGAACTCGATCCTCACCGATCGCCAGATCGAGTTGACGCCGCCCTACCGCGACGGCCCCACCCTGCAGAATCACGACACCATCGGTTTGAACCGCACCCGCACACCGGTTGAATTCGCCAGGGTACTCGACGTTCTCGACAAGCTTGCGCTGTCACTGCGTGGTGATGGGAAGGGTGACGGCCCGATCGCCGACGTAGTCGACGCCAGCGCCGCGATCGTCGACGGCAACGGCCAGCAGATGAAGGACGCACTGGGCGAGTTGTCGCACGCGTTGCGGCTCAGCGCCGATCGCGGCACCGTGACGAAGGATCAGCTCACCACCATAGTGCGCAACGTGAGTTCGTTGTCGGAGGCGGCGGCGCGCAACGACTCGATGATGCGGGAGTTCGGTTCTTCCGTGCGGGCCCTGAGTCAGATCCTGGCCGACGAGGATCTCGGCAGTGGCACCACCGGTAAGAAGATCAACGAGGTGCTGACCAACACCGGCGAAGTGTTGGAAAAGCACCGGGAATCCATCAAGGATCTCGTCGCCAACGGCGACATTGTGTTGAACGCCACCACTGACCATGAACGCGATCTGATGGAGTTCCTCGACCTCGCGCCGATGACCCTGGACAACCTGTACAACGTCGCCGACCAGAAGAACGGCGCCCTGCGGGTGAAGGTGGTCACTGACAAGGTCTTGTTCGACAACCAGTTGATCAAGGAGGTCTGCAACATGATGGGCCTGCGCCAGTTGGGTTGCAGCACGGGGACATTACAGGACTTCGGGCCGGATTTCGGGTTGACGTACATGCTCGACGGGCTTGCCGCGATGGGGCAGAAGTGATGGGCGCCGTCCGGAACCGCCGCCTGGCAGCGGCCCTTGCCACGAGCGCGTGCCTTGTCGTCTCCGGCTGCGCCACCGAAGGTTTGGCGAGTCTGCCGCTGCCGGCACCCAGTGTGGGCTCAGGCGGATACCGGGTGACCGCGGTGTTCTCCAACGCACTGAACCTGCCGGCGAACGCCAAGGTCAAGTTGGCCGGCGCCGATGTCGGTGAGATGGAGTCGATGGTGGCCCGCAACTACACCGCGGTCACCACGTTGCGAATCATGGACGGGGTGCAATTGCCGCAGGGCAGCACCGCTGAATTGCGTTCTGCCACACCGCTTGGGGACGTGTTTGTGGCGATCAAGCCACCGAGCCCCGTCGAACCCGGCACGCCGCTGCTCACGGACGGGGACACCATCCCCCTGGAGTCGACGACGGCCGCGGCGACGGTCGAATCGGTGTTGGGTTCGGCCGCGATCCTGGTCAACGGCGGTGCGGTGCGGAACTTCACCAACATCATCAACGGCCTGGGCAAGGCGACCGGTGACGAGGGCCAGGCGTTCGGCGCCCTCATCCGCAAGACCAACGACACGCTCGGCACGCTCAACGCGCGTTCGGACGAGATTTCGACCGCGATGACCGAGACCTCGCGGTTGGCCAACTCGATCGCCGCCAAGAACCAGGTGATCGCCGACGTGATGGCCGAAGCCCGCCCGGCCACCGACACGTTGGCGGCCCACACCACCCAGATCGCCGATCTCGTACAACAACTCGGCGATGTCTCGAACCAGATGCGTAAGTTCCCGTCGATTGCGGGTACCGATACCAGCGGCCGCAGCGTCATCGCGGACGCCAATACCGTTGCGCGCGCGTGGAACGACGTCGCACTGGCTCCCGGTGCCACCCTCTACGCGCTCAACCGGCTGATGCCGCCGTTCCTCAAGACGTTGACCAGTAGCTCGATCGCGCTGGACGCCAGCGTCGACCGGTTGGTCCTCGGGTCCATCCCCGATATCGGATACGCCGGTGACCCAGGCCTGCACGGGCCCAAACGCCACGACTGGCATCAGCTGGTGGGCACACTGCAATACACGTTGTTCCGGCTGCAGGAACGAATCGTGGGCAGGGGGCCAGGGGTGCCGCAGGTCCCGGTGATCCCCAGCCCGACGGAACCCGGTGAGATCATCGTGGCTCCCCAGCATGGACCCCAGCCGGCCGCCGCTCCTGGGCAGGCGCCGCCGGCCGCCGCTCCTGGGCAAGCGCCGCCGGCCGCGCCCCAGGCGACACCGCCGTCGCCTGCCCCGCTACCCGCCGAGGCTCCACGATGATCGCCGGGGCCGCCGACCGCATCGTCGGTCTCGTCCGGCTCGGCTACCGCCGCCGTGCCTGGTTGTCGGCGCTGGCATTGGTCATGACGCTCGTGGTGGCCACCGCGTATCTGTTGTTCGGTGCGCTGCAGGTGAATCCGCTCGCGTCGACTTACCGGCTCACCGTCGAACTGCCGGCGTCCGCGGGGTTGTTGCCCAATCAGGACGTGACGCTGCGGGGGGTGCGGATCGGGCGGGTCGAAAGGCTCGACCTCACACCCAGCGGCGTCAACGCGGTCGTGACCGTCGACTCGACGACGCAGATACCGAAATCGTCCGACGTGCGGGTCTCGGGGCTCTCACCGGCCGGTGAGCAGTACATCGACTTCGTTCCCGAGGAGCAGACGGGTCCGTTCCTTGCGGACGGCGCAGTGGTCGGGCAGGGCAGGGCCACGATTCCGGTCAGCCTGGCCGAGCTGCTCGCCAACGCCGACGGCGCGCTGGCCCAGGCGGACACCGAGAAACTCGAACTCATCAGAAGAGAACTGAGCCTCAGCGAAGCCGGTCCGCAGAAACTGGCCGACATCGTCGACGGCGGCACCTTCTTGTTGTCCACCCTCGATTCGGTCCTGCCCGAGACGAGTTCCCTGTTGCGCACCAGCCAGGTGGTGTTCACGCTCGTCGCCGACAAGAACCCCGGAATCGAGGTTGCCTCAGACAATCTCAGCGAGAGCTTCGTCGGCATCAACAAGATGCGCGACGGCTATCGCCGGCTCACCGACCAGACGCCAGGCGTCCTGAACCACGTCGACAACCTGTTCATCGACAACTCCGACACCATGGTGCAGTTGCTGGGCAATCTGAGCACCACGTCCCGGTTGCTCTACCTGCGGGTGCCGGCGCTGAACGCGCTGTTCCCGAAACATCGCACATCGGTGCTCGACGCGCTCGGCGCCGCGATGCACAGCGGCGGATTGTGGGGGACCGCCGAGATCTATCCCCGTTACACCTGCGACTACGGCACGCCCAAGCTGCCCCCGTCGAACGCGGACTACCCCGAACCGTTCATGTACACCTACTGCCGCGACGACCACCCCGGAGTCCTGGTGCGCGGGGCCAAGAACGCGCCACGACCCGCCGGAGACGACACCGCTGGGCCGCCCCCGGGTGCCGACCTCGGCCGACAGATGGACCCAACCCCGAAGGGGCGCTACACGATTCCGACGCCCTACGGCGGCCCGACGCTTCCCATCGAGCCGCCGCGCTGATCGACGCCTATCCGTGAGGAGATGACGATGCCCGTGAGTACCGACCGAGACCACGAGACCGACAAGCCCGGCGCCGGGGACCAGACGGCGGAGTCCGAAACCGCCCCGGCCGATGACACTAACGAGATCCGTGCCGACGACGACTCCGGCAACGACTCCGGCGACGACGAAACCGCCGCACGCAACTGGCGCCGCCCGGCACTGCGCGGGGCCCTGGTCCTGGCGTTCGTGACACTGCTCGGGACAACCGGATTCCTCGGTTGGCAACTGTGGCAGGAGCGTCAGGTCGCGCAGGCCGGCGAACAGGCCCGGGCGGCAGCGGTGACCTACGCACAGGTCTTGACGAGCATCGATTCGGCGAAGGTCGACGAGAACTTCGATGCGGTGCTCGATGGGGCGACCGGCGAGTTCAAGGATATGTACTCACAATCCAGCAGCCAGCTGCGCCAATTGCTGATCGACAACAAAGCATCTGCTCACGGGGTGGTGCTCGAATCGGCGGTCCAGTCCGCCGCCAAGGACAGGGTGGTCGTGCTGCTGTTCGTCGACCAGTCCGTCTCCAACACCAACGTGCCCGATCCACGCATCGATCGAAGCCGCATCAAGATGACGATGGAGAACGTCGACGGACGTTGGCGGGCAAGCAAAGTCGAACTGCCGTAAGACCGTGAGGAGACGTGAGATGCGATTGCTGAGCCCGGCACTGGCAGCGGTGGCCATGGTGACCGCGATGGTGGCCGTCGCGCCCGCCGCGTCTGCGTCGGCGCCCTCATTCTGCGGCGAGCTGGGCGGTCAGTGGGACGGCCAGTTCTGCAGCACGTCGGTGGTCTCGGAGCGCAAGGCGACGCGCAACATCAAGATGGCGTTGCCCGGCGATCTCGTGGACAACCCGACGATCCGCGAGTATCTGACCAACCTGATGAACAACTGGCGCAACGCCGCGAGGATGACGGCGCACGACAGCTTCGGCGAGGAGCACTTCCAGATCTTCCAGCATGGCGGCGCGATGACGATCGTCTTTCACGAGATGTACTCGGGGACGGTCGGTACCGACGCCCTCTCACATCCGAACGCGCCGATCATCAGCGACGCCTACCGCACCTTCACCTTCGCCGATGGCCGGCGGCTGCAACTGGGAGACCTGTTCAAATCGGGTGTCGACCACATGGGCGAGATCCCGCGCCTGGGTGCGCCGTTCATCGTCGCCGCACTCGACGCCGCACCCCCGCCGCACCAACCTGGCACTTATCCGTTCACCCCGGACCGCTGGACCCCCGACAAGGTGTTTTCCGGTGCGTACAAAGCATGGGCGCTCACTCCAGATGAGCTGATCCTCTTCATGCCTGACTACCCGGTGGGCCGCGATCGACCGATCAACTTCAGCCCGGGGCTCCCGCAGTGGGCGATGGACGGCGGCACCGTGCAGGCCCACATCCCGCTGTCGGCGCTCGCACCGATTCTGCGCCCCGAATTCGGCGGTAACTGAGCATGATTCGGGCGCTTGCCGCACTGGTGACCGGCCTGCTGTTGTTCGCGCCGGCGGCAAGCGCCGAACCCGCCGCCCCGACACTGCCGGTCCTCACTCCGTACCCCTCGGATTGGCAGCCCGACTACACCGTGTTCCCGTACAACCTGTGGCAGATCCGCGTCACCCCCGAGCAGATCACCGCGCAACGCGAATCATGTCAGTGGATCAACGCGCAGTACGAGCAGCTGATGAGCCAGGTGTTCGGATTTCAGCGCTTCCTCGCCGACCAGGGCGACGACTGGTCGCGTCCCGGGGTCACCCAGGCGGGCGACACCGTCGCCGCCAATCTCGACCAGTCGGCCGCGTTCCTCGACCCCCGCGCGCACACGTTGTTCATCATCAATTACCCGGACCAGAGCGAGTATTCGCCGCTGTTCCACGGGGATTCGATCTACCGGTTGTGGTACCAGTTCACTCAGATCAGCGACAAGATCAAGAAGCGGATGCCGTCTAGGCAGATCAACGCCAACATCGCGACCGCCAACGTCTATGGAGGGGTGATCCGCGACTCCGGGGTCTGCGCGGGCGCGTAACGCGTAGGGTTCGGCCGGTGAGCACCGACGCCAGGCAGCGGCTGCGCGAGACGATCCTGAAGCTCTCCCGTGAACGCGGCCCGGACAAGACGATCTGCCCCTCGGATGCGGCCCGCGTTGTCGGTGGTGACGACTGGCGCGACCTGATGGACGACGCCCGCGAAACCGCTCGCGACCTTGCCCGCGACGGTGACGTTGAGATCACCCAGAAAGGTGAGGTGCTCGACCCGAACGCGGTGTGGCGCGGACCCATCCGGATCCGCGCCACCTAACCGGCCCCCTTATCCGCGAATTGCATTCCAGCAAGCGTCCACTCGCACTTTCGCTGCCGGAATGCCATTTCGCGCTCAACAGCAAGGCTCACGCCAAACGCTATGTTGCCCTGCACCGACCGATCACGGGCCCACTCTCGGTAGCGGGATCAGCAGCTCGTAAAGCAAGTTTGCCTGATTTGCTGTCGAAGCTAGTTCGATGAGTTAGCGTGCGACCTGGTCAATCCATCGAGGAGGCAGGCATGGGCGAATATGCCGGTGCGTCAATAACGTTGGCCGTCATGTCACTCCTTTTAGCCGCGCAGAGGAGCGAGAGATGAGTTGGATCAGAGCCTCTGCAGTCCGCAACGCTCTGACGAAAGGTGCTCTGGCCGGCGCTCTCGCGATCGTGGCCGCGACGGGTGCGGCCGGTCCGGCAATCGCGATGCCCGCCTCCGGCGGAACCTCCATTGCGCCGGTGCCCCTCCAGCCGTCTGGGCCGCCGACTGGGCCGGACGATCCCAGATGCATAACCCAGCCCGCGAACGCGGTGTGCCAGGGCGGCCCGTATGCGCCTGCTCCGCAGGGCCCTGCGGCTCCGCCACCCACAGGGGGAATCCCCACTGGCCCGGCTGATCCCGCATGCATCAGTCAGCCTGCGAATCCGATATGCGCGGGCGGTCCGTACGGGCTGCCAACGCCACCGCCACCGCCACCGCCACCGCCACCGCCGGCGTCGCCGATCGCGGCGCCACCAGTCGACCCACCACCGGTGGCACCACCAG